>CAZJUK010000015.1:0-28613 GCA_964549145.1 uncultured Methylophilaceae bacterium
ATTTGGAAGCCAGTTTTGGCGTCCAGAGAAACCGACATGACCACCTGTATCTGGATATTCTAAATGTAACGGTTGCAGAAACTTCTGCTGGCTTAGGTAATGTTTCTGATGGTATAAATAGATCGTTTTTTGCATTTAATATCAAAGCCGGCAACCTAATTTCTTTGAGCCGGGGTTTCGATGCATTTTTAGCATAGTAGCCACTTGCATCGGTCGCAGCATATAAAATGGCAGTGACCGCATTATCAAAATCATTAATGGTTTTAGCTGACTTAATTGTTTTTTCGTCTATTATCCCTGGAAGTCTTGCTATCATATCTAGAGCCTTTTGCCGCGTTGAATTGACAAAATTTGGCGTATACAGATAACGTTTTAAACCATTATCTAGTGCATTTTAAGTTGCAGCTAATTTCATAGGCGCAGAAACAGCAACTGCTTTATTAATAACGGTATTAGCATGCCCGCCTGACTCACCTAGCCATTTTAGTAAGGCATTGCCACCTAAAGAAAAACCAACTGCAAAAATAGGCGCCAATGGTGCACTCTTACGTACTCGAGATAGCATTCGCGTGGCAACCTATTTGGGTCACCTGAGCAGCCTCTAAAATGTATAACCACGCCAACTTTTGTCGAGGGTAGCTGCCATCTACAGATTTTGCATATGGACTTTGTGAGCCACCTTCCAAACCATGAAAAAGCACTACGATAGGTTGACTCGAGGTAATAGTTTTTGGCTCTACCCAGTCAGTATCTATAAAATCACCATCTGCAAGCTCCCAACGTTCACGCCGATAGTTAAATTGGGGAGCACTAGCAAACTGAGCCGTAACAAAAAGGTTCGCATAAATAAATATTGGGCCGATAGTTTTCTCATGTAAATTAAAAGGGATTAGCAAAAAGACCTGTTTAAATAGTAGATTCAGTTGCATTGATTTAGATGGTTTCAAGATTAATTCCCAAGCTTGACATGAACCCTTAGTAGACAATGATGACAATTAAGAAAAAAATTTCACTAAAGCGCATTGAAAGAAATGTACCAACTGCTAATAATCCAGCATAGATAAGATGTCATTAGTATAACTTTCATTAATCTGGTAAGAGTAGTAGTTTTTTACAAATCAAAAGTTCCTAAGATTATTTCATATATGCAACTTAGTATATGCTTTTCGGCATACTCCGAACTAGGTATACCAGCAGATTTTCTCTTACATTTCTCTATGCATAATACTACCCATGATGAAGCAAAGCGAAAACATAGCTTCGTAAATAAAAAGGAGAAACACAAATGAAAACATTATCAATCTTAGCTGCTTTAGTGATAAGCGCTTCTTCACATACCTCTGCTAATGCTGAGCAACCACAAGGCCTATATGCTGGGGATGCTGGGCCAGTGGTAGTAGCTCAAAGCACTGCTACTAGACATAAGTTCAATAGTCGTCGCGGCTATCGCAATCCAGCAGTTCATAACAAAAAAGAATATAAAGCGGATGACGCCTGGGAAGGAGCGACAATTGTTAAGGAGAGAGAGAATAAAGCAACTAAACGCTTAAATAGACAGTTTAAAAGTAAAAGATCACATATGAATTATCAATTTGATTAAGATACGGTTATAAAAAAAGCGGGCTATTGCCCGCTTTTTTTATACGCCTCTTTAGCCAAGCTATCAAAATATTGAGCTTAACATTGTAAAGTTTAGATTGGCCAAAAGACTATCCCGGTATAAGCTTTATTTACTTACTAACGAAATTATGTATCTCATTGGCAAAACCTAGACCAGCTTCTGCGTAAATATTAAAAGTATGCTCAACGCCAATATCTTTCAAAGCATTTTCCTCATCATGGAATTTTGTCGTTGCCGCAATACGGCCTTGAAATCCCATTTCTTTGAGTCGTAGTGCAGCATTCATGTTGGCAGTATGCGCTGGCAAGGTCAATAATGCCCATTCCAGCCCATCGAGCAAATCTGGCGCTCTTGTCCAAAAATCTGGGTTAGTTGCATCTCCATTGACCACATTTCTGCCTGCTTTACTGTGCTCAGCCGCCTTATCTTGCTCGATTTCCACACCAACAAGATGACCCGCGTAGTCTGGTTCCATTGCGACATAAGCTGCTGTACCCATTCGACCCATGCCAAACACAGCTACCTTGATACCTGCAAGGTCTAGGTTTTCTTCGCCCGATAAACGCTTTGGTTGCTCAAAACGTTCCAATCTGATCCGCCATTTCTGGTACAAGCTATCCCGGATATTAACTAACGGCGCTGAAACAATGAATGAGATCGACATCACCATAGCGAATACAGCCAGCCATTCTTTTGGTAACCACCCCGACGAGACTGCTATAGCGCCGACGATCAAACCGAACTCACTGTAATTTGCCAAGTTAAGAGAAGTAAACCAAGAAGTACTGGCCCTGAGGCTAAATAGGTTGAACAGCCCGAAGTACAGCGCCACTTTGAGTGGTAGAAACAGAATAAACAGCAGTGCGATCATCACTTCGGTCCAGCCTGGCATAGCAGCCATGCCGACACTTAGGAAGAACCCCACTAAAAATAGCTCTTTGAATCCGAGTAGTGCTTTTGCCATCTCGCTAGCTTTAGGGTGATTAGCGAATAGCATACCAAAAACCAACGCGCCAACATCTCCCTTAATGCCAAAAAGCTCGAAGATATCTGCGCCGACTAGTGCCAACGCAATACTAAACAAGATAAGTAGCTCGCCGTGCCCAACCTTGTCGAGCATTTTGTACATCAACAAGCGCAACGGTATGAGTGCGACTAATGCTAATGCAAAAGGACTTGGTATCTTGCCCATTGACACTGCAATAAACACTACCGCCGCAATATCTTGCACCACCAGCACACCAATCGCAATGCGGCCGTGCCTGGCACTCGTTGCACCAAGCTCGTCTAAGATTTTCACAGCAAACACAGTACTCGAGAAGGACATTGCAAATCCGATGAGTAAGGCTGTCTCTATATCAATACCGGATAAAAGCGGCAAACTAGTATAGGAAAGAATAAATGCAATCGTGGCAATCAATAGCGTGATTATTGCCATATGCAGGGTTGCCACGCCCCACACTTCAGGCCTGGCTAACGACTTCAACTTGAGCTTAAGCCCAATGGTGAACAATAGCAGAGTGATTCCTATGTCGGCCATTGCATTCAGAAATTCACCGCCCTCCGCACCCAAGGCATTAAGCAAAAATCCAGCTATCAAGAAACCGACTAGTGGTGGCAAACCCACTGCTCTGATTGCCATTCCACAAATTAAAGCAATAGCTATCCAGAGTGGGTCACTGTAATGGATGGTAAATAGTTCTGGATTCATGGTCTGCCTGGATGATAATCAATGAGTCATAACATGTGTAAACATTTAAGTTGCAAGGCTGCTTAGCAGTCCCTCATTAATAATTCGTGATAAGTTTATTTTTTACTCATAAAGCTATAGTTATATGCTGTTAATCAAAGCGTTCAAAACACAAATAATTATATTAAGAAGCTCAGCATTCTAATATGCAATTGAGTAGCCAAAATAAGCGAATGGTTGCATCCGAGTTTCAACAATAGGACTATCAGCTTGCTCATCCCCTAGTCGGGTAATAGAGGTACCAAAAAGAAGATAACTGTCATTGTTTAAAGCATATGACCCGTTTATACCCACACTAAACTCAGTGCTTGACCCAGCAGAGTAAGCAGGTCGGAATGGTGTTGTTTCATTTGTGCTTACACCAAAATAATAGTCATTAAATTTATCGTTATTCCATGTAACACCTAAGCTACCATTTAACTTGAATGCACTACTGCGATACACACTTTTTACATACCGCAAATCTACTGTTTGACCATTGCTAGCACCACCAATATCAAATCCCCACTTTGCATTAAAGGTTCCATAATCTGTTTGCCAGCGAACAGTTGGGCCTATATCAACCGTGAAGTCACGATCATCCATTCCTCGTGTTAGCTCCCCGTCATCTGCATCCCAACCAAATCTAGCTTGTGTGGATACCCCAAATCTAAAGCGCTTGTCATCCGAATCAAGTAGCCAAACACCTGCTTGTAAAGCATTAATATAGTAACGGTCACCATAATTAGCATTTATGATTGGCAAAGCCAACACTCTAAACTCATCTGAACCAGATGTTTTTGGTAATATTGCGATGCCAATACCATAAATATTTTTGCTACGAGGTATAGCTGTTTCAGTATCACGATCGATTTTATCGTTAGCATATGCTGAGTTTAAAAAAATAAACCCAACACATGAAATGATTACTTTGATATTAACGAAATTATTCACAAATGCCATTTCTAATGCTCTATATAAAATTTTATTATAATTGATATGTTTTACTCCAACTAGTAGTTGAGATAGAAAAAAAGTAGCTTAGTGAGTCGAGAGGCTAGGTACAATAGAAATTTCTCTCACTTTTATTGAAATATTTGAATAATGCTGATTTTCTTATGGCTATCATACTTTCTTTATAATAAAACCTTGATAATCGAAGACTTGATGCCCAGGTGCGTTTTTAGAGCAGAAACAATGACATATAAAAACTGTTAAGATTAATTACAAATATAACTTGTTCATGTAAAATTGAAATAGGATGTTTTATCAAAACCAAGGGTTTTGATATTATTTTTATATTTAAAAATCGTCATTTATAAATTGGGGTAATGTTATGAAAAAGAGAATTTTAGCAACGTTAATAATTTTTTTAGGCGTGTCTTCAGCTCAAGTATTTGCTGAACAAGTACCGACTACTAGTGAAACTCAAGTTGAAATGGAAAAAGTTAGGGCTGACAAGAAATTTATGACTTCGAAAAACATGCAATTAACTGATGCCGAAGCCAAGGCATTTTGGCCGCTTTATAATGAGTATCAAACTGGGTTGTCAGGGCTAAACAAACGTTTAGAAATGTCTATTGCAGAGTACGCAGAGTTATATAAAAGCAAAACGATGACTGATGCAAAAGCTAACAAGCTGTTAGGAGATTTAATGTCTTTGGAAAAAGATGAACTGACATTGAAAACAAGCATGATTCCAAAACTTCAGAAAGCAATTCCTGGCGTTAAGGCTGCACGTTACATCCAAATCGAGACTAAAGTACGCGCTCTTATTAAGTTTGAATTAGCTAAAAGGATTCCACTAGTTCAGTAGTTTCTCTTAATTATTGGGTATATCTAAGCTGTAAGCTTACTTAAATATTGAAGTGCATTAATCCACAATGTCTAGGATATGACAAGTTGTGATTTCTAAGGAAGATATGATGCCACTTCTAATATTGCTAATAAACTCATGTCGATAGACCTGCATACCTAATTGGTCTGCGGGATTTTTTACGTCCATCACAAAAGTTGTGTTTAATTCTAATTTTTAGAAAAACCACTATCCTTAACTAGTATTCACAAAATTAATCAGCGAATAAAAATTTTAGTTTAGGGTAATGGCAAGCTAAAAATAGCAATTATTTAGGCTTAACAGTGGTTAAACCTAAGGTTTCCCAGTTTTGCATTCCGCCTCGGTACCATTTTATTTTATCTGCTGGATAGCCGAATTTAAGTAATTGAAGTATATTTCTTGGAGACTGTCCACACCACATCCCATTACAAAACATCACTAGGGTTTTTGCTTTAGAAAAATTCAATAAGCCGCCGTCTACCTCAGCTACACCGAACTGTTTTTGCAAGATATCTGAAATTTCGAAAAAACTAGCACCTTTACTTGGCGCTAACTTAGTCCATGGAATATTGATCGATCCTGGAATAGTGCCTTTTGCAACCCAGTCTGGTGTGCGCGAATCAATCACTAAAATACTATCGTCTCCATCACTTTTCATTTTTAGATAATGGATCACCTCTAATTCACCTAAGGTTTCAACGCCCTCGGCAAGTTTGATTGGACGAATACAAAATGGCGGGCATTTACGCGATGTCTTAGCGTAGTCAGATTTAATAGTATTTGATGTGTCTTGATTTCTCATGATGGTCATTTTTTTACCATCCTGCATGATATCAACCGATGCTATATCCGGCGTAATCTGAACATCTAATGCGTATGCTGGCACCATTAAAGATAAACCTAAAAATAGTGCCCCAGCGGTTAGTAATATATTTTTCATTGTATTTTCCTGCCTTTATATCAGTTAATCGGTCTCAGAAACAAGCCATTGTCATGTTTATTTTGTGGTTAGTACTTGCTCGTTTGAAAGTATAAATTGTCGTTTCCCTTCTTGAAAAATTATAATTTACCTAGGTACTTCAAGTAATCAAATCAGTCAAACGTCTACAATACGCTTTAAAATGCACTCAATATATAAGTAATACTACGGGCGTAAACAGTGCAAGGCTTTAGATTAGATCTGAAAGAAGGGCTAATACAAAATGACGCTAATAAATAGCAAGAGCTGATGCATTCCTTTTTACAGCAACTTGTCCTAACTGGCTCGCCTAAACAGCAGTCATTGCAACAGTGACTGGGGTCTCATTCATGATATTGTCACTAACAGGACATCTTATTTCAACCGCTTCTAACAATTGAGCAATTTGGCCTGCCGATGCGCTACTTTTAACTTCAATTTCAATGGCGATCTCTTGATAGCCCGCACGAACATTCATATCAGTACCTGCAAATTTAGAGGGGTCCAATTTACCAGTAATATTAATTACAGTTCCTTCTACTGGAATATCCATTTCATTGGCAATAAAGAAAGTCATAAAATTTAAGCAACCACCGTGTGCAGCAAGAATATAATCTAAAGGGTTTGGTGCCCCATTCCGACCACCTAACGCTTCAGGCTCATCCATGAAAATTTTAAATGCATTAGCCTCAGTAACACTACGTGCCATTGTTTCACCAATTGTCTTGACTGTACCGACATAGGAAGCTGCCATTTTTATCTCCTCAGATATTAAAAGTTATCAAATTAATTCAGTCCCTACAATATGCTTTATAAAGCACTTGGTAAAGTAAGTAATACTACGGGGCCAAGCAGACTAAGGTTTTAACTCTTTAAGCATTTACTCACAAGCTCGAACACATCGCTAGATAAGTTCGGCGTGTCTATAATTGTTTGAAGTGCATTTTTCATCTGCGCCTGCAGTGCTGGCGTATAACGCTTCCATTCCCGTAACGGCGTCACTAAACGCGAAGCAATCTGTGGGTTAAACGCATTTAATTCAATAATTGCATCAGTTAAAATTGCATAACCTTGCCCACTTGGATCATGGAACTTCACAGGATTATTGATTGCGAATACTGAATAAAGTGAGCGAACTCGATTTGGGTTTTTAATATTAAACTCGTGATGGTTACGTAGTGTTGCAAAATCTTTGAACACCGAGCTTCTATTCGCCATAGCCTGCAATGTAAACCATTTATCTACGACAAGTTGATACTCTTTAAATTGATAATAGAAGTCAGAAAAGACTTCATCCCGTTGTTGTTGCTTACTATCAGCCAGGCAAGACAAAGCTGCAACACGGTCGGTCATATTATCGGCGGCATCAAAATGTGATTTAGCAAGTACAGCACATCCAGTACCATTAGTAACAGTTAACAATTCAAGCATAACATTTTGCAATGCCCTGCGTCCCATGGCTGCTGGTGTAAGAGAAAAATCACCTGTGTTTGCATTTGCCTTATAAAGTTTTTCTAAACTATTTTTATGCGTCCGCTTAATGCTTTTAAGTATATGGGTACGTGCTTTGTCGATAGCAGCAGGATCAATGACTTGCTGTGTTTGTGATATAACAGCAATATCAGGTAGTGACAGCGCACGTGCAAGCAGCGCTTTATCCCCCTTTCCAGTAAGACCTTCTTCGATCAACGCACCGAAATCATCGACAAATTGTGCGATGTCAGTACTAGCATCAGCCATGACACTTTCTATAGTGCGCAGCGCAAGTGTTTGACCCGCCTCCCATTTGTTAAACCCATCTGTATCTTGCAACTGTAGTAGACGTAAGTCATCATCAGTTAGGTCTGTGGTTAATTTAACAGGTGCAGAAAAACCACGTAAAATTGATGGAATGGGGCGCCCATTGATATTATTAAACGTGAAGCTTTGTTCACTTTCAGTCATTTCAAATATTTGTGTCGCATGAGTTTCGTTGCCATGCACGTCGAGCAAGCCAATGGCAATAGGCAAAAGCAGCGGTTTTTTATTAGTTTGTCCAGGAGTATCAGCTTGGGATTGCTTTAGGGTTAGCGTGTGTGTTTTCTTTACTGCATCATATTGATTAGAGACGGTTAAAGACGGCGTACCCGCCTGTTTATACCATAAAAAGAATTGCGACATATCACGCCCTGATGCATCTGCCATACATTGCACAAAATCATCACAAGTAACTGCGCTTCCATCATATCGGTCAAAGTACATATCGGTTGCTTTGCGATAAGTGTCTTTGCCCAGCAATGTATGTTGCATATGAATAATTTCCGCCCCTTTTTCATACACAGTCATTGTGTAGAAATTGCTAATCTCAATAAAATTATCTGGTTGCACAGCATGCGCAAGGGGGCTAGCATCTTCCGAAAATTGCAGGCGGCGTAAGCGATCAACATCATCAATTCTTTGAACTGCTCTTGAGTTCATGTCTGCGCTAAATTCTTGGTCTCTAAATACGGTGAGTCCTTCTTTTAGTGACAATTGAAACCAGTCGCGACAAGTCACCCGGTTGCCAGTCCAGTTATGAAAATACTCATGGCCTATTACACCTTCGACGCTCATAAAATCAGCATCAGTAGCAGTTTTTTGATGGGCTAATACTAGCTTGGTGTTGAAAATATTAAGTGATGTATTTTCCATTGCGCCCATATTAAAATCACTAACAGCCACAATATTAAATAGATTAAGTTGATATTCGCGGCCATATTTCTCTTCATCCCATCTCATGGCTTTTTTAAGAGACTGCATCGCATGGCCACATTGGCTCTCATCACCAGCACGCACATAAATATGTAACTCCACTTGTCGCCCAGACATTGTCTTAAATGAGTCTTCTACACGTATAAGATCGCCCACAACCAAGGCGAAAAGATAACAAGGCTTAGGGAAAGGGTCATCCCATGCGGTAAAGTGACGCCCGTTATCAAGCTCACCAGCCTCCGCTAAGTTACCGTTAGAAAGCAGCACTGGATATTTACTTTTATCCGCTTCAATACGTACAGAAAATGTACTTAAAATGTCAGGACGATCTTGAAAATATGTTATGCGACGAAAGCCCTCTGCCTCACATTGGGTGCAATAGTTGCCCTGAGATTTATACAAGCCTTCAAGTGCAGTGTTAGATGCTGGGTCAGTTTCTGAGGTAATACTCAGCGTGAATTGTTCGTCTAGGTCTTTGATGGTCATTTTATTATCAGCAACCGTGTAGCTATCATATGGCTTGCCGTTCATTTCAACAGCAGTAATGGTTTGTTCTTGTCCATTTAAAATCAAATCACAACCATCATTGCTTGTGTTTTCAACCTCAGGGTTTTTAATGTATTGCACTACTGATGTCACAATCGTCTTGTCTTCAAACAATGTGAATTTGAGACTAACATGCGTCACTTTATATGGTGCAGGTATATAGTCTTTTAGGTAAATAGTCTTTGGTGAGGCATTCGGTTTTGTTTGCATTATCAAGGCTCTCTATGTTCGGTGTATAAGTTCAGTGCATGATTGATTACACAGCTAGACAGTATAAAAGAGAATATGTTTCGTGAAGTGGTTTTATTAATACTTAAATAAAAACAAAAGAACATGCTGACATCTACTTACATAGTAGCTTTTAATAGCCAGGACCTAAATTGAAAACCTAGGCTTTCAATTAACTTTTTTAATCAGATAAATAATAGGCGACTGTTGAAACCACACGAATTTTTTTAATATGCGGATTGTTTTTATCGCGCGCGCTAATACTAAATTGGCCTTGTGATGCAGATTTAATTTTTCCGAGTGTGCTTTTTGAATCAGCTGCAAATTTCTCAGCAACTTCGCGCGCCTTACGAGTAGCCTCTTCAATCATTTGTGGTTTAACTTCGTTCAAACGTGTAAATATATATTCAGTTTGTGACTGGTAATCGCCACCAGTAAACACAATCCCTTGCTTACCTAACTCTGACATATGGCCCATTACTTTCCTTACTGTTTCAATATTTTTAGAATATACCGTTACTGTTTGTGAAGCAGTGTATCGATAGACTGCTCGCTGACCGCTATATTGATGTGCTGATTTATCAGTTATGGCAGGAGATGAAAATGAGATCTCTTCTTTGTTGATTCCCGATTTTTCAAGAAATAGTTTGATTTTCTCAGTGCTTTTATCAATAGTCTTATACATGTCTGACAAATCATTGCTTGCTGCTAGAAATTGAATTGGCCAAATAACAATATCAGCTTCGAACTCTCTTTCAGACAATCCTTTAACCTTTACACTACGTTCATATTCTTTAAATTTGATGGCTGCATCAGAAAGTAAATACCCTAAGGAGGACAAGCCAAAGAATAGGCATAACCCTAAAATTATTGCATTTATTTTTTTAAAGTCTAACATTGTTACTCCGAATCAAAAGACGAATAGTTAACTAGGGTGACCACCTTCTCGCTAACATTTTGAATAATTACTATATTCAATTTCAGATCAATATACAAAAGTCAGCAAGTACAATAATATCAGAAACTAAAATATAACAAAAAAATTAAGCCTTGCATTTCAGCATGAGCTTATTGATTACTAAGGTTTTATAAAAAACACCAGGGTGGCTGATTTTGTAACCTGATTAGCCTTATAATAGAATGTGCCAATGCAGCAAAATTACCAACACACAACCTTCAGTAAACTTAAGTCTTTAATCTAATAATATTAGCCTTGTATTTCCTTGAAATACGCATATTTTAGCGGTTTCGTAGAGCTCACTTCATGTGTACAATTGTGGTAAGTTTTAAGGTTTTTACATGAAAAGTTATATTGAAATAGATGCGATTGAATTATTTAGTCTTATCACCAAAACCAAGGTGTTATTAGTTGATGTGCGTAATTCAGACGACGTAGATCGTGGCATGATTTCTGGTGCACATCATGTTCAGTTATCAATGTTGCCATTAGAATATACAAAGCTGTTAAATAACGAAACTGTCATTTTTTATTGTCACAGCGGCATACGCTCTGCACATGCTGCGGACTACGCAATCTCCAAAGGCGTAAAGAACGTATATAACCTTGTTGGCGGCGTTGTGGCTTGGAATAATGCTGGCTTTTCTCTAGTGAAAAATACAAACGCCGAAAAAATTAATCTTGCTAAAACGTAAATCAGGGAAACAATATGGAATTTGACAAAGAAGTTGACGCACGCAATCTAAACTGCCCATTGCCAATTTTACGTTGCAAGAAAGGTTTAAGTGATATGCCAGCAGAAGCTACGCTTAAAATTATGGCTACCGACCCAGGCTCCGTTAAAGATTTCGAGGCATTTTGTAAATTAACAGGGCATAAGTTATTACAACAAGATGAAGAAGATAAAGTCTTTACTTTTTATATCAAAAAAATAGCTTGAGCTAAAAAATGTCTAAAAAGCTAGCGCTTATTTCATCGAAAGGTTCACTAGACTGGGCGTACCCACCTTTTATACTCGCATCGACTGCGGCAGCATTAGACTTTGAAGTGCAAATATTTTTCACTTTTTACGGTCTAACGCTACTAAAAAAAGATATCTCTGATTTAAAAATTTCGCCTATAGGTAACCCAGCAATGCCAATGCCTGTTCCTATGCCTAATTTAGCAAAAGTTTTACCTGGTATGGAGAGCATGGCAACCATGATGATGAAACAAAAAATAGCCGATAAAGGCGTTGCCAGTATTGAAGACTTACGTAGCGCATGTATTGAGAGTGGCGTTAAGTTAATTGCTTGTCAAATGACCGTGGATCTATTTGATTTCAAACCTAGCGATTTTATTGACGGTATTGAATTTGGCGGTGCGGCAACTTTCTTTGAGTTTGCTGGTGAGTCAGATGTTAACTTATTTGTTTAGTTTTTACTTAAGGGTATTCCATGAGCAAAGGTTTAAGATTATCCGAAAAGTGGTTTAACCGAGGCTTATGGTTAGTCGCTTTTGTATTTTCTTGGTTTTTAATTGGCTTAGGTGATACTTTAATTCGTGATTTACCAAAAGTACAAAAAAACTACAAACTCGATAGCTTTATAGATAAAAAGGTAGCAGCTCCATTACGTCAAGAACTTAAATCACTTGATACTGAGCGCCGTAAAATTGCTGAACAAATCGATCAAGGACAGCTAAAACTAATTACACGTAGAAGCGACTATAACGCTGAGCGCACCACTTTTAATAACTGAGTTGCAACACGCAATGTTACGCAACAAACTAGTCAGGATAATGAGTTAATTAACCGTACAAAAACTTTAGACAAATTAAAATTGCTAGAACGCAATACAATGAAAGCGTTAAAGAATTTAAAACAACAACGATTAGCAAGTTACAAAACAACAAACCTCACTAGCAAAGCTAGAGCGCGCTACTCGACAAAAACTACAAGCTAAGCAGAAAAAACAAAATGTACGGTCATTTCTATTTTGTTTAGCGTTAACACTTCCACTTTTACTGATTGCCGCTTGGCTATTTAAGAAAAAACGTAAAACCCCTTGCTGGCCTTTTGTTTGGGGCTTTATCATCTTTGCCGCTTTTGCTTTCTTTGTTGAGCTCGTTCCTTACCTGCCGAGTTATGGCGGCTATATACGTTACCTCGCGGGCATCATTCTAACGATAGCGATTGGCCGACAAGCTATTATTTCATTGAATAGATATCTTGAACAACAACGCCAAACTGAAGCCTTACCTGAAGCAAAAAGACGCGAAACCTTAAGCTATGACACCGCCTTAGCTAGACTAGGAAAAAATGCTTGCCCTGGCTGCGAACTCCAGGTTGATTCAAAAGATACGGCGAATGACTTTTGCCCGCATTGTGGTATCGGATTGCACGATTATTGCGGGAGCTGCGAGGCACGCAAAAGCGCTTTTGTTAAGTTCTAGACGCATAGAGGAAGAATTGCCAGTCGCATACGCCCTAAACAACCAATTACTTGGTGATATTTTGCTCAGCTTTTTCTCGCACTTTGGATAAGATATATAGCAAAAAAGGCAGGGTCAATAACACGCCTAAACCAATCAATAACCAGCCTGATTGATCAAAATGCGATACAACAGGCAACAGATCTAATCCGCCAAACTTTTTAGTGAGACCTAAGGCAACAAACACTGTGCCAACAAAGTCCAATACCAACATGCCTAAAGGGAACGGAATCGTCTTATTAATGTTATCATCCATATCGTAGCCTCTTATTTTAATTTCACCAACTGTGTTTCTAACTTGTCTAAATTAGTGCTAAAGTCGGCTACACGCACTTTTTCTTGCGCTACTACTGCTTCAGGTGCGCGAGCAACAAAGTTCTGATTACTCAACTTACCATTAGCTTTCGTAATCTCGATCTGTAAACGTGTAATTTCTTTACCTAAACGTTCTTTTTCAGCCTCTAGATCTATCTCGACTTTCAACATTAATTTAAAGTCACCCGCTAGCATCACAGGTGCATCAGCGTCTGGCAGTTCTGCCATGACTTTAACCTCTTCTAATTTAGCTAGAGCTTTTAAATAAGGTGCGTAAATGATTAATGTTTCTATGTTGCCGGCAGCAACCAAAGGCACTTTAGCGGCGGGCGAAATACCCATTTCACCGCGTAAACTTCGGCAAGCGTCAACACTGGTTTTAAGTACAGCCACCCATGCTTCTGCAGCTTCATCTATTTTATTAGGCTGTGATTGAGGATAAGCTTCCGTCATAATGCTCTCACCTGTGCGCCCGCTCATCGGCCCAATAGTTTGCCAAATTTCTTCGGTAATAAACGGAATAATTGGGTGCGCTAAACGTAAAATAGTTTCCAATACGCGGAGTAATGTACGGCGTGTAGCACGTTGCTCAGCCTCGTTTCCATACTGGATTTGCACTTTGGCTATTTCTAGATACCAATCGCAATATTGGTCCCAAACAAACTCATAAATTGCTTTTGCGGCTAAATCAAAACGATACTCTTCAAATGCTCGCCCAACATCGGCTTCCACGCGCTGCATAATCGACACAATCCATCGGTCTGGCTGACTAAACGCTAAATAACCTTCATGTTTTGTAGCACATATCTCAAGACCGCAGTCTTGATCTTGGGTATTCATCAATACAAATCGTGTGGCATTCCATAATTTATTGCAGAAATTTCGATAACCTTCACAGCGCTTTAAATCAAATTTAATGTCACGACCAGGGCTGGCTAAGCTGGCAAAAGTAAATCGCAATGCATCCGTACCAAAAGCGGCGATACCTTCTGGGAATTCTTTACGAGTACGTTTTTCAATCTGCGATGCCTGCTTAGGGTTCATCAAACCTGTAGTACGTTTTTTAATCAGCGCATTTAATTCAATGCCATCAATCAAATCAATCGGGTCTAGTACATTGCCTTTTGATTTGCTCATTTTCTGGCCTTCGCCATCCCGGATTAAACCATGTATATAGACATGTTTAAATGGAATTTTTCCTGTAATATGTTTGGTCATCATCACCATACGCGCGACCCAGAAAAAGATAATATCAAAACCTGTCACCATCACAGAAGATGGTAAAAATTGTTGCAACGCTTGGTTTTGTACATCGAGGCTCTCATCACCGGTCCAATCGAGTGTTGAAAATGGCCAAAGTGCAGATGAATACCAAGTATCCAATACATCTTCATCACGTTTCAAACTTCCTGTGTAACCATCTTGTTCGGCTAGTTGTTTGGCCTCTGCTTCGTTGTGCGCGACATAAAATTGCTCATTTTCGCCATACCAAGCAGGAATTTGATGTCCCCACCATAGCTGGCGTGAAATACACCAATCTTGAATATTGTTAAGCCATTGGTTGTAAGTATTGACCCAATTTTCTGGGTAAAACTTCACTTCGCCATTTGCCACGACGTCTAACGCTTTTTCGGTAATGCTTTTACCATCAGCAGATGGCTTTGTCATTGCTACAAACCATTGGTCAGTCAACATTGGTTCAATAATAACGCCTGTTCGATCTCCACGTGGCACTTTGAGTTTATGCTTTTCAGTTTTGAGTAAAGACCCTTGTGCATCTAAATCTGCCACTACTTGTTTGCGCGCTTCAAAGCGATCTAAGCCTTGATATTTTTTTGGCGCCTCTTCATTGATAATACCTTGTAGGTTTAATATACCAATCATTGGTAGACCGTGACGTTGACCAACTGCATAATCGTTAAAGTCATGTGCTGGTGTAACTTTTACACAACCTGTTCCAAATTCCATATCGACATAGTCGTCAGTAATAACAGGAATTTCACGATCACACAATGGTAGTTTAACGGTTTTTCCATGCAGCTTTTTATAGCGATCATCATCGGGATGCACCATGACTGCAACATCACCCAACATTGTTTCTGGACGCGTAGTCGCAATCGTCAAATGCCCGGACCCATCCGAAAATGGATAATCGATGTGCCACATCGAGCCATTTTCTTCTTCTTGTACGACTTCTAAATCAGAAACAGCAGTACCCAGTTTCACATCCCAGTTTACTAAGCGTTTACCTCGATAAATAAGACCTTCTTTATGTAGACGCACAAAAGTTTCTGTGACGACCTTATTTAAACCTGCATCCATGGTGAAACGCTCGCGCGACCAGTCCGGCGATGTGCCTAAACGACGCATTTGTTTAGTAATAGCGCCACCGGACAATTCTTTCCATTCCCATACTTTTTCGAGGAATTTTTCACGGCCTAATTCGTGACGGCTAACACCTTTTGCATCAAGCTGTCGCTCTACGACGATTTGTGTGGCAATACCTGCATGATCGGTGCCTGGCTGCCACAAAGTATTCTCACCGCGCATACGATGATAGCGAGTTAATGCATCCATCAAGGTTTGATTAAAACCATGGCCCATGTGTAACGTGCCTGTGACGTTGGGCGGTGGTAATAATATGGAAAAATTATCTTGAATTTCAGGATTTAAGCCAGCAGTATAATAGCCCTTACCTTCCCAAAAATCATACCATTTGTTCTCGATAGTTTTTGGGTTAAAAGCTTGGTTTAAATCGTTTTGTGGCGTTGTAGTCATAGCGCGTGATTTTACCACAGGCTTGAGTGAGCTTAACACCTAGTAGAACTTTGAAAACACAAATAAACTTGTTAACATGGCAAGATAGCTTAGTGCCCAATAGCCATAACCTTTACGCAAATCTTTCGGATGAATGCCAGACAACATATAAAGCTGTCCATTTTTTGGGGCTGAGATTTCAAAATCACCTATATGGGCCTTGCCCATCTGTTGCCGATCCACTTCTTCACGTGCCTGACGACGCGCTTTCTCCCATTCTTCTTGGTCGATTTCACCATTCCTATCCAAATCAAAGCGTTGTTTCATCTTCGTTTGGTTTGATTTCCAATCAGTGATCAAATGGCCTATTTGTTTTTTGGTTTCTTTTTTACCTACAAAATGATGACGCGTATCTAACTGTCCAATTAAATATAGTGGGAAACCAGCAAGCAAAAACTCCTCTACGTAGCGATGATAATTATGCTCTCTAGTTCTTTTAAGCATATGAATTACCTCTGCACCACCCGGATCAACAGTGCAAGTGCCTGTACTATCAGTAAGCTGAAAAGTTTCATCACTTTGTTGATAGTCGACCAAACGCCAAAAGTTTTCAGCACCTTTTGCATACGTCCATGATCTATACCACACACATTCGACATTATGTAACGGACTCAACATCCTCTTTTTTATACTTGCAATGCCATTTAGTTCAACATATCCCTGTGCTGCAGCAGCTATTGTGGAAACAGGTGCTTTGGAGATTGCAAGATAACGCCAGTAGTTGAATGCAAAAGCTAATACTGCAATTACAATCAAAACATTCATCGCAAACGTTATCTCTTCATGGGTGTATATTTGCCCCATAAACGATCCGGTAAGACAGCCTAAAAACAGCAAGCTAATATAAATACCACATATGATCAAATTCACATAATGGCTAGTCCACCTGTTAAACACAGTTAGCTGTTAAAGTGCTTACTAACATCAACATCTTCCAGCTCGGCTGAAGCGAATTGTAATAACTTTAGCTCACTAAAACTAAACACCTTGGCCACAATTAGGTCTGGGAATTGTTGTACGCGAACATTATTTAAGTTCACACTTTCATTATAAAACTCTCGGCGGTCTGCAATCGCATTTTCAAGTCCTGTGATTCTGCCTTGCAAAGCATTAAAACTCTGGTTAGCTTTTAAATCAGGATAATTTTCTACCAATGCAAATAGGCCACCTAAACTACCGCGCAAAGCAGACTCAGCAATACTCAAACCTGCAACATCTTGGGCAGTTCTAGCAGAATCCACACCAGCACGTGCTTGAATCACTTTTTCTAATGTGTTTTGTTCATGCTGCATATATTGTTTGCAAGTATCTATCAGTTTTGGTAGCTCATCATGCCGCTGTTTTAGCAACACGTCGATATTCGACCATGCTTTACTGACATTATTCTTAATCGCAATTAAGTTGTTATAAGTAAACACCAAGTAAATAAACACAACAGCTAATACTATCCAAAATTCCATCTGTTATCTCCTATCAAATAAAGTTTATCAATCTACTTTTGACCGGTGACTAGCGCGTGACATAGGCGCAACATCTTCACCAAATAATTCTCTACCAGATTTTTCCCAATACCTTGAAAAGCGTTTTAATCGTTTTGAGCTAATTTCAGCTTCAAATAGTTTTGTTTCTGGTTCAAAGTTAGTCTTGAATGGTGAAAGCAATCTTTTAATTTGTAAGTTTGGCGTATCCTGCGTAATGAGCTTGCCAATCCCACGTGCTTTTAATATTTCAACTGTATCACCCATCCAGATTTCTATATTAGGCAGTTCGCTTAAGCAATCTGCTACAAATTGCAATCGCTTTAAGGGCCACTTAGCATGTACGTTCTTATCAAATACAAAAATACTAGGAATTGACTGACTCGCCAGTGGATGCGTAGCAGACAACATTTCATCATGAATATAAATTGCAACTGCATTTTCACCTGAAAATTGTGATTTAGGAATACCTAAATTCTTAACTGGTTCTAGCCGTTTAGGAGGGGCTAGGGTGAATAGCTTCTTACGTAGCAGGTCGTAGGTTTCATCAAACGGACAATTTATTTTGCAAGTTGCACAATATTTCCCACCTGTGAATCTAGCTAAATTTTCTTTATTAAAATAATAAGGCTTAGAGCTAAACGTTGAGGCTACCCATTGCCAAGATAAATGATTAGAAGCTATATCACCATCTAATAAATAACTCTCGAACCACTCTGCAGCGTCACGCCAATCTACTTTTAGCCAGTGCACAACATAAGCAGCGAACCATAACCTTGCATGATTATGTACATAGCCTTCTTGCATTAAATTACGAATAAAACCATCCATGCACGGCAAGCCAGTAATACCTTGGCGAATATAATCAGGCATTAGATTATCGCCTAAAGGCACTTTAGCTTCTTCAATATTACTATAAATATCATCGCCAAACTCATACCAAACACGACGCCAATAGTCTCGCCAAGCGACTTGCATGATAAAACCTTGTGATGCATTTCCAAACTTCTCTTGAAGAATATCTGCTATTTCTTTTGGGGTAATACACCCGTACCTAATATAAGGCGATAGTTTACTCACCGAGCCATTGATGAAATTGCGGTTGCGTGAATAAGCACCTACATCAAAACTATTTACACGTTTAATTGCTTCATGTCGCCCGCCGCGCCAGTTATCAGTTAAAGCAACTCCTACAGCATTTGGAAATGAGCGCCGCATATATTGCAATCGTTCGTTACGATCTGCGGGCAGATCTAGTTTTAGTGGCTGAGTCATTAGTATTTTTGTGGTTATTTAGATGTAAGTCTACTACTTTTTTAACAATATGTTTTTTCCAGATTATTTTCAGACATGTTTTTCATTTATTTGGTTCTTAAATTTGGTTAAACAATGCTAAGATAATCCAAGTTTTAATTAAGGTAATAAAGATGAATATGGTCAGTGATATGTGGGTTTGGGGCGTATTAGGCTTGATTTTACTTGCTGCTGAGATGGCAACTGGCACCATTTACATTTTATGGTTTGGAATATCAGCATTATGCGTTGCTATCGCTATGTGGTTATTTCCAAATATGCCGCATGCCATACAATTTTTGTTGTTCACGGTAATATCATTAGGCTCATTAGCAATATGGAAACTTAATTATAAAAAGAATGATAAGAATTACCGTGTTGGGCAGGCCCAAGGCGAAGAAATTGGCCGCACAGGCATTGTGATTGAAGCTTGCGGGCCAAGTCAGCGGGGTAGAATTGGATTTACCCAAGGCTTAATGGGCTCTCGAGAATGGGTAGCAATTGCAGATGCATCTATCACGGTTGATGCTGCAGCTGAAGTCATTGCAGTAGAAGGCAATGCGTTAAGAATAAAAGCCATTTAATCTAAAATTCACATCCTTAAAGAAACCCATTAATAATTAGGAAAACATTATGACAGAATTCAGTTTAGTACTCATATTTTTAGCAGCAGTTGCTATGTTCAAAGGTATACGCATCGTGCCACAAGGCGAAGAATGGGTCGTAGAACGCTTAGGAAAATTCACAGGTATTATCAGTCCTGGCTTACATCTGATCAACCCTATTTTGAGCAAAGTAAGCTACAAAGTAACCACCAAAGACATTATTTTAGAAATTCCAGAGCAAGAGGTAATTACCGCTGATAACGCTGTCATTTTAGCCAATGCAGTTGCCTTTATCAAAGTCTCTAATATAGAACGTTCAGTTTACGGTATTGAAAACTTTAGAGAAGCGATGCGCAATATGGTACAAACTAATTTACGTTCAATTATTGGTGGTATGGATTTAAACGAAGCGTTAACTTCACGTGACCGCATTAAAACTGAACTAAAAAATGCAGTAGCCGATGAAGCTTTAGATTGGGGTCTCACAGTTAAATCAGTAGAGATTCAAGATATTAAGCCTTCCATGAATATGCAAGATGCAATGGAAAGACAAGCCGCGGCAGAGCGTGAACGTGTTGCTGTAGTGACCGAAGCAGAAGGTGCAAAACAAGCACTTATTTTAAATGCTGAAGCACGTTTAGAAGCGGCAAGAAAAGATGCTGAAGCACAAATGGTGGCAGCAAAAGCTTCTGGTCAATCCATTAAGTTTATTGCTGAAGCTGCAAAAGAGAATGAAGACTCGGCTATGTTCTTGTTAGGTGACCGCTATATTACGGCTATGCAAAAACTATCTGCATCAAGCAATAGTAAAACAGTGATCTTACCGGGTGATTTAGTCGGTGCGGTAAAGTCCATAGTCAGTAAAAAATAATTGTCTGAGCATAAACTTTAGGCACCACACACAGCACATGCAGGGTCGCGCGCTAACTTTATTGTGCGCCATTCCATACTAAGTGTATCTAAAAGCACTAAGCGACCTTGTAATGACTCACCAATATTCATCAGTAACTTAAGTGCTTCAGCTGCTTGTGTTGTCCCAATCATTCCAACCAAGGGTGAGAATACGCCATTTTCTGAGCAACGCATATCAGCCTCACTACCATTATCTGGAAACAAACAGTGGTAGCAAGGACTCTCTTTATTTGTAAAATCATAAACTGTAATTTGACCTTCAAACTTTACAGCAGCACCTGAAACCAACGGCTTTTTATTTACTAAACACTGTCGATTAAGCGCATAGCGCGTGTCAGAATTATCAGAGCAGTCAATCACCACATCTGCTACTTTTACTAATTCAGAGAGTTCAGCTTCAGTCGATTTTTGTTGTATCGTTTGTATTGTTACTTCAGGATTAATTTCATATAGCGTTTGCTGTGCGGATACCGCTTTGTTGATGCCTATCGATTCAGTCGTATGAATGATTTGGCGCTGTAAATTAGTTAAGTCAACATGATCAAAATCACAAATTGTTAGCTTACCAACTCCGCTCGCCGCTAAATATAGTGCTACTGGTGACCCCAAACCACCAGCACCAACGATTAGCGCATGACTTTCAGTAAGTTTCCTTTGTCTTTCATACTCAATTTGAGGTAATAAAATATGACGGCTATAGCGCAATAGTTGATTGTCGTTCATTAAGGCAGCAAACCTGCAGATACCATGCGATTAACAAGAATAGTATCTGGCAGCCATACTAAAATATCATCAAAGGTATTTGCCGCTACATCTATCTGCTCATGGCTAACAAAATTTGTATCATTATTATCATTTTCTATCTCATCAAGGCTTATGCTTGCACTCGCACCATTCTTTCCTTTTGAAACAATGACCGCTGGAATGTTAGATGCTATATTAGTCACAGCTCCTGCAGTACTTTTAATATTATTATCCCCTGATGGAGTAAGGGTAAAACCAACATTACTATTTGCATATAAAGCTGTCACTTTATATAAATAAGTGTTGTTCCAGCTATCACGCTGACCTAAACCCAGTGTGGCCCACGGGATCTCACCCCCCACCAAGATTTGACATACGCCTCCTGAACGTTGCTCTACTCCATTACCACCTATTGCAGCCGGACATGGAAGATATGGGTTTCCACTCAATGCTGAATGACTTAATGCAAAACCAATAAGTGCTTCTCGGAGTTCTGCAAGTTCTGTTCTAGTTTCTGCATAATCTCTAAGATCTCTTTGCACACCAAGTGGCGCAATCAGCCCAGCCAACAACAACCCAATAATTACCAGCACAATGGCCATTTCAATTAATGTAAAGCCAGTTTGGTTTGCATTTCTATTGATTGAATTATGCATCACATACCTCTAAATCATTAATAGCTGCTTCGCAATCCGTACCTGATAGATCGCCTAAACATGGCTGCACTATTAAAGTAGCTGCGGCTAAATTACAACTGCAGTATTGCAAGTTACTTGTCAAAGCGTCGCACTCGTTAGATCCAACACCACTATTGTTGCAATCATTTATACCCAAATCAACCTTAGCTAATAATTTACGTGAATATTTGCCACAGTAATTCTCAAATACCTCTGATTGCTTTATGAAAATTAGCTTGTCATTAAACGACGAATTATCTCCAAGCGTAAAGGTTAAATCTATTAAATCTGCATTACTAATATTATTGATAGTGTCTAAATAATTAGCTGCAATATAATTACCACCACAATACACATCTTCATCTACCTCCGCTCTGTTTTGACCTGCCATTGCAACACCAGGCGCAAATATCACCGCGACCACAGGATCCACATCACTAGCCATATAAATATCACCATCAGAAGTAGTTACTACAAACTGGCCTAAAATATTAGGGTTGAGCAGCTGTTTTGGGTTATCTTTAAAATTACCAGAAATAGCATACCAAAGGCACTCACCAAAGCCATCTTTAATAGGTGGAACTTCAAGCGTTTTCCAGGGAAGTCGGCCTAAAGCACTCACACCCTCACTCCCACAATCTAACTGAGAGCCTAGGCCATTTACATCATTTGCTTCAGTGTCTGGGCAAGGTAAATAACCAAACACTTCCCCTGGATGCGTATCATCGTAAGTCAATGCATACCCTATTAATGCGAGTTTTGCTTCTATCAAGGCTTGTGCAGTCTTTTTACTTTTCTCATTATCGATACTTGTAGCATCTAAAGTATTCACAGCATAACCAATCGCAACTAAAGCCAACAAGAAAACTAGCATTAACAAAGCGAGGCCTTGTTGTTTTTGATAAGATTTAGTCACCAATCGTTCCTACATCACCTTGCACACTGGTTCTTGATTCACTGATACTGTTTTGTGCCGGGTCATATACCTGACCAGCTTTAAGTGAAATGCGCTTGCCGTTAGCTTGAATCTTAATTGGCACTTTATTACTGTTTGCAGGCAATTTACCGACTTTTATGCCTTTATTACGTGAGCTTTCTTGTACTGCTTCACCATTAATCCATACGGTGCCATCTTTGCCATCGTTGCGTTTTACATAACCTTGTACGCTAATTGGCTTCGGCAAAACAATCCGTTTTATTGCAATTGGTTGTACTTCATTTACTATTGGTACCAATTTTTTAGGTATTTGACGTAAAAGCTCTAGCTGGCTTCGTTCTGCTGGCGTAGAAAACAATCGACCCATTGGCTCTGCGGCAACTGCGAAATTTGTAGCAAACCATGACAAAGACACAACTGAAATCAACGTGTATAGTTTCATCATTGATTTCTTCCTAATTCAGGATCGCGAAGGGTAAGCCAATCAATTTGGCAGGATGCTTTTAAATTAGCGGTTATTTTCTTTGCTTCTATTTTCGCGCCAATTGGCCGAGTAATTTCACATTCACGCACAATAAATGGGGTAGTTTTCTTTTGCAAACCTTCTAATAAATTAATTATATCGCCTTCATGCAACATATCTAAATCTAGCTTCATGGTGGATCTATGCATGACAAAATTACCCATATTTGTAATAAAATTTGGTTTGAATGTTTCTTGCAAACTAATATTATAATCAATGCTGAATAATTTATATTGGCTATGAATCAAACGTAATTGTTCTATCCATTCAATGCGCCGTTCTTCACCAACAAATCCGCTAGATAGTAAATCATAATACTTTGGCAAGTATTCTATAATCGTTTCTTTTTCAAGACCTGATGATTGATATTTATCGCGTGCTTGATTATTCAACGTTTGATACTGCTGTAATGCCTTTTTATTGTTGGTGTGATATTGATCAGCTAAACTGACTAATAAGCCTATAAATACCAATGCTCCACCTAAGGCGAGTAATGGGTATCTTAATTTTCGCCAATCTTGCGGGGTTAACATTACTGTGTAACTCCTTCGTTTGTTGGCTTAAGAACAACTTTTAATTTAAAAATTGCAGGTGCACGCCGCTGTGAAACATCTTCGTCTGTCGTACTACCTTGCAGATTAGCGAATGAGCTCACATTGACAGGCTCTTGCAATACGGTGACTTGCTCTACTAACGTATTCCCACGTAGGTTAACTGCTAGAGTACTTGCAGTTTCTAGTGCTGCGCGATAATCCCCAGAGAAACCTCTAATCTCTGCATTAATAAATGCAATTTGTAACAGTTTACTCGGATCAGCCGTCGATACTGCTTGTGTATTAGAATTCGATTTAACAATATTATCAGCATTTTCGTCATTAATATCTGCTGTTTGGCTTTGTACCCAGCGTATTCTATTGAGTGCTACATTTGGAGAAGCCGCAAACGCTTGGCTAATGACTCCCATAAATTGTTTTGGTGTATTGTTATTTTGAGCAACTATTGTCGCTATCTCTGATGCTACTTTTAAATCTTGTCCTGGAATAGGCGTAAACGGAAAGTCTTGCGAAACCTCATTATATTGCTGCTGAAATTGTTGAGTATTAATTGCAATCTGGTTAATTTTGTTTTTTTGTTGATACCCTTGATAAAAACTAAAACCAGCATATGCAACACTAATTATCAACAATACTGCTGTTGATAAGTTTATCGTCCGGCAAATTTTGTTTAAATTGTGTGTTTTGGTGAAACTGGCTGGCGCTAAATTATCAGGAACATGCCCATTCGCCAATAACTGCATATGCAGCAATTCCGGGTGTGCCGTCACCGTTTCTGCAGCAAGACTTCTATCTTTAGCATAGGTAATAATATCAATCGTTTTACATTCAAAGCCTTGGTCTTGATTAATACTCTTTGCAATTTCTTGCTGTGCATTTCCTGTGGCAGGCAATACCACTTGTAAAGGTGTATCTGTTGAAATTAGCCGCTGACTGAGTAAATATAGCCGTGTTTTTTCTATTTCAACCAAATAAAAATAAGCCATATTGTTTGGTTGAACATTTTTCATCGATGCTAATCGACTCATACGTACACGGCCATTATACAAAAATGTTTGACGTAGGCCAGAGGACAAACACTCGCAAAGTAAAATATTAGGCGCCATGAGCTTCATCTGCCGCACAATCTGCTGGCTGATCATTGGAAGCAAATACACGCCGACTAATGGCGCATGGTTAGACTGAATCACATCCATCCAACCCTGCATAAACCCTACATTATTCAATGCAATAAATAGAAAATTATCATCTTTGCGTTTATTGCTGTCTCGATTAACAAAATGCGCAGTCCTAAAAATACTATTGCGGTTAAACTGCCCAAGCTTGCGTTCAACCAGCTCTTTTCTAGCTTTTCCTATCGCATGAGGCAATGCTTCTAATTTATAGTCTTCTTCAATCGCGTCTGCGATTATATACACATCGACATCTGTAAATTCAGCAAGATAGCGACTGAAGGCAGTATGCTCTTCATCTTTATTTTTGAAGGTTTTGTAAACCTGTAATTTAGACCCTAACCACAACCCAGCTGTTAGGCTTTGGTTATTGATATACAAAATTATTTTTTGTTTTTTTGCGAACATTATATTTTCATATTACCGAAAGACTCGTACACCGGCCCTAGTACTGAAACCATAATGAACATCAAAATTAAACCTAAAAATACCGTAAGCGCTGGCTCTAATAATTTCAGCATTTTTTCCATTTGCTCGTTCACATCTCTATCGTAAAAATAACTAATATTCAATAATGACTTATCCAAAGCACCAGTAGTTTCGCCTACTTTAATCATACGTACCACCAGCGCAGGGAACAAACCTACATTTCTAAAGCTTTCGCTCATACTATCACCTGCATTTATTTGTGCATGAGCACGGCTTAACGCGTCAGCAATAACGCGATTACCTACAATCCTTTCGCAAGTGTGAATAGCATCAAGCACAGGAATACCTGTTTGATACATTAGCGCAAAATAGCGTGCAAATCGTGCCATGATAATTTTATTTAATATTTCACCGGTCAATGGCAACTGTAGTTTTAAATAATCAAATCTATATCGAGCATCAGCACTCTTTTTAATCCAAAAACTCACTACCGAAACAATCAATATTGGCAAGGAAAAAAACAACCACCAATACTTCACAAATGCATTAGACACAAAAATTAAAATCTTAGTGTATATGGGCAGCTCTTGTCCTAGGCTGCTAATAAACTTGACCATTTCTGGCACAAGATAAATCATTAAAAAAGTAACTGCAGCCATGACCACAACAAACACAAAAAGTGGATAGGCTAATAGACGTTTAGTTTGTCCTAATAATTCATCTTGCCATTTTAACGTGTCGCTTAAATTACTAAACACTTCTGACAACTGCCCAGTTTGCTCGCCTGCATCAACCAAACTCACAAACACTTCATCAAATACGCTAGGGTGAGCAGCTAATGCTTCTGAGAGCATTTTTCCACCTTCCACTTCTGAAGATACTGCGCCCAATACTTTTTGGAAGTATGGGTTAGAAGTGCTTTCTCGCAAATCATTTAAACCCTCTAAAATTGGAACACCGGCTGAATTGAGCTGTTCTAGCTGAAAACAAAACATGACTAAATCACGATTATTTACTCTATTTTTATTAAATGCGCTGGATGATTTTTCAATCGATTTGAATGTAATTAAATCTAAACCCATACGATCTAGACGAATTTCTAAATCAACCTCGTTTACGGCATCTATTTGCCCTTTGGCATGTAAACCAGTTTGATCAATTGCACTATATTGAAAAGTCGCCACAGTGTTAACCTTTAACGATTAATACGTGTTGTCAGATCGATAACACGCATGACTTCTTCAATACTAGTGTAGCCTTCTAAAATCCTACGTACACCATCATCTGCAAGTGTCACAAACCCTTTTGCTAGTGCAAGTTTTTGTAATTCATCCAAATGTGCACGCCGCGCAATGAGTGCATCCATATCAGCATCAATACGTAATATTTCAATAATTGCCATCCGGCCACGGAAACCTGTTTGATTACACTTACTACAGCCGACTGCTTTGAAAATTTCTGCGGTTTCGTTGCGTTTAACCCCTAACATTTTACGCTGATCTGAATTAGGTTTTACCGGCTCTTTGCAGTGTGGGCACAATACTCGCACCAAACGCTGTGCGACAATTCCGATAATATTACCCACCATAATGTCGGATGAAATACCAATATCCGTTAATCTTGAAAATGCACCTAATGCCGAGTTGGTATGTAAAGTAGTAAACACTTGATGACCTGTCATAGCTGCTCGAAATGCCATCATTGCAGTATCTTCATCACGCACCTCACCGACTAAAATAATATCAGGGTCTTGCCGCATAATAGAGCGAATACCATTCGCAAAATCGACTTTATTCACCTCAGATACAGAAGTTTGTCGCATCATAGGAACAGGGTATTCCACTGGGTCTTCTAAGGTCATAATATTGACTGCTTCAGTGTTTTTATATGAAAGCAATGAATACAATGTTGTTGTCTTACCACTTCCAGTTGGCCCCGTCACAACCAATATTCCTTCTGGTCGTGACATCATCACTTTCAGTTCATCATGCGTTGTAGTCCTTAAACCCATTCGCTCTAATGGAATAATCGATTTTTCACGGTCCAATACCCGTAATACAATATTTTCGCCATGAATCGTAGGGTGCGTAGACACCCTAAAGTCAATTGGGCGGCCGCATAAATTCATGTTCAGCCTTCCATCTTGTGCCGAACGGGTTTCTGCGATATCCATACCACTAATGACTTTTAAACGAACTGCAACACCAGGCCAATAATTTTTATGCAAACTACGTACTTGTTGTAATACACCATCGATACGATAACGAATACGCAAGAATGCAAACTCAGGCTCAAAGTGAATATCTGAAGCACCCTTTTTAACAGCATCCATCAATAACGCACCAACTAGACGTACAACAGGCTGTGTATATTCATCACCATCAGTAGCTAAACTTTGATAATCAATTTCACCCGTTTCAATTTCTTTTAAAATCCCATCAACTGAAAGTTCATAATCATAAAATTGATCAATAAACTCTTCTAATTGTGCATCAGCTGCTAACATTGGTTTAAGCTGAATTTGCCCACCTAACATAGCGCGCAATTGGTCTAATGCCACCACATTAAACATATCAGCCATAGCAATTGTCATGGTTTTAGTAGATTCTTCATATGACACAGGTAATATATGAAAGCGACGAGAGAAATCTTCTGGCACCATTTTTAGGGCATCGCCATCTGCAACCACTTTACTTAGATCAATCCCTTCTTGACCTATATTTTGCGCGACTAAATCTCGAACCATTCCTTCCGAGACAAAGCCCAAAAGCACCAACTGCCGCCCAATTGGAATATCGTTTTGCTTATGCTCAATAAGCGCGATACGCAGCTGATCCTGGCTAATTAAGCCTTGCTGTACCATCAATTCGCCTAAGCGTAATTTACGTCTCTGTTCTGCCATCAATATATTCTGCTATAAACTAGCTTTGCCTAAATGTGTTCATTAATGTTTCTATCGTTGACTCTAGGAGCCGTCAATCACAGCAATACGTGCCTCTAGTCCTGCTTGATCAATCGCTGTTATATTTAATTGCGCTATTTTTGCCAATGCTTCTTGGTAATAAGGTAAAGCCAGCT
>CAZJUK010000016.1:0-27564 GCA_964549145.1 uncultured Methylophilaceae bacterium
TCTCACGACTTTCGTCACTACCCCCTCAAGGTAGCGTGTCTACCAATTCCACCACGACGGCATGTTTCATGAGGCAAAGCCTCCAAACACCTAATGTTTAATTAGGAATATCGTCTGTAGTGTTACTTGCAGGTGCAGGTGCAAGTTCAGGCAACAAAGGTGTCGTAGCATCACTCTCAACAGCTTCATTTACCATTGCTTCAGCACTGACAGGGACCTTAACAACACTGGCACCTACTGAGCGATTGCTTGCGTAATAAGCTAGCGCTAAACTTGTCGCAAAAAACACTGCCACGCACATTGAGGTAGCACGACTCAAAAAGTTTGTTGATCCGCTCACGCCAAATAGGCTGCCAGATGCACCGCTACCGAATGCTGCGCCCATATCGGCACCTTTACCATGCTGCAATAAGACTAACCCAATGAGGCCAGCTGCAGCTAAAATGTGTACTACTGAAATTATATTTTCCATACCTTACCTTAAAAATGCTTTTACTTAATTTGCTTTTCCAATAATTGGCTTATTGATAAAACTTGTTAGGTCTAATCATGCATTAGATGTTACCGCTGCACGACAAATATCTTCGAATTCTTGCGCATTCAGTGAACATTGCCCTATTAGTCCACCATCAATATCTTCAACTTTGAATAATTGTAACGCATTTTGTGGTCTTACGCTGCCCCCATAAAGGATTTTTACATCAAAATTAAGTGCTGAAATTTTGCCTCGAATGAACTTATGCATCGCTTTTGCTTGATCTGGCCTAGCAGCCAAACCTGTACCAATTGCCCAAATCGGCTCATAAGAAATAATGGCATCTTCAAAAACTGCAGTGCCATATTTATCGATAATTATATCCAGTTGATTACCAACAACCATTTCCATTACTCCAGCCTCTCGCTCGATAAGCGTTTCCCCCACGCACAATACGGGTGTCAGATTATGATCTTTTGCTGCCCTAAATTTTAGTGCAATATTTTCATCTGATTCGCAATAAGCTGTTGCACGTTCTGAATGCCCTAATATGACGTACTCACAACCAAAATCACACAGCATTTCGGCACTCACCTCTCCCGTGAATGCACCATTATTATCTTTAGCCATATTCTGAGCACCCCAAGCAATGTTAGTGCCAGCCAACATTTCTTGTGCTTGAGCAAGGTAGGGATAAGGAACACAAACAACAACTTGCATGTCTTTTAACTGATTTAGTTTTTGAATATAAGCAGCTAATAAAACTTGATTTTGGTGAAGATTGCCATGCATCTTCCAGTTAGCAATCACGAATTTCTTGGCTGTTTTTTTTGCTTGTTTCTTAATTTCAGTCATGATTCAATTATAACGCAGTTAAACGTTAATCAGCTGTAACTGCACCGTTTGCAATCCATTATAATTATTGGCCTGCAATTGGTAGACAGCGTTTACTTGATCAGCTAAAAATTCTGTTTGGCCAAAAAAAATCGCATCAAAACGCTTGCCTTGTTTTTCTAAATATAATTTTAAATGTTTCTCACCAACGAGACGCTGATTGATGACAAAAAATGCATCACTAAACGTTGGTTGAGCAAACCCTTGCCCCCATACTTGCATGCTTATTTCTTTTGCCGTTTCTAAAGTCATTTCACTGGCATCAAAACTGCCGTCAGTGGTAATTTGCGCTTGCAAATCTTCAACGTTTAATAATTCAGTTACTACTTTTTCAAAAGCAATTTGAAAATCTAAAAAATTTTCATATTTAATACTTAACCCAGCGGCCATGGCATGGCCACCAAATTTCAAAATTAAATTAGGATGTCTTTTAGTGACTAGATCCAGTGCATCACGTAAATGCAAACCAGGTATTGACCGGCCTGAACCTTTTAAAATTTCTTCACTAGATGGGCCAGTGTTACTAGAATCATCAGTGCTAGTATTGGCAAATGCAATGACTGGTCGGTGATAACGCTCTTTAAGCCGTGAAGCTAGAATACCCACCACACCTTGATGCCAGCTCGGTGCATATAAACTAATTGCGAATTGATCATCAACCTCAATATCATCTAAACTTGCAAGGGCTTCATCTTGCATATCAGCTTCAATATTACGCCGTTCTGAATTCAACTCATGCAATTTTTGTGCAAATGCATGTGCTTCTTGCGTCGTATCAGCGAGCAGACATTGAATACCTAATCGCATATCATCTAAGCGCCCAGCTGCATTCAGTCGAGGGCCAACATAAAAACCTAAATCTTGTGCGTTAGTTAAAACCAAATCTCGTCCAGCCACTTTTAGTATCGCTTTAATACCTTCACTACATGAACCAGCACGAATACGACGCAAACCTTGCTCAACAAGAATTCGATTATTTGCATCAAGTTTAACCAAATCAGCAACGGTACCTAGCGCGACTAAATCTAATAAAGTGGCTAAATTAGGCGTAGTTTTTTCATCATATCGCCCAAGCGCCCGTAATTCAGCACGCAAGGCCAACAACACATAAAACATCACACCAACACCGGCAAGGTTTTTACTTGGAAAGTCGCAGCCATGTTGATTCGGATTAACAATACAAGCTGCTTGTGGCGTTTCGTCTGCGGGTAAATGATGATCTGTAATCAAGACCTTAATACCTAACTTATTGGCAGCAGCCACACCATCTATACTCGCAATACCATTATCAACGGTAATAATAATATCTGGCTTATTTTGCGCAGCAAGCGCAACAATTTCTGGCGTTAAGCCGTAACCGTACTCAAAACGGTTTGGCACTAAAAAATCTACTTTTGCACCCAAAGCACGCAAACCTTTTACCGCGACAGCAGTCGCAGTTGCACCATCAGCATCATAGTCGCCAATCACTAGCATCTTTTTATCTTGCGCAATTGCATCAGCAAGAATTTTCGCCATTACTGTACTATTAGTTAATTGATTAGGCGGGATAAGTCGACTTAATGAAACATCTAACTCAATGCCAGTTTGAACCCCACGTGCCGCATACAATCTAGCAAACAAGGGCGTTACTCCTGATGCAATCAATTGATTTTTTATTAACGCATCAATAGGTCTTTGAGTGATTTTCATAAAAACTTTATTTGTGGAAAAATTTTTTAGTTCAATTTAGATTCATCTTATCCATACGGTTTAAATCAAGTTGTCATTTTCAAAACGCGTGGCTGGCTCTCGCCATAAAACCAAATACTATTCACTACTGGCAAATCTTTTTGCTCTCTATCTTCATTGACCGCATGACTGAATAACAGCATTTGAATTTCATTTTGCAATTTGGCCCACACCAAGGCTCCTTCGCCTTGTGGCAAATAGGCAGCCACATCTTTATTGATCACCTCATCAATCGCTTTAGTCATAATTTTGGGATCTTTATCTGTGCCTAAAAACCATCTTTCATAAGCAAAATAAAAGGTATAACCTACGGCTGAAAAATGTTCATTTAAACTAATAATTAAAGCATTAGACTCTAGCTCCGAAAGCACTAACTCAGCATCGGCCAAAAAATAACTATCTCTACTAAGCACTACATTCACGGGCTTAGCATATAACCAATAACTATGTAGAGCGGCACCGCCTTCTTCTTCCCACTTCTGGGCAGCATTGGGCGGCCGCTTTCTAACTAAATCTTTAAAATTTTCAAACACATTAGCCAAAAACGCCATGAAAGTCCTTCATTATTTTGGCTCCAATTATAAACTAGCTAGCCAGATTATAATTGTTGTGATCAACAAAAAAATAGAAACCATCCAGTGATAACCTCTACCATTTCAGCCAATAAAACTAAACTGGCTTCAAATTACCAATATCTACGCTGGTGTTTATTCTTATGTTTGCCGCGATGCTGATGTTTGTTACGATATCCATGGGACACATTAGCCACACGGCCACCTGGATTCACAGACACATTCACAGGAATATACCGTCCTGGATCTCTATCAGTTTCCGTTGTATAGCGACGACCATTGTATTGATACTCAACTAAATAGCCACGATTGACTGTTTGCCAATTATCCACAGATACACAGCGTCCAACTGGACGGGCTTCTACACGTTCATGAGGCTGATTGTAACGATTATCATGACGATCACCAATCACAGCACCTAAGCCAGCACCAATCGCTGCTGCTGCAATACGGCCACTACCACCACCAAATCGACTGCCAATAACGCCACCTGCAATCGTACCTAATATAGCACCACCATTTGAACGACGGCTATTTTCATAATAGGTTTCACGTAGATATTCTGTACGGCATTCCTGTACTGGGGCATTGACTCTTTCAACTTGTGGCGTAACAGAAATAACACGTGCACGATCTTGGTAACGGTCACTCCCAGCATTTGCTATTAACGACGTACTAGCTAGCATCAGGCTAACTATTAAAGTTTTTTTCAATTGTTTGTTTGTCATTTTATTTTCCCTCTTAATGAGTTTGTTCTGTGTTTAACAGTTCTGCTAATTGTTTGCAGATGAGCGATTAACGCCTCTGTATTTTGTTAGCTGACCTAACTTTGCATAATTAGGCTTGATTAATGATTATCACCAGCAGAAGACGATCGTTAACCTATATCTATACAAGCTCAAATTAAGGCTCATCAACACGCATATTTGTTTGTGACAAAAGTTACTGTAGTAGCAAGCTATAGGCCTATACTCAAGCCATCTGATACGTCAAGTAACACGTTGTTTTTTGGAGAGCCATAATGAATATATATAAATTATTATTAACAACAACCGTGCTTTTATTTAGCACTATTACTTACTCAGCCGCAGAAGGGGAGTTTGGTGAGCACTGCACTTACGGCCTTTCTAAAGGGGTTTACAAAAAAACAAATTGTAATATTAACGAAGTTTATAAAGGGCAAAAATACTGCTTTAGCTTGGAATCTTCTAGGGACTCTTTCTTGTTAGATCCAGACGATACAATTAAACAGGCCAAAACGTTTTATGCAAAAAATGCTGAAGTGCCACGTGTAAAAATTAGTCAAGAAGATGCAATAGCACAAATAAAAAGCAAGACATGTGACTTAAAAAACAGAGATGCCGGCTACTTAGTTTTTAATGGCATGGATTTAAGCCATTGCAATATGCAAAACGTAAGCTTTTTTGGTGCAGAACTAATGGGTGCAAAACTGATAGGTGCTAACTTGCAAGGTGCTTACTTAAATTTAGCGCGTATCGAAAATGCGAACTTTAGCGAAGCCGACTTAAGTAATGCCACTATTTTTCAACCAATATTTGATAACACCATATTTAAAAATGCCATCCTTAATAATGCGCGCGTGATAGGTACATTAGGCAAAGTTGATATGAGTGGCATAGATGCTAGACATGGGCGTTTTGGCCTAGATATTGGCAATCAACCAATGGGCCAAATGAAGTTCGATTCTGTTGGTGGTAATTTTGAAGGTGCTAACTTTGAAGATGCAGATTTAAACATTGCTGCATTTCCTTTTGGTAATTTAAGAGGTGCTAATTTACGTAACACTAATATGCATCGCGCTGATTTAGTTTCAACTGACTTAACCGGTGCTGATTTAACAAATGCAGACCTGACAAATGCTGATGTAGACAACGCTAACTTTAAAGACGTCATAGGGCTAAATTCAGTGAAGGGGTTTCATACAGTAAAAGGCCAATGTAATAATTGCGTTGCTTCTGTTGAAAAAGATGTGGTTATTAAGGTGGGCGATAATTCAAGCAGAACTCAAAAAGGCCCTGGATGTTCAATGAATAACTAAAAATTGAACAACAAAACCAAAGCATTATTTGTAAAAAAATATTAAGTACTGGCTAACTTTTCAAGCGCATCGCGGCTAAGTAAATCAACTTGGCCGCGCCCTAAGGTGACCCAACTCTTTTGTTCAAACCGCTTTAATTGCCGACTAACTACCTCACGTGCAGTACCAAGCTCATCTGCAATTTGCTGATGTGTACGATGCACACCATCGCTACCAGCATCTAATAGCAACTTGGCTAAGCGCGCATCTAAACTATGGAAGGCAACCTCATCTAAAAGCACAATTAAATCGCTGATTAATGCACCATAGTTAGTCATGACGAAAGTTCGAAAAATTACAGAATCGATCATCAATTGATTAAATGGCGCCGCAGGAATAATCACATCTCGAATGGCCTCCTCCACTACTGTAGAAGCAGGATAATTACTCTTTCCTAACAAACATGTTGTCGTAATCACACAAGTTTCGCCAGCGTTCACTCTGTATAGTAATATTTCGCGCCCACTTGAAGACATTTTATATACGCGGGATCTGCCTGAAAGCCGCATTACATAAGCACCACAAGGCCCGCCTTCACGATAGCCAATAGTCCCTATTGGCGCCTCAACAACGCGAGCATATTTTAATAACAAATCTTTAGCTGACACTTCCAGCCCATCTAAATCAGGGAATTGATCAAGCCAGTCTAAATCATTTAATGTGCTTTGCATTTCAACCTCCATTACCGATGCACAGATTGTAATCCTAATTGCATGACAATGTTGTGATGCTTTGTATTGTCTTGATACAAAGAATTTAAATATTTCAGTTTAAAAAATCATATTTCATTATATGATAATATATATTGTTATATACCGATGCACTTAAAAATGCTGATAGCAGCCACATTCAAGGCAATGACTTTTGAAATCATGCGTTAGTCGTAGATTACACGGCTTAAGCTTACGTTAATAAAATCATCAGTGAATCTATCTTTAGTGTTTATGCATGTACTTTTTTACAATAGGTTTGCAATTTAAATAAAAGGATTTAACAATGGTATTAGAAATTATCTCGCACAATAGCAATTTTAGTAGCTCTCCGCAGATTAGCGCAGAAGACATTAACAAAATAGTTGCACTTGGCTTTAAAACAATCATTAATAACCGTCCTGATCATGAAGGTGGTGCGGACCAACCAACAAATGACAGCATCAGAATTGCAGCTGAAAAAGCCGGTCTACACTATAGTTACATTCCAGTAATTCCGAATAACATTACGGCGGAAAATATACGAGAATGCACTAGCTTTATATCAAATTGCCCATCCCCAATATTAGGTTTTTGTAGAACTGGCAATCGCGCCACTAAGCTTTACATAGAGACGCAAAAGTAATAACTCAAACGCCTAATCATCCAGTGTAATGGAAACCTAAATCTAGGTTTCCTAATTCAAAAAAATATGATGTATTGAGCAAACCATCAAATCACGTTTTACATCTTTTTAACTTACCCACAAGATCAGTAAGAAAAGTATAAGACTCAGCACACTCCTTAAGATAAAAACATATGTCTGGTTTTATTAAATACTAACTTTTAGCGACACTTTAATGAATTTTGCATTAATTTTACTGACATTTACCAGCTATTCTCTCAAAAATAGCATTTGAAAAACATGTTTAAATCTAACAAAATTTAGCATGTTAAGACATGTTTTAACTTGACCAAAAAAATTAAAAAAGCCACACTATAGACTTTCATATTAAGAACAACCCTTTCAAGTTTGATTGCATAGGCATTTACTTACCTAAATCACTGTAAGCAAACCCGGAGAAACCTCAAGCATGGCATTAAATCCTCAAACTGGCTTAACTGAAACTGATGCGCAAGAAACGCAAGAATGGTTAGATGCACTTTCTTCAGTTATCAAGAATGAAGGCACAGAACGTGCTCATTTTTTACTTGAAGCAATGATAGATGAAGCACGTCGCTCTGGTAGCAACTTACCTTACAACTCAACGACTTCATACGTCAATACGATTCCTACACATTTACAAGCACGACTGCCTGGCAACCCTGAGATAGAACGTAAAATACGTGCACTTATCCGTTGGAACGCCATCATGACAGTCTTACGTGCCAATGAAAAATCTCCTGGTGTTGGCGGGCATATTGCTAGCTTCCAATCAGCAGCAACACTCTACGACACAGGTTTTAATCATTTTTTCCGAGCAGCAAACGGAAACTTTGATGGCGATTGTGTGTATTTCCAAGGACACTCCTCACCTGGTGTGTATGCACGTGCTTTTTTAGAAGGTCGCATCACAGAGGACCAATTAGATAACTTCCGCCAAGAAACAGGTGGTAAAGGCTTGTCAAGTTACCCTCACCCTTGGCTAATGCCGGATTTTTGGCAATTTCCAACTGTATCAATGGGTATTGGACCACTAGCAGGCATTTACCAAGCACGTTTCTTAAAATACATGCATAACCGCGGCATTGCTGACACCAGCAATCGTAAAGTATGGGTTTTTTGTGGTGATGGTGAAATGGACGAACCTGAATCACAAGGCGCAATTTCACTTGCTGCACGTGAAAATCTCGATAACTTAATTTTTGTTATCAATTGCAACTTGCAACGTCTAGATGGTCCTGTCCGTGGTAATGGTAAAATTATTCAAGAATTAGAATCAAACTTCCGTGGCGCAGGCTGGAACGCGCTTAAAGTAATTTGGGGCTCTTATTGGGACCCTCTTCTTGCGATGGATAAAGATGGTTTGCTCAAAAAGCGCATGGAAGAATGTGTTGATGGCGAATATCAAAACTTTAAACAAAAAGGTGGTGCTTATACACGCGAGCACTTTTTTGGCAAATATCCTGAGCTAAAAGAGATGGTTGCCGCCATGTCAGATAACGACATTTGGCGCCTGAACCGTGGCGGCCATGATCCACATAAAGTCTACGCTGCTTATGAATCAGCAGTAAACCATAAAGGTCAACCGACAGTTATTCTTGCGAAGACTGTTAAAGGCTATGGCATGGGTGATGCAGGCGAAGGCCAAAATACAACGCATCAACAAAAAAGTATGGATATGGAATCACTAAAAACATTCCGTGATCGCTTTGATTTACCTCTTACTGATGAACAAGTAGAAAACTTATCTTATTACAAACCAGCTGAAGATAGCCCAGAAATGCAGTATATGGCTGAGCGTCGTACAGCAATGGGTGGGTTTATTCCACAACGTCGTCGTAAAGGTAATGAGCTAACCGTGCCTAAACTTTCAGCGTTTGATAATATGCTAGGTGACACTGGTGAACGTGAAATATCGACCACAATGGCATTTGTGCGAATTCTTTCTACATTGGTGCGTGACAAACAAATTGGTAAGTACGTAGTGCCTATTGTCCCTGATGAAGCGCGTACTTTTGGCATGGAAGGTATGTTCCGTCAATTAGGTATTTATTCTTCTATTGGCCAGCTTTACGAGCCGCAAGATTCTGATCAAGTCATGTTCTATAAAGAGAAGAAAGATGGTCAGATTTTAGAAGAAGGTATCAATGAGGCAGGTTCATTCTGTAGCTGGCTTGCAGCTGCAACCTCATATAGCGTCACCGGCACGCAAATGATTCCGTTCTATATTTTTTACTCAATGTTCGGTTTCCAGCGCATTGGTGATATTGCATGGGCTGCAGGTGATTCCCGTGCACGCGGTTTCTTATTAGGCGCAACTGCCGGTCGTACCACGTTGAATGGTGAAGGTTTACAACATGAAGATGGCCATAGTCACTTAATGTCAGCAACGATACCAAACTGTATTTCTTATGACCCTACTTTTTCTTATGAATTGGCAGTAATCATTCAAGAGGGTTTACGCCGCATGGTGCAAAACCAAGAAGACGTGTATTACTACATCACCTTGATGAATGAAAATTATAATCACCCAGCAATGCCAAAAAGCGCTGAAGCAGGCATTCTTAAAGGTATGTACAGTTTTAGCAAATCAAAGTCCAAAGGTGAAAAGGTGCAACTGATGGGTAGTGGCGTGATTCTCAGAGAAGCTATTGCAGCTGCCGCATTGCTAGAAAAAGATTGGGGTATTTCTGCTGATATATGGAGTATTCCTAGTTTTACTGAGCTACGTCGTGAAGGTTTAGATTGTGAGCGTTGGAACTTACTCAACCCAAACAAAAAACAGCGTATTAGTTATATAGAAGAAACGTTGAAAGATGCTCAAGGTCCTGTCGTCGCGTCAACCGATTATATGAAAAGTTATGCAGAACAAATTCAACGCTTTGTACCCAATGAATTTTATGCTTTAGGTACCGATGGTTACGGCCGCTCGGATAGCCGTGAAGCATTACGCGACTTCTTTGAAGTCGACCGCTATTACATTGTCCTTACTGCACTAAAAGCCTTGAGCAAAGCAGGCAAACTACCTAATACAAAAGTAGTTGAGGCAGTCAAAAAGTACAAGCTAAAACCAAACAAACCGAACCCAACAACTGTTTAGTCGGTTGTTTATCGCGGAGTAAATAATGAGTTTAAAAGAAGTCTTAGTCCCTGATATTGGGAATTTCGACACAGTCGATATTATTGAAATATTAGTCAGTGCTGGCGATACCATCGATAAAGATGATTCGCTCATCACAGTTGAGTCAGACAAAGCGTCAATGGATATTCCAGCGCCTGAAGCTGGTATTGTTAAAGAAGTTAAATTAAAAGTTGGTGATCAAATTGCTGAAGGTCACTTGATATTGATGTTAGAAGTATCAGCAGTTGCAGCGCCAGTTGTTAAAGCAAAAGCTGAAAGCAAACCAACACCGCCTGTAGCTAAGATTGCACCTGAAGCAGTTGCAGCTCCTGAGCCAAGCCGCCCTGCACCCGAGCCACCAAAGACAGTACAGCCAGCAGCTAAACCAGCTCCAGTGGGCGCTCATATTGATACCAATAGAGAAGTCAGCTCTCATGCGAGCCCCTCTGTGCGCAAATTCGCACGTGAATTAGGTGTTGATCTTAAGTTTGTTAAAGGCTCAGGTCCTAAAAACCGTATTTTACAAGACGATGTACAAGCCTTTGTTAAAAGTGAGCTTGCTAAACCACGGTCAGAAAGTATGGCATCAGGTGGCAGTGCATTATCTGCTTTAGCAATGCCAGTCATTGACTTTACTAAGTTTGGAAAAATTGAAACCAAACCTTTGTCACGCATCAAAAAACTATCTGGTGCAAATCTCCATCGCAATTGGGTAACAGCTCCACACGTAACTCAATTTGATGAAGCTGATATTAGCGATTTAGAAGACTTTCGCAAGTCAATGAAAGCCGATGCAGAAAAACGTGGCATTAAACTCACCATGCTTGCATTCTTAATCAAAGCGTCTGTGAATGCATTAAAAGCTTATCCTAACTTCAACGCTTCACTATCAGCAGATGGCGACACTTTAATATTAAAAAGTTACTACAATGTCGGCTTTGCTTGCGACACGCCTGATGGTTTAGTTGTCCCTGTTGTTAAAGACGTTCAAAATAAAGATGTACTCGAAATTGCAGGCGAATTAATGTCACTATCGGGCAAAGCACGTGAGCGAAAACTTAAGGTAGAAGAAATGCAAGGCGGTTGCTTTACCATCTCTAGCTTAGGTGGCATTGGTGGCACCATGTTTACGCCAATTATTAACTGTCCAGAAGTTGCTATTTTAGGGGTGTCTCGCGCAGCAATGAAACCTGTTTTTAACAAAAAAACTGGCGAATTTGAACCACGATTAATGTTGCCATTATCACTTTCCTATGACCACCGCGTGGTTGATGGTGCCGATGGCGCTCGCTTTACTAGCCATATGCGCATGATGCTTTCTGATGTGCGTCGTTTGTTGCTGTAACTGGGATAATTAATCATGAGTAATTTAATAGAAGTTCTCGTACCAGATATTGGTAATTTTGATTCAGTCGATGTCATTGAAGTATTAGTCAAGGTTGGTGACACCATTGAAATTGAAGATTCACTGATCACAGTGGAATCGGACAAAGCTTCGATGGATATCCCTTCATCACACTCAGGTGTGGTTAAGGCACTTAAAATTAAAGTTGGCGACCAAGTAGCTAAAGACACATTGATTTTAACGATTGAAGCAACAGCCAGTGCAGACCCAATACCAGCAAAAGCAGAAGCAGAAGTGATAGAAGAATCACCAAAGCCTATTTCTGCACTAACACCAAAAGCAGCAACAGCTACTGGAGATAACGACTTAACAGCGCAAGTCATCGTTCTCGGTTCGGGCCCAGGCGGATACACAGCTGCATTTCGTGCTGCCGATTTAGGTTTAAATGTAGTCTTAGTTGAACGATACCCTACATTAGGCGGTGTTTGCCTTAATGTAGGCTGCATCCCTTCCAAAGCGCTACTACACACAGCCAAAGTCATTACAGAAGCTGAAGAAACAGCAGCACATGGTGTCAGTTTTAATAAACCAAAAATAGATCTTGAGCATCTACGCAATTGGAAAAATAATGATGTCGTTGGCAAGCTCACTGGCGGTTTGGAAGCGATGGCAAAGCAACGTGGCGTAACAGTCGTGAAAGGTCTAGGCCAATTTACTAGTCCTAATCAAATAGAAGTTACTGCCGATGATGGCAATACTACTAAAATTGGATTCGATAACGCGATTATCGCCGCAGGATCTCAAGCGACTAGATTCCCAGGCGCACCAGAAGATGACCGTATTATGGACTCAACAAGTGCACTCGCGTTAACAGACATTCCTAAACGCATGTTAGTGATTGGCGGTGGCATTATTGGCCTTGAAATGGGTACAGTATATGATGCACTTGGCACAAAAGTTAATATAGTCGAGTTTATGGACAACCTCATTTCAGGCTGCGATCGCGACTTAGTTCGTCCTTTACAAAAACGCATGAGCAAACGCTTTGAGAGTATTATGCTTTCAACCAAAGTGTCAACTTTAGAAGCAAAAAAAGATGGTATTCACGTTATATTTGAAGGTGAAAATACACCTGAAGAAAATCAAGTCTATGATCGCGTACTAGTATCAATTGGTCGCCGCCCTAATGGAAATAAAATTGGTGCTGAAAACGCAGGTGTCGCTGTGGATGAAAAAGGCTTTATTGCAGTCGATAAACAAATGCGTACCAATGTACCGCATATTTTTGCAATTGGAGATATTGTTGGCGAGCCAATGTTAGCGCATAAAGCGACTCATGAAGGTAAAGTAGCTGCTGAAGTTATTGCCGGTCATAAAGTAGAATTTATTGCTAATGTAATTCCAAGTGTTGCTTATACTGACCCAGAAATTGCATGGGCAGGTGTTACAGAAACAGAAGCTAAAGAACAAGGCTTGGCCTTTGAAAAAGCCAGCTTCCCATGGGCAGCAAGCGGTCGTGCAATTGCAGTCGCACGTACAGAAGGAACTACAAAACTAATTTTTGATAAAGATACGAAACGTTTAATCGGCGCCGGTATTGTCGGTGTCAATGCGGGTGAATTATTAGCTGAAGCAGTACTTGCCATTGAAATGGGTGCAGATGCACATGATTTGGGCTTGAGTATTCATGCACACCCAACACTGTCAGAAACCATTTGCTTCGCAGCAGAAATGAAAGAAGGAACAATCACCGACTTGTATATCAAGAAAAAGTAAAGAAAGGAGCGACAAATCATAAATAATCAAAGCGCCACAACTAACCAGTCAAAATTTTAAGAGCAGGCGCTTGGCGTAACTTCAGTACCAACAAACTCCGGCTTGACTTTATATAGTCTTAATGCCGATTCAGGCGAAACATTTTTAATCAATAAACTACTTGTTGTGTTTCCTGGATTACGTAAGACCTTTGTTGCATTACGGACACCTTTAGTCTTAAGGTTGTTTAGTAACTTAGTGGCTAAAGCCTCTTCGTTAAACAAGCCAAAAGAAATAGAATGCCGCCATTTTGAATCTTGCACAATATACAACTCATCAACTCCTAATGCTTTAATTTCTTGCGCTTTTTCTTGTGCTTTTTTAGCTGAAGCTAATGGTGGGTAATAAACCCAAAAACGTCTATTCAAATTTCGCAATGAGGACTGGGTCACCTCAGCACTTATTCCCAATCGTACTAACACGACTTGCGCAGAAGCTAAATTATCAGTAGAAAAATCGCCCCATTTGTAACAAGTGGCAATGGGCTGAGATAATGCACTGACATAAGGTGCAATATCTTTTTTGGTGAGCTTATCAAGGTCTTTATCTGCTAAAACCTTTATTTTTTCTTTGTTAAGCTCAACAAAAGTGACTGTGGCCTTCGGCATCCACTTTTCCATATTAAAATAAGTAAATAGTGCCAAATTTACAACTATAAACAACAGTGCCAAAATTCTCATATTCCCTCTCTCTCAAAGAAAACTAAGCCCTGTAAAACCAAGTTCTCAGCAAGCATAACGCGTTTTGAATGAAATTTTAATGCTTCTGCAATCTTTTTAGCATCGCCACCAGTTACAATAATCTTTGGTAGAAATGCACTACGTTTTTCTAACTGTTTTGCCATTAACACAATGGCACCCACAACGCTATTAACACACCCTGTAGCAATAGCATCTTTAGTGTTTAATGGAAACTTAACTAAGTTTCCATCTTGCTGATCTTTTAATTTTGCTGTGTTTTGTTCTAGTGATATTTGCATTAAATACAAACCCGGCATAATAGTACCGCCAATAAACGCAGCTTGTTTAGACAGTTTGTTCCTAGTGTCTTTATTTTTACTCTCTTTATTTTTTACTACTTTTATTCTACTTATTGAATCTATTGTCACTGCGGTGCCAGCACTAACTATAATGCTTGGTTGCTTTTTCAAATGCCATGCAGCAATAGCTGCTAGCCAGCGATCGACTCCCAACGACTCATTTGGCTCATAATTATTAATCAGGCCAATCACTTTAGATTGGCTAGTGACAAATACTGACTCAACTCTTTTTGGAATCAATGTCATCATTAATTCAGCCATTTCCTCACCAGCTACGTTAGCAATCATTACTTTTTTGATGCCTTTAAATGCATTTTTAAGTTTTGAACTAGCCAAGCTAGCATTAGCGCACACGTTAACTAGCTCAAGTTTACCCTCAGCATTTACAACAGACCATTTTGTTCGCGTATTGCCAATATCAACTACTAACGACATCTTTTCATTTAACCTTTAATTTGATCTTCTTAAAGAAATCTCACCAGCTGAAAATCTCTGGGAACCAAGCGCTGTTTCAACCAATAAAATACCATCTTCCGCCACACTTTTAACAACACCTTGTACATCACGTCCATCTGGCATTAACATGCGTACTGATTGGTTTTGATAGGCATGGTTTTGTAACCACTCATCCCGCACAGCCAAGAAGCCATAGTTTTCAAACTCACTTAACACAGCAACCAAATGTTTTAATGAAATGCCAAGTAATTGGCTTTGGTCAACACGGTTTTTGGTAGCGCGACTAACGTCAATCGCTGGCTGATCAATATTATCAATTATAAGTTGCGGTAAGTTTAAGTTAACACCGACTCCAATTACTGCAGCACATGGACCATCTAAGTCACTCTGTAAGTCAATCAAGATACCTGCTAACTTCTTGTTATCAACCAAAACATCATTTGGCCATTTAAGCTGCGCATTTAGAACACCGACTTCTTTTAAAGAACGAATTAATGCCACACCAACCGCTAAACTTAAGCCTGAAAGAGCTGCTGCAGCGCATTGAAAACGCCATAGCAAAGAAAACGTTAAACTTGCGCCTATACTTGAAACCCAAGTGCGACCACGTCTACCACGACCATTACTTTGTACTTGTGCCGCCACGCAAGTGACATGCGCGGCACCATTTGATGTTTGTTGTAATAAATAATTATTTGTAGAATCAATTTCGTCTAAAATTTCCAGCTTAAACCAATTACGTTGCTCTCCAACGGCCTTTAATACTGCGTCTTTATCTAAAAAATTAATATTGTTTGGTAATTTATAACCGCGGCCTCTTATACTAAACACTTGAACCCCTAAAGACTCTGCGTGTTGCACGGCATTCCAAATAGTCACGCGTGTGACATCAAACTGCTTAGCCAAAACTTCACCAGAGTGAAATTTTCCATCAGAAAGTAAGCGTAAAATAGGTAAAGTGAGCTTGTTCATAAACAGTTAAATTTTAGCACAAGCAAAAGCCAGCTTAAGCTTAAGCTTAAGCTAGTGTAAAATATAATTTAACTATATTGGAAAGCAAGATGGCAAAACACAAAGAACCCATTCCCCTAGGCTCTAACTTTATACGCGGTATTATTGATCATGATTTAGGCTTAAATAAATTTAATAAAAAAAAATGGGCAGGCAGCCCAGGTGAAGCGATACACCAGGCTACAGGACAAGTGGACGCCGCTAAAATACGTACCCGCTTCCCCCCAGAACCTAATGGTTATTTGCACATTGGTCATGCAAAAAGTATTTTTTTAAACTTTGGATTAGCACGTGACTATGAAGGTGTTTGCCATTTACGCTTTGATGACACAAATCCAGAAAAAGAAAGCCAAGAATATGTCGACAGCATTACCGACATGGTGCAATGGTTAGGTTTTAATTGGGATAATGAAACCGACAATGGCCAAGAGAATAATTTGTATTTTGCGAGTGATTATTTTGACTTTATGTATCAAGCTGCAGAAGCTTTAATTGAACATGGGCACGCTTATGTTGATTCACAAACCGCTGAAGAAATGCGCGAAAACCGTGGCACGCCTAAAGAGTCAGGTACTGACTCACCTTATCGCACTCGATCCATCGAAGAAAATCTGACTTTATTTCGTGAAATGCGTGATGGTAAACATGCAGATGGCAGCCATATCTTGCGCTCAAAAATCGACATGGCATCACCAAACTTCAACATGCGTGACCCGGCTATTTATCGAATTCGCCGTGCACATCATCACAATACTGGTGATCAGTGGTGTATTTACCCGATGTACACCTTTGCACACCCGATTGAAGATGCACTTGAAACCATTACGCACTCCATTTGTACATTGGAATTTGAAGACCAGCGCCCATTTTATGATTGGTTAATGGAACGCTTAGTCGAAGCAAACTTGCTAGCACAACCAGTGCCCCATCAGTACGAGTTTGCGCGTTTAAATCTTACATATGTTGTGTTATCTAAACGCAAACTCATTCAGTTAGTAGAAGAAAAGCTCGTCTCAGGCTGGGATGATCCGCGTCTACCAACACTGGCTGGCGCGCGTCGCCGTGGTTATACCCCAGAAGGCTTTAAACTATTCACTGACCGTATTGGTGTTAGCAAAGCTGACTCATGGATCGAATACACTATTTTAGAAGACTGTATGCGAGAAGTACTTAACCAAGAAGCTGAGCGCCGCATTGCCGTGTTAGACCCGATTAAACTCGTCATTGATAATTATGCTGATGATACAAGTGAAGATTGCTTTGCCCCTAATCACCCACTCAAACCAGAACTTGGTAAACGCACAGTACAACTTTCTAAAGAACTATGGATAGAACGTGGTGACTTTATGGAAGAGCCAGTCAAAGGCTTCTTTAGACTTATGCCAGATGGCATGGTGCGCTTACGTTACGGTTATGTCGTTAAATGCACAGGCTTTGAGAAGGACACACAAGGTAATATTACAACCGTACACTGTGAATACCTGCCAGAGACTAAGTCAGGTACTGACGGATCCAATAGCGTTAAAGTTAAAGGCAACATTCATTGGGTAAGTGCCAACCATGCTTATGCGGCTGAAATTCGCATGTTCGATCGTTTATTTAAAGCGCCATACCCAGGCCAGGGTGAAAATAAAGATGGTTCAGATAGAGTCTTTTTAGATGATATCAACCCCGACTCTATGCACACCATCACCGCGCAATTAGAAGCTGGTTTACAAGATGTAAGTGCTGGCGACAGCTTTCAATTCGAGCGTCATGGCTACTTCGTTGCTGATAGTATTGATTCGACAGAAGGCAAACCAATCTTTAATCGCACGGTTACTTTACGGGATGCTTGGCAAAAGTAAACAATTTCATTAGTGATTTAGTGACTATTTTTCAAGGTGTGTTGTGTTTAAAATATTGATCATCAAGGGGTGAACTCACCAAGGCTAATGAATTTATTTAATCATCACTTGATAAGCCCAAAACTTAATCTGCCGGATAGGGACTTCTACTTGCATGAAAATGTGCCTCTACCCTATTCAACCCAAACAATACTCAACACCCTAATTGCAGAAATGCCTTGGCGAGAAGAATCAATAAAGGTTTGGGGTAAAACTTATATGCAACCAAGATTAATGGCTTGGGTTGCAGACAAGGGCAAAAATTATACCTATTCTGGCAAACAAAACAGCCCCCTACCTTGGACACCTTTGCTATTAGAAATCAAAACTGCTGTCGAACAAGTGTGCGACACGCATTTTAATAGCGTGTTATTAAATTATTATCGACATGAGCGCGACAGCATGGGCTTTCATAGTGATAACGAGGCTGAGCTGGGTGCGCAACCGACCATAGCATCACTAAGCTTAGGTGAAACACGTACTTTTGTGCTCAGACATAAGCATAACAAAGCCATTAAAAACATTCGCTTAAAACTAAATGATGGTGATTTGTTGGTCATGCAAGGTAATACGCAAACTAACTGGCAACATGGCATTTCTAAAGAAACTAAACCTTGCGGTACCAGGCTGAATTTAACATTTAGGACTATTATTTAATTAACTGTGCGTACTTTGCGCGAATCTTTGCAGCCTTAGGTGCGGCCACTGCCATGCAATAAGGGTTGCTAGCATTTTTATCAAAATAATATTGATGATAGTCTTCAGCGGGATAAAAAGTACTGGCAGAATTTAGCTCGGTAACGATAGGCGCATCATAAATAGCGGCGGAATTAATGCTTGCGATCATTTTTTCAGTCGTTTCAAGTTGCGCAGCATCTTGATAAAAAATAGCAGAGCGATATTGTGTTCCTACATCGTTACCTTGACGGTTTTTTGTGGTCGGGTCATGACTAACTAAAAAAACTTCTAACAATGTTTCATAAGCAATAATGTCAGCATCAAAGGTGATTTTAATACCTTCAGCATGACCAGTATCACCTTGACTAATGGTTTTATAGGTTGGGTTTTCAGTATGACCGCCAATATAACCAGAGACCACACTACTCACGCCTTTTAGCTGACTAAAAACAGGTTCGGTACACCAAAAACAGCCACCTGCAAAAATGGCAATGTTTTCATTACTCATGTTTATTTCCTTGAAAAAATTATTACGTAAGTGAGCTCTTAACTAAACCCAACTACTTCAAACTGCCAATAATATCAATTGTGCCTACCATGCCATGTGCTTCATGATCTTTTTTATGGCAGAAAAGTTTAAGGCTTTTACCCTTGGTCATGGGAAAGAAATACCAGGCAACACTAGTATTTGGTTTTAACTCCATATCATGCACTGCACCGTGAATTTCAGCAACAGTTTCACCTTGCGCATCCATCACTTCCACTTTACGCGTAAAGATATGTGTAGCAAAAGCATCAGAAAAATCTAGGGATCAGCCAGCTTGATTTTCGTGCTATCAAACTTTATTGACTTTATTATTGCTACCCATTGTTTCATATTCAATAAACCCTTACCCTTTCAACACGCTAGCAATCAAATACAACGTATAGCCAATATATATCGTCACAAAAACCACACCACCTGCCCGCTTAATGGTTTTTTCTTCACCAGCCTTATGGCTATACCCGAAAGCAAATAACATCATGGTCAGCACCATCATTACCAACCAATCACGCGTCAGTACTTCTGCGGGCACTTGCATGGGGTGAATGGCGCCTGCTAAGCCCACCACGGCTAAGGTATTAAAGAAATTAGAGCCAACAACATTTCCAACAGCCAAATCATGCTCGCCTTTTCGCACAGCAGCGATGGACGCAGCTAACTCTGGCAATGAGGTGCCGATTGCGACCACGGTTAAGCCAATAATTAGATCACTGACACCTAGCGTTTGTGCAATATTAACTGCACCCCAAACTAACATGCGCGAGCTGACGACTAATAATACCAAGCCTAAGACCAATTTTAGCCATGCTTTGGCTGGGCTAAGCGCATTTTCTGCCAACTCACTATCGATGGCTTTTGCTAAAGCATCTTTGGGTGGTTTGTTCATGCCTTGCTTGGTCATCCAGTACAAAATACCTGCTAATAGCAGTAATTCTACAAAGCCTTCAATGCGGGTTATTTTTCCATCATACAAGTGAAAACAAGCCACCAAGGTGACGAGCATTAGCATGGGCAACTCTTTTCTGACGACACGTGATTTGATGAGTAAGGGGCTGAATATTGCAGTTAATCCTAAAATTAATGCAATATTAGTAATGTTGGAACCATAAGCATTGCCTAGGGCAATACCTGGGTTGCCTTGCAAGGCAGATAAAACTGAAACAGACATTTCTGGTGCAGACGTGCCAAAACCAACCACGATCATACCCACTAGCAAACTAGACATGCCAAATAATTTTGCCACGGTAGCTGCGCCATCAACAAATAAATCAGCACTCCACATGAGGATGATTAGTCCAAGAACAATCATTACTATTGATAAAGCCATTTATTTTCTTCTTTTACAGTGAGCAGTCAGCATTAGTCTTAAAGAATTTGACGCGTGGAATTTGAGATGTCGATATCGGATTATAAACTACCAAGCACATAGCCAATGACCATGCCGACGATTAGTGCGATAGTGATGCCGCGGTAGGTTAAAACGTCTTTTGAATAACCGCGTTTTATTGCCACATAAGCCACTAAATAGCCCACGGCGTTAAGTAGCCATATGAATGACATGGTGAGTATTTTGACCAAAATAGGCCCGATGATGGGGACTAAGGTAATGATGCCAAGTAACCAGCCAACTAAGCCTGAATAAAAACCAACTAATAGCGCACTACCTGCGGCTATTTTTGTATCGACACCTTGCTGATAAACAAACCAACCAGCAATGGCGAATAAGATCAATAAAGGCAGCATGATTTTCCAACGTCCATGCAATGGTGGCGAAATGGTTTTTTGTTCAAATACACGTTTTTTTAATGACTTGTTCAATCGCCAAACATTTTCTACGGCAGCGCATTCACCTTTTAAACCGCCATCAACTTCTTGGCTAGCAAGTAAAGTAACTTCATAAACATCTTGATAGTGTTGGTTTATTTCTTGATTGCTAATACTAAAAGGTGGGCCATTGACTAAGTTTTGATCATACTCAAATGTAATAAGTAACTGTGATGCACCACCCGTAATATCAATCAAGTGCTTGGTATATTGCTGACGCATAGCTAATGGCAAAGCGACTAATGCTGCGCGATCGTAAATGGCATCGATTGGGCCTAACAGCATCTTGCTGAGCTGAAACAAATCTCCCACAAAAATATCGATGTCTTGTGCGCTGTAATGAATAAGCGACTCTAACTGTTTAATTGTTGGTGTTAGGCTTAGTTCGTCGAACAGCTGTTTCACCGCTATCTCACTTAACTCAACACCGGTCACTTGATGTTGGTTTGAAAGTAACCAAGCAATATCTAGTGTTTTGCCACATAAAGGGACAAAAACCCGCTTACCCTTGAGCAAAGAAAGCGCGTCGAAGTGATTAATTAATAATGGGTTCGCTTCGTCTTTATGAAAACCAATGACATTACTTTCCCACTTTTTATGCCAAAAATCTGCTTCCATTATCAACTCCTAGAAAAACTCAATGTCACTTTTTTAAATAAAATAAAAGCCGCAAAGCGGCTTTTATTTTAATCGCTGTCAGCTTAATCTACCGCTTCAGTAATCGGAATGACTTTTTTATATTTTTCTAAAGCACCTTGATAGGCTGTCATTTGATCGAAATTTAAATATTTATAAATCGCATCAGTATCGGCTAACTTATCACCGATGGTCTCTAAATATTCTTGATGGCTTGGCATACGGCCTAGCTTGGCGCACACCGCTGCTAGCTCTGCTGAACCTAAATACACGCGCGCATCTTTACCCATGCGATTATCGAAGTTTCGTGTACTGGTACTAAACACAGTGGCTTTGTTTTCTACGCGTGCTTGATTACCCATACATAATGAGCAACCTGGCATTTCTGTACGCGCACCGGCCACACCAAAGGTGGCATAAACACCCTCATCACGCAATTGCGCTTCATCCATTCGGGTTGGTGGTGCCACCCATAAACGGGTTGGGATACTACCTAAGCCTTCTAGTACTTTTGCTGCCGCACGATAATGGCCAATATTAGTCATGCAACTACCAATAAACACTTCATCTACTTTATCACCTTCAACTGCTGATAATGGTTTAATGTCATCAGGATCATTAGGGCAAGCCACTAGTGGCTCTTTAATGTCATTTAAATCAATTTCAATAATATGCGCATACTCTGCATCCGCATCTGGTTGTAGCAATTCAGGTTTGGCTAGCCAAGCGTTCATATTATCGATACGGCGTTGTAGGGTACGTGCATCTTCATAACCATCATCAATCATGTTTTGTAGCAATACAACATTCGAATTTAAGAACTCAATAATTGGCGCTTTATCTAAATGTACCGTACAGCCATTGGCTGAGCGTTCAGCAGAGGCATCAGCAAACTCAAACGCTTGCTCTACTTTCAAATCAGGCAAGCCTTCAATTTCTAACACACGGCCATTAAATACGTTCTTTTTACCTTTTTTGCCAACGGTTAATGTGCCTTCTTGAATCGCCGTATAAGGAATTGCATTGACTAAATCACGCAAGGTAATGCCCTCTTGCATAGCTCCTTTAAAACGCACTAATACAGACTCTGGCATATCTAGTGGCATTGCTCCAGTTGCTGCAGCAAATGCCACTAAACCAGAACCCGCAGGAAATGATATACCAAGTGGAAAACGTGTATGTGAGTCGCCACCTGTACCCACGGTATCAGGCAAAATCATACGGTTTAACCATGAGTGAATAATACCATCACCCGGTCTTAAGGTGACACCGCCACGGCTAGAAATAAACTCTGGCAGCGTGTGCTGTAAATTAATATCAACAGGTTTTGGATAAGCTGCGGTATGACAGAAGCTTTGCATGACTAAATCACTGCTAAAGCCTAAGCAAGCCAGCTCTTTGAGCTCATCACGCGTCATACCGCCAGTGGTATCTTGTGAACCCACTGTGGTTGTTTTTGGTTCGCAATAGGCACCTGCACGAACGCCTACCCCTTCAGGTAATCCACATGCGCGACCAACCATTTTCTGTGCCAAGGTATAACCTTTTTTGTTTACTCGCGCAGGCACTGCCGTAATAAAGGCATCGGTTTCTGGCAAATCTAGCGATTTACGTGCATTGGCGGTTAATCCACGTCCGATAATAAGTGGAATACGGCCACCAGCACGCACTTCATCAGGCATGGTGACTGGGCTTAATTCAAAAGTAGAAATTACCTTACCCGCTTCGTTTAGCACTTGACCGTCAAATGGCTTAATGGTGATAACATCACCCATGTTCATTTCTGATACTTCGCATTGCACTGGGAAAGCGCCAGAGTCTTCTGCTGTATTAAAGAAAATAGGGGCAATTTTTGAACCTAAAATAATACTGCCTGTGCGTTTATTCGGAATGTTAGGTATGTCTCTACCGAGATACCATTGCACTGAGTTAATCGCTGATTTACGTGATGAACCTGTACCAACAATATCGCCGACATAAGCTAGCGGCAAGCCTTTAGTTTTCAGTTGTTCTATTGTGTTTAAACCGTCAGGTATTTTGCTCACTAACATGGCTTGTGCGTGTAATGGAATATCTGGACGACTCCATGCGTCTTGCGCTGGACTTAAATCATCCGTATTCGTCTCGCCATCTACTTTAAATACAACGGCTTTAATTTCATTTTGCATAGCTGGTTTATTGGTAAACCATTCAGCATTTGCCCAAGACTCAATTAAAGTTTTTGCATGCGCATTACCTACCTTCATTTTGGCTTCAACGTCATAAAAAGCATCGAACATTAAAATTGTATTTTTTAGCGCATCAACCGCATGGCTTGCCAACGGCGAATCTAACAATTCAACAAGCGCAATGACGTTATAACCACCTAACATCGTGCCCAGAATAGCGATTGCTTTTTCTGGTGTAAGCAATGGTGACGTCGCTTGGCCTTTTGCAATATCTGCTAAAAATGCTGCTTTTACATAAGCTGCTTGGTCGACACCAGCAGGTGTGCGATTTCCAAGTAAATCTAATAGAAAATCGGCATCTGACCCAGCTGGCGGGCTTTTTAACACATCCACCAAACATGCAATTTGTTCGACAGTGAGTGGTAATGCTGGTAAATTTTGTGCAGCGCGCTCGGCTGCTTGCGTTTGATATTCGTTAATCATAAGTGCTTATTACTTGCTTTCTAGTTTGAAATTAATTGACTGCCCGTACTATTACTTTAAAAGTACTACTATTCTGAAGGTGCTCTTGTTTTGAAAGTACTATTGTTCTGAAAATGCTTTTACTCAGATAGTTCTTATATTCAGATAGTACTTTTATTCGGATAGTTCTTTGGCGAATGAGGTGCCGCAGCTTTTGCTCGTTGCTGCCACTGTCCAACGGTCTAAAACATATTTTTGGTAGTCCGCACCGTGCTTAAGCTCTAAGAAAGCACGTACTTCGTTAAAATCTGCAAAGCCACTATTATCGGTGTCCATTTTAACTACATTCTCTTCAACACTAGGTCCAGTGTATCGGCCTTCGACATCGGTTAAATAACCCAGCACATCAATCGCACTGGCCAAAGACGCGTTTGCTAAAAAGCAAATTGCTAAGGAATATTTCAAGAATTGTTGTAATGTGTTTTTCATATGTTCACCTTATTCAATATTAACATTTTGACTAAGATTAATCCATTGACTACTTGATGCTTTGTGACTTTGTACACAGTTCAAAAGCATACTATTATTAGTTTACAAGCTTAATTTCTATTTCTTTTTTTGCAATTGTTTCTTGCCAAGCCTTTGGGCCAGTTTTATGTACAGATTCGCCATCGGCACTGACTGCAACGGTAACAGGCATATCGACCACATCAAATTCATAAATCGCTTCCATGCCTAAATCTTCAAAAGCTAAAATTCTAGATTGTTTTATTGCTTTACTGACTAAGTAAGCCGCGCCACCTACTGCCATTAAATAAACAGACTGATGTTGTTTAATGGATGTTAACGCTTCATTACCTCGCTCTGCCTTGCCTATTGAACCTAACAAGCCCGTCTCTAACATCATATCGCTATAACTATCCATTCTAGTCGCGGTGGTTGGTCCAGCTGGGCCGATCACCTCTCCACCCACTGCATCTACAGGCCCTACGTAGTAAATAAACCGATCAGTAAAATCTACTGGTAGTTGCTCACCGTTAGCGATCATTTTCGAAATTCGCTTATGTGCGGCATCTCGCCCTGTGAGTAATTTACCTGTCAGCAATAATGTTTGCCCAGCCTGCCAAGTGTTGGTTTCAGCTTTGGTCACAGTGTCTAAATTAACACTTATAGCTTGCTCACTCGGCGCCCAATGCACATCAGGATAATCACTTAACTTAGGCGGCGTAAATTCTGCCACGCCATTACCATCCAACTCAAAATGCACATGTCTGGTTGCAGCGCAGTTTGGAATAATCGCTACAGGTAAGCTCGCTGCATGCGTTGGATAGTCTAATATCTTCACATCGAGCACTGTCGTGAGGCCACCAAGGCCTTGCGCACCTATGCCTAAGTTATTTACTTTTTCATATAACTCTAAACGCAACTCTTCAGTTTTGTTACTTGCGCCTTTGTTTTTCAACACTTGAATATCAATCGGTTGCATTAGTGATTGTTTAGCCAGCAACATGGCTTTTTCTGCGCTGCCACCAATGCCAATACCTAACATGCCTGGCGGACACCAACCTGCGCCCATTTTAGGCACTACATCAAGCACCCAATCAACAACACTCTGATTAGGATTTAACATCACTAGCTTTGCTTTATTTTCAGAGCCTCCGCCCTTAGCGGCGATTTCCACCTCTATCTTATCTCCTGCAACCAATGAAACATGCACTACTGCTGGCGTATTGTCACGCGTATTAGTACGATTACCTGCAGGGTCAGTAACGATGGAAGCGCGTAGTTTATTCTCAGGTAATAAGTAAGCGCGGCGCACGCCTTCATTGACCATTTTCTCAATATCAGTGTCGGCATATTCGGCGGTATTAGCCCATTGAACCTGCATACCAACTTTGACAAAAGCAACGACAATACCTGTGTCTTGGCAAATTGGTCGCTTACCTTCTGCGCATAAACGAGAGTTAGTTAAAATTTGCGCCATAGCATCTTTTGCGGCTGGCGATTCTTCACGTAGGTAAGCATCACCTAACGCCTGAATATAGTCTTGAGGATGGTAGTAAGAAATGAATTGCAAAGCATCAGCGATGCTTTGAATGAAATCTGTTTGTTTAATCAATGTCATGAATTACCGTTCGCTCTTGGCAATGGCAATAGTTGGCGTAATTTCTTTACGCAAAATTTTACCATTTTTAGTGCGCGGAAAATCCTTAGCAAAATAAACCACCTTGGGGACTTTATAAGCAGCTAAATGTTGCTTAGCAAAACTGATTAAATCATTCGGGTTTATCTGTGCATCAGGTTTTAAAATGGCATAGCAAGCAACTAGCACTTTATCTTTTTTTAATTCCTCACCAATGGCCGCACAATCAGCAATATCAGGATGACCTTTAAAGACACGCTCTATTTCGTAAGGTGAGACGCGATAGCCAAAGCTTTTGATAATGTCGTCTTTACGGCCTAGAAACCAAATGTAGCCATCTTCATCGTATTTGGCGTAATCTCCGGTGAAAAAGTAGCCATTATGCTTGTATTTGTCGGTTTCTTCGTCTAAGTTCCAATATTTTAAAAACACGCCAGGGTCAGTTAACGGGATGCTAATCATGCCCTCTTCTCCGACTGGCACTTCTTTTAATGTATCAGGATTTAACAATTTAATATCATGCCCGGGTTGCGCAAAACCTGCTGAACCGGCGCGAATGGGTCGATAAATACTTTGTGAGAGATAATAAGAAAACTCGCTCATGCCAACAGCTTCGTAAATATCGAGTCCAAATCGGTCTTTCCATTGATTAAGCACATCATCAGATAAATGTTCACCTGCACTCATGTAATGTCGAATGGTTGAAACATTCTCTTGATTCGCACTCGTTTTTTGTAAGAGCTGACGGTATATGGTTGGCACACCAACGAATATTGTTGCTTGATGTTTTTCAATCAATGCTAGCCATTTGTTTGCATCATTTTTACCCTCATGCACAATCACAGTTTTTCCACAATATAGCGGGTCCATCAAGCCAGAGCCTAATACATAGGTCCAGTTGAACTTGCCGGAATGCATAATACGGTCTTGACTATCTTCTGCATAATTAAACCAATATTTAGCCGCTGGCTGTCTGCCTAATAAAGCGCGATGTGCATGAAGCACACCTTTTGGGTAGCCGGTTGTACCTGAGGTATAAACCAAATAGGCAGGGTCATCTGCATTTGTAATTTGTGGTGTAGTGAAATCAGTAATCGAACTAAGTGCTTTTTCTAACACCAACACATTTAGGTTAGGAGTACTTAACGCTTGGGCATTTTCTTCGTTTTTAAACTGCGTAATTAGAACGTGTTTTAAATTGGGTGTTTCACGCAAATTTAGTTGCATTTGTGCTGACATTGCCATCCAGGCTTTAGCGTCTGTTACCAACACTGACGCACCTGAGTCTTTGGCTAAATACTCAACTTCTTCAA
>CAZJUK010000017.1:0-25127 GCA_964549145.1 uncultured Methylophilaceae bacterium
ATAAAATTTAAACATAGGAAAGTTATGTCGGACGTAAAAGAGTTTGAAGTCTCAGTTAAAGAGTTACCATTGCATTGCCCTACAAAGGAGGTCGCCTTGTGGGCGTCACACCCACGTGTATTTTTAGATGTTGCAAAAACTGGGCATGTTGAATGCCCATATTGCGGCACAAAATACACACTTAAAGTGGGTGTAAAAGTGAGTCATCACTAACCATCTACTTTTTTAGCACTTTATTCTTAATCTGTCGTGAATGATAACTACGAAAATGAAACGCTTGCACTGCTTAGAGCAGGCAAGCTAGATGGTGTTTCTCAACTTAAACTTGCATGTGAACTAACAGAATTCCCAAGAGAAATTTTTGACTTAAGTGACTCGTTAGAGATTTTAGATCTTACTGGTAATCAATTATCTTCATTACCTGATGATTTATATCGACTAAAAAAACTACGCATTCTTTTCTGCTCTTCTAATCAATTTACGTGCTTACCTGAAGTATTGGGCAGATGTCCAAGTTTGAGCATGGTTGGTTTTAAAGCAAATAAAATTACCCATATTCCTGAGGCTGCAATTCAAACTAGTAGTCTACGGTGGTTCATTTTGACTGATAACAAGCTGAAAACTCTACCTAATAAACTAGGCGAATGCAAAAAACTACAAAAATTAATGCTCGCTGGCAATGCGCTTACCGAATTACCCGATAGTATGGCAAATTGTAGTGCATTAGAATTATTAAGAATCTCGGAAAATCAATTAAAAATGCTACCAGACTGGTTATTCACATTGCCAAAACTCGCCTGGCTAGCCTATGCAGGAAATCCTTTTTCGAACAACGCTATCCAGCATGACCTTCAACAGCAAAACACATTAAAAATACAAAAGATAGACTGGCAAGCATTGACGTTAAAGCAAGTGCTAGGAGAAGGTGCCTCTGGCGTGACCTACCAAGCGACATTCAACCCTACTTCAGCATCTCAGCAAAGTCTGTCTTCAGAAGAGGTTGCGGTAAAGCTATTTAAAGGGAGTTTAACAAGTGACGGCCTACCAAGCTCTGAAATACAGGCCAACATAATGGCAGGCAGGCATGACAATTTAGTGGGAATCAAAGGCATTATTGATAATCATCCAGAAAATACTTCTGGCTTAATGATGCCCTTACTTGATGAAAATTTAAAGATACTGGCTGACCCACCAAACTTTGAGACCTGCACGAGAGATGTTTATGATGAAAATCAAGCTTTCAGCGAGCAAGAAACATTGCATATAGTCGAAGGGGTAACTAGCGCAATGAAACATTTGCACAAACAAGGATTAATGCATGGCGACTTGTATGCCCATAATATACTTTGGCAAGCTGAAAAAGTAGTCTTAAGCGATTTGGGTGGGGCTTCAATATTACCTAAAAACCAACCTGAATTAGGTGAAAAACTGAAGAAAATTGAATGCCGTGCATTGAACGTTCTACTTGAAGAGCTTGCTAAGCGTAGTGAGTTATCTTTTGATCAATTACGCAAACATATTACTATTTGAGGAAATTAACCTGCACTTGACTACCCCATAGCGCTGCAATCACTTGCGCGGCATTTTTATTTTGGCTATTCGTCCAACAATGAATATTTTTAGAACTTAATTCATTGTTTAATAAATTTTTTTCTTTTAATTTTCTTTCCAATTGCATTGCTACAGCTTCACCCGTATCGATTAATTTAACATGTTCGCCAACAATCTCTTGAATCAACTTTTTCACAAATGGATAATGCGTACAACCCAGTACAATAGTATCGACGTTTTCTGCCAAAAGTGCCGCACAATATTGTTGTAACAGGGCTTTGGTTTGTACTGTGTAAATTTCACCACGTTCAACACATTCAACCAACCCTAAACAGCTTTGTGTGATGACTTTAACCTGCTGCCCATAACTTTCTAATAGTGCTGCAAACTGAGCACTTTCCAACGTGCCTACTGTTGCCAACACGCCGATAATGCCATTACTTGAAACCGCAGCTGCGGGCTTTAAGGCAGGCTCCATGCCAATAATTGGAATATCTAAATAATGGGTCCGTAAGCTTTTTGCAGCAGCAGCCGTTGCTGTATTACATGCAATGACTAAAGCTTTAGCATTTTTACCATGTAAAAATTGTGCTGCAGCAAACACTCGTTGCTCAATTTGAGCTTGAGTTTTATTACCATAAGGGGCATATGAACTATCAGCAAAATAAGTTAAATTTTCATACGGCAAAAGTGCATGTATATGCTTAAGTACAGATATGCCACCCACACCAGAATCCATGACACCAATTGGTTTATTATTCAATGAAGTTGAATGCATGAGAATTAGAACGCATCGAAACTATGCAGGATGATTTATAATAACTGCATTATAAAGTATTTTAATTAACAGACTTAAATAACAAACCATTATGGCAAATAGATTAAGCAAGATATACACACGTACTGGCGACAAAGGCACAACCGGCTTAGGTGACGGCTCTCGTGTAACTAAAGATAGTTTACGCGTGCATGCAATGGGTGATATAGATGAATTAAACTCAATTATTGGATTGATACTTACCGAGCCACTATCAAAGAAAGTGAAAGCTTTACTCACCGAAATTCAACACGATTTGTTTAATTTAGGCGGTGAATTATGTATGCCGAACATGACATTAATCTCTGATGAGCGCGTTAAAGCACTAGAAACTGTTTTGGATGAGTTTAATGAAGCACTTTCACCACTTAAAGAATTTATTTTACCTGGTGGTTGCAAAGCAGCGGCATATTGTCATTTAGCACGAACTGTTTGTAGGCGAGCGGAGCGGACAATGCATACTCTAAATAGCGATGAGAAAATTGGTGTGGCAGCTTTACAATATACTAATCGTTTATCTGATTTGCTATTTGTACTGTGCCGCCTACTAAACCAAGAAACTGGCGTGGGCGATGTGCTTTGGAATAATACAAGCAAAAAAAGTGATGGAAAATAAAATGGAAAAACATAGCAAAGTGCTAGATGATTAAGAAGTTCATACAAAAAGTCTTTAAAAAGCGTAAAAAAGCTGAAATTGCGATTGACCAGGCTGATAACAGCTTAGTGAGTAATGCAGAAACCATTACTTACAAAAAACATAAAATCGATAAAAATTTAATCAGTAGCGCTGCTATTAAAACCTGCGACGGGCTGCATAATGCAGGTTTTGATGCCTATATTGTTGGTGGCGCGGTGAGAGATTTGTTACTAAATCAAAAGCCAAAAGACTTTGATATCACCACCAATGCCACACCAGAAGAAGTCTATAAAATTTTTCGACGTTCTCGTATTATTGGTCGTCGCTTTCGTCTGGTACATGTTCTTTGGGGCAGAGAAACTATTGAAGTATCAACTTTCCGTGGTCACCATAAAAGCGAAGGCGACGCTTCAACGAATGATAGCGGCCGTATTATTCGCGACAATATTTTTGGTAGTATAGAAGACGATGCTGTTCGCCGTGACTTTACTGCCAATGCTTTATATTACAACACTGCTAATGAAGTAATACTTGATTTCCATCACGGTGTCGCTGATATCAAAGCTAAAGTACTACGCATGATAGGCGATCCTAAAAAACGCTATGAAGAAGACCCAGTACGTATGCTCCGTGCGGTAAGACTTTCGGCGAAGCTGGGCTTAACAATAGAACCGGCTACTCAAAAGCCAATAGAAAAAATGGCGGAACTTCTGAATGATGTACCACCCAGCCGCTTGTTTGATGAAATGCTGAAACTTTTTCTATCTGGCCATGCAATAGGGAGTATTAATATTTTGCGTGAGCAACACTTACACCATGGTTTATTACCGCTGCTCGATGTCGTGTTAGAACAACCGTTAGGTGAACGTTTTGTCATGCTAGCGCTAGCAAATACTGACGATAGAATTAGACAAGGAAAGTCATCTAACCCTAGCTTTCTATTTGCATCTTTGCTATGGCATGAGGTGCTTAAAGCGTGGCAAACCACTAAAAATGAAGCGCCACCAATCCCTGCTTTATATATGGCAATGGATGAGGTAATTAAAATACAAAGCGAGAAGTTAGCGATTCATAATCGTTTTGTATCGACTATGAAAGAAATTTGGGCGATGCAGCCACGTTTTGAACAACGCGCGGGTAAGCGCCCGTTTGGTTTATTAGTGCACCCGCGTTATCGCGCAGCTTACGACTTTATGCTGTTGCGTTGTGCCTCAGGCGAGATCGATGAGAAAATAGGAGTTTGGTGGACAACATTTGCTGATGCCAACGCTGAGCAAAGAGCAACCATGCTATTGCCTGATATAAATCCTAAAAAGCGTCGTAGACGTAAGAAGAAAAAATCAACTGTTCAATTAGAAAATGGATCAGAAGGCAATTCTGAGGGAAATGCAGCTTAATGCATCAAGCTTTTATCGCTATAGGTAGCAATCTTGAATCGCCACAACATCAAGTGGAAAAAGCCTTAATAGCGTTAAGTTGTTTAACTAACACATCGTTAATAAAACAATCTAGCTTGTATGAAAGCAAACCTTTTGGTTACGATAACCAACCCAACTTCATCAATGCAGTTGCAGAAGTAAGTACCGCATTAACACCCGAAGCGCTTATGCGCGAATTACTTAATATTGAACAAGATTTTGGTAGGGTGCGCCCTTTCCCGAATGCCCCACGCATTTTAGACTTAGATTTATTGATTTATGACGATATAAAAAAGGCCACTGATTTTTTGACTTTACCGCATCCACGGTTGCATTTGCGCAGTTTTGTTTTAGTTCCATTAGCTGAAATTACATCAAATTTAGACATACCTCAGCATGGTAATGTTGTAAAATTAGCAGAGCCATTCAACAACCAGTGCACAAAAATTGACAAATCAAATGCGACTACTCCAAATACTAATAAACCGAATAATAATCTGGAAATTTAGCCAGTAAAATAGTATGAATATTTTTGACAAATTTCCTTATATTGTCGTTGAAGGTCCTATCGGCAGTGGCAAAACGACGCTAGCACGTATGTTGTCCGACAAGTTTTCTACGCAACTCCTCACAGAAAAAGCTGAAGAAAATCCATTTTTAGCACGTTTTTATCAAGATACAAAACGCTATGCTTTATCAACACAATTATTTTTCTTATTCCAGCGCTCTCGCCAAATTGCAGATGTGATGCAAATGGATATGTTTGCTCAGCCAATCGTTGCAGATTTCTTTTTAGAGAAAGACCCGCTATTTGCTAAACTAAATTTAGATGACGAAGAATATGCGTTATATCATCAAATCTACCAACACTTACAACTAAAGGCGCCTAAGCCTGACCTAGTGATTTACTTACAAACACCCACTGATGAATTAGTGGGTCGGATTGAAGAGCGTAATGTGAGTTATGAACAAAATATTGCTAAAGAATATTTAGTTAGATTAACTGATGCCTACAGTGAGTTTTTTCATACTTACGATGCCTCGCGACTATTGATAGTTAATAACGAAAAATTAAATATCATTAAAGATGAAGCCGCGCTTGATTTGTTAGTAGCACGCATTACATCTATCAGCAGCAGTCGAGAATATTTCAACCCAAATTTTGAATAATTAGCATGTCTATCAAAAAAATCTCAGAACTTATCAGCACAGGTGAAAAAATTGCCATGCTTACCTGTTATGACGCTAGTTTTGCCAAGCTCATGGAATTAGTCGGCGTTGATATTTTATTAGTTGGTGATTCACTAGGGATGGTGCTACAGGGCGCAGAAAATACACTGAATGTCAGTATGCATCACATGACATACCACACCAAAAGCGTTGCCACTGGCGCGCCGAATACTTTAATCGTTGCTGATATGCCACTTGGTAGCTATGAGCATGATAACGAAGCAGCGTATAAAAATGCACAATGGCTAATTAAATCAGGCGCGCACATGGTTAAATTTGAAGGTGGTGGTGAGCGGGTCCGAACCGCGCGCTATCTAGTTGAACATGGCATTCCCGTCTGTGCGCATTTAGGTTTTACACCACAATCAGTTAACCAACTAGGCGGTTATAAAATTCAAGGAAAAACATCTGAATCAGCTCAACATATTTTGAATGATGCTCAAGCAATGAGTGATGCCGGCGTCAGCTTAATAGTGTTGGAAATGGTGCCTGCCATTCTCGCCAAACAAATTACAGAGCACATTAGCACACCGACAATAGGGATCGGGGCAGGTGTTAATTGCAGCGGCCAAGTATTGGTTTTACAAGACCTCATTGGCATTTACACAGGTCCACCGAATAAGAAACCTGAAGACTTTAAATCGCCCCGTTTTGTACGTAACTTTTTACAAGAAACCTGTAATATTCAAGAAGCAGTTAGTCTCTATGTGCAATCCGTCAAAAATCAAACCTTCCCTGCGCAAAAGCATAGCTATTAATGAATATCGTTAAGACAAGCTCTATTTTACGAGGCAAGCTAAGACAACATAAGCGCATTGCTTTTGTGCCTACCATGGGCAATTTACACCAAGGTCACCTTGAGCTAATCGAAACAGCTAAACACCATGCCGACTGTGTAGTGGTGAGTATTTTTGTGAACCCGTTACAATTTGGACCAAATGAAGACTTTGATACTTACCCACGGTCGTTAGAGGCAGACTGTGCAAAATTAAAAACAGCAGGTGTTTCATACGTATTTACCCCAAGCATTACTGAAATGTACCCAAATTTTGATGGCAAATCATTCAATCAACAATTCGCTTTAAAGTTGCCTTCAGTGGCAAATGAACTTTGTGGCGTAAGCCGCCCTGGACATTTCCCTGGTGTTGCCATGGTAATCACTAAACTATTCAATATGGTCAACCCTAATGTGGCCGTATTTGGCAAAAAAGATTTTCAACAATTATTTATTATTCGTAAGTTAGTCAAACAATTCAATTTCCCGATTGAAATAATTCCAAGTGAGACGGTTCGTGAATCGTCCGGCCTCGCTATGAGTTCACGGAATAACAATCTTAACTCGATTGAAAAAACGCAGGCTACAAAGTTATACCTTGTATTAAATGAAGTGGTTAATAGCGTAGCGCAAGGCAATCAAGACTTTATCCATCTAGAACAAAACGCAACAAACCAACTGCTGGAAGCTGGATGGGATGTAGATTACATATCAATCAGATCATCTATTACGCTAGAAGCTGTGCAAAAAAATCAAAAAAATCTAGTGATATTGGGTGCCGCAACATTACTCAATACCCGCTTAATTGACAATATAGAGTTCAATAAAAGCCATGAGTAAACCCATAATAGAAACTTGTTTGTTTCATGCCCAGCAATTGATGAAGAAGTTTAAGTCAAGTTTGCTACTTGTGCTCGCCACAACGAGCCTTGCCGCATGTAACATTAACGAGGAAACTAACAAAGAAAGTACACAAGAAAACGAAAAGCAGAAACTGAATTACACATTGCCTGAAAATACAATCCTTACACGTGATTTATCTTACGGCACTGATTCTAGGCATTTATTGGATATTTACGCTCCTAAAAATGCAAAAAATGCCCCTATCATTATGATGCTTTATGGTGCAGGGTTTTATGAAGGCGAAAAAGAAAACCCATTAATTTACATTCACAAACTGAAAAGATGGGGTCCAAAAGGCTTTATTATTATTCCTATTAGCACCAGGAGCCTCCCTAAAAATGATGCTTATAGCCAAATAGAAGATCTTGCTTTAGCGGTTGTTTCAGTACAAAATAATGCCAAACATTGGGGCGGCGACCCAAAAAAGTTATTTATTATGGGACACTCTTCAGGCGGCCATTTAGTCAGTTTGTTGTCAGCAAAACCCTCCCTTGTTACCGATATAGGGGGTCTGCCATGGCTTGGGAGTTTCGCGTTAGATAGCTCATCCATGAATGTACCATTCACAATGAGTTTATGGCATCCAGATTTCTTCGATAAAGCATTTGGTAAAGATACTTCAAAATGGGCTGATATTTCACCTATCGATCAATTAACCCCAGCGTCTATTCCATTATTTGCTGCATGCTCTACACAAATGAAATATAGCCAATGTGCTAACACTAGTGTGTTTGCTGAAAAAGCAAATGAAAATGGAGTAACCGTTGAAGTATTTCCTGTGGACTTAAGCCATGGTGAAGTAAATGATTTTCTTGGCTTAGAAAGCGAATATACAAAAGCTGCAGAAAGATTCATGGCTGAACGTGACCCAGCAATCGCAACACTCCTTAACATTAAATAAAATTTAATAGCTTCAAATTTAAGACTACATCACATATTGATCATTTATATAAAGTGCAATTTGCTTTACAATCATCGCTCTATGAATAATTCAGACTCAGGGCGCTTGTAAACTATGCAAAGAACAATGCTAAAATCAAAACTTCATCGTGTGCTTGTCACACATAGCGAGTTACATTATGAAGGTAGCTGTGCAATTGACGAAGTGTTATTGAGTGCAGCTAATATTTTAGAATATGAGCAAATTTATATTTACAATGTCTCCAGTGGCGAGCGATTCAGCACCTATGCAATTCGTGCTGAAGCAAACTCAGGCATTATTTCTACTAATGGTGCAGCTGCGCATAAAGCCAAACCAAATGACATTGTAATTATTGCCACTTATGCACAATACTCCTCGCTAGAATTAGAACAATATGCACCACAATTAATCTACGTGAACGATAAGAACAAGATCGTAGAACTAAAAACCCAAATTCCTGCACAAGCAGCCTAGCCTAAATTTTTAAAAAATTAAAAGAGAAATCATTTGTCCGATTTACAACCAAAAGACTCAAATACATTAGATTTAACAACAATGAAAGACCTAGTAATTAGCGCATTAGAAGATGTGAAAGGGTTTGATATCACTGTGCTAGATGTTAGAAAACTAACTTCTATGACCTGCTACATGGTGATCTGCAGCGCAACATCATCGAGACAAGCACAATCACTTGCTGATCACGTGAAAGTAAAAGTCAAAGAACATGGATTTGATGTGCGCGGCTTGGAAGGTGATAAAGGCAGTGAATGGGTATTAGTAGATTTAGATGATATCGTCGTTCATATTATGGTGCCAACCACTCGAGCTTACTTTAATCTTGAGCAATTGTGGGGTGAAAAAGAATCTGGTACTCGCCACATTACACCTGACAACTTAAATTAAAAATTTTTATAACAAAGTGTTATGAAAATTAAAATTATCTCAGTAGGTCACAAAATGCCCGCCTGGATAATTACAGGTTGCAATGAATATCTTAAGCGTATGCCACGTGAGTCTACCATTGAAGTTATTGAAATAAAACCAGACAAACGCGCTGATGGTAAAAATGGGAAAGTAGTGCGTGAAGCTGAAGCCAAACGCATATTAGATGCTGCAGGAAATGATTATTTGATCGCGTGTGATGAACAAGGCAAGCAAGTCACTACACCCAAATTAGCTGACATGTTGAAGTCTTGGCATTTATTAGGCAAAAATATCAGCATTATCATCGGCGGTGCTGATGGCTTAGACGAAAAACTAAAACAACAGACTAACTTTTTATTAGGTTTATCTCAACTCACACTCCCGCATGCCTTTGCGCGCTTACTTTTATGTGAACAGCTTTATCGTGCACACAGCATATTGCAAAATCACCCTTATCACCGCGAATAGTGATGTCACAAGACTTGCCTCACAACAAATCTCAACATTATGCTCAAGATAGTGCATTAGTCTGGTTCAGGCGTGATTTACGTGATTACGATCACGCTGCACTTTACAATGCATTGCTCACATCAAAACAAGTGTATTGCATTTTTGTTTTCGATACGGATATTTTAGATAAATTAAAACAGAAAGCTGACCGGCGCGTAGAATTTATATGGGAAAGCGTACAAGAGCTAAAAACTGCACTGCAAAACAAAGGGGGCGACTTGATTGTTGAATATGGCAAAGCATGCAAGCTGATTCCAAGCATTGCAGCTTCACTTCATATTGATGCTGTCTTCACCAATCACGATTACGAACCTAGCAGCAACAAGCGAGACCAGGATGTAACAAAAGTGCTGACTCAGTATAATATTCAATTCCGCAGCTTTAAAGATCAGGTGTTATTTGAAAAAGATGAAATTCTCACATTAAATAACAAACCTTATTCAGTGTTCACCCCCTATCGTAACTCAGTGTTAAAGCGACTGACAGACAAACAGTTAGCCGCTTATCCTGTTGATTTTTATACCGACCGACTCGCCAAAACCATACCAACAGAAATAGTTAGTTTGAAATCAATGGGATTCAAACGTTCAAATTTGTCACAAATGCGCCTGCCCACTGGCATGAGTGGTGGCTTGCAATTATTCGATGAGTTTAGTAATCGAATTGCATCATATAAAGATGCTAGGAATTACCCTGCGATTAAAGGTATTTCTTATCTATCAACTCATTTACGTTTTGGTACAGTATCAATTCGTCATTTAGCCAGAACAGCACGGCAGATAGGTAATAATGGCGCAACAGCTTGGCTAAATGAGTTAATTTGGCGTGATTTTTATTTTCAAATATTACATCACCACCCACATATTGCTGCTGGAAAATCTTTCAAAAGTAATTTTAACGACATTCCTTTTCCAAATAATGAAACTTATTTTGAAGCCTGGTGCGAGGCAAGAACGGGCTACCCTTTGATAGATGCTGCCATGCGACAGATTAACCAAACAGGGTTTATGCATAATAGATTACGCATGGTGGTTGCAAGTTTTTTAGTCAAGGATTTATTAGTTGACTGGCGCTGGGGCGAACAGTATTTTGCAGACCAGTTAATTGATTTTGATTTTAGTGCTAACAATGGCGGCTGGCAATGGGCCGCGTCAACAGGTTGTGATGCACAACCTTGGTTTAGAATATTCAACCCAATCACTCAAAGCCAACGGTTTGATGCCCACGGTAAGTTTATTAGAAAATACATTCCCGAGCTTAGCAACTGTAGTGATAAAGAAATTCATGCACCGTGGCTAATGTCGTCAGTTAGGCAGCAAGAATTAGGTATTAAAATAGGTAAAGACTACCCTGAACCTATTGTCGACCATTCCAACCAACGCTTACTCACTTTAGACCTATACAAACAAGCCAGCCAGCGGTAAAACCACAATCAAAGAGTTTTAGCTGGTATAACTTTTTTCATATTATTTGGTATAGATAATTTTCCGTTGTTTTTTTACAATATCGAGAAAACCATTGCTTTAAGCGCTATAAAGTATGGACAATAACGTCGCACTTAGAGATAATGCATTTGATACACGTCATGGTTAATCTGTAGTTACAGGTTATATAAATAATAATAATCACATGAATAAATATGAGAAGCCACAAAATGTCATCAAAGATTTATAAATTGTTAGTCAGTATTTTGATTGCTTTCATCTTTACAGGTTGCGCATCAAGCAACAACAACAAAGACCCATTACAAAGTCTTAATAGAGGTGTCTATAAATTCAATGACGTAACCGATAAATACATAATTAAGCCTGTTTCAACCACGTATAAAAAGGTGACCCCGTCCCCTATTCGTAAGGGTATTAATAACTTTTTTAACAATTTAAGAGTTATTCCTTCAATCGTTAATAATGTTTTACAGCTTAAATTCGAGCGTGCCTTTGTTGACACAGGTCGATTTGTGATTAACTTAACATTTGGCATTGCTGGTTTGATAGATTTAGCGAGCATAGATGGCATTCCTGACCACAAAGAAGACTTTGGTCAAACATTAGGTCATTGGGGCGTAGGTAATGGGCCTTATTTAGTAGTGCCTTTTATTGGCCCTTACACAGTACGTAGTTTGACAGGACTAACCTTCGATCTAGCAACCTCGGATCCGATTACTTACGTACATAATATTGGCGAAATCCGCTTACACAATCAAATTCGTGCTGGTCAAATTATTGACAAACGTACAGATTTACTTGGTGCAAAGGAAATAGTAGATGAAGCATCGCTTGATCCTTATGCATTCGGCCGTGATGCTTACTTGCAGAATCGTGCAAGTCTAGTGCAGGATGGTTTAGTACCTCAGAATTTAATTAATGATGAATTTTTTGAACCTGCTGATGAAGATATTATTGATGAAATATCTCCTGCCACTGAATAAGAAAATTAAAACCTGAATATTTGTAACAAAAAAAAGCTCTTTTAAAAGGACTTTTTTTGTTACATAGCATCTTAATGACGCTGATTTAATAGTGCTTTTACAGTTTATTCACCTGCAGCCACTGTCATACCATCAATTAGTAATGAGCCCACCTGTTTTGCACTTGGTAAAATTGCATCGCTTCCCACAGCAATAATGCCGTTAAGCATCGCTTTCATATTACTTGCAATCGTAATTTCCTCTACAGGATGCACAATCACACCATTTTCCACCCAAAAACCCGCTGCGCCGCGAGAGTAGTCGCCCGTCACCATATTGAGTCCTTGCCCCAATACTTCGGTGACTAGCAATCCTTTACCCATCATTTTCAACAAGTCAGAAAAATTATGCTTGGTATCTTTTAATACTAAATTATGAGTGCCGCCTGCATTGCCAGTCGTTTCTAATCCTAATTTACGGGCAGAATAACTTGATAATACATAGCCTTGTAAAACACCATTTTCAACTAGCTGACGTGACTGTGTAGCGACACCTTCATCATCAAAGGCACCACTCCCTATTCCACCTTTAATATGTGGTAGTTCTTCGATATTAATTAATGGTGAAGCAACCTGCTGACCTAAACTATCTAATAAAAAGGAGGATTTTCGATATAAACTACCTCCAGAAATCGCACCTATTAATGAAGAAATAATGCCGCTAGATAATGCTGCATCAAACAACACAGGATATTGACCTGTTTTAATTTTCCTTGACCCTAAACGGCGTATTGTCCGCTCACCAGCTAACTGACCAACATATTCAGGCGACTTCATGTCAGCAACTGCTCGGGCGCTGGTATACCAATAATCACGTTGCATACCCTTCTTCTGTTCGGCAATAACTGAGCAGCTAATGCTATGCCGAGTGCTAGGGTACCCACCAATAAACCCATGGCTATTCCCATAGGAAAAAACACCTTCGTTTGTTGAAACACTAGCACCTTCAGAATTGCTTATCTGTTTTGTATCGACCGCTAGTGCTGCGGACTCACATTGCTTAGCAATTGCTGTCGCTTCTTCAACAGATATATTCCAGGGGTGATATAAGTCTAAATCTGCAGGGTTTTTTGCCATTAACTCGGCATCCGCCAAACCACAGAAAGGGTCTTTAGCTGTGAATTTAGCAATATTACATGCTGCATTAACCGTGTCTTTCAGGGCCTGTGGGCTTAAATCCGAGCTGCTGGCATAACCTTTTTGCTCGCCAAAATAAACCGTAATTGAAACACCTTTATCTCGATTGTATTCAATATTTTCGGTTTCACCCTTGCGTACAGTGACTGTTTGACCTGAGCCAAAGCTTGCTTCAGATTCAGCACTAGACGCACCAGCGTCACTTGCAAATTTTAGAGTGTCTTCGCAAATTTGTTTTAAAGTATCTAGATTCATTATTCTTCTACCATCAAATAGATTTTCGCATATAAACGCTTGTAATATAAATTAGCATACTCCAAGCTTTAGAGCTTACTCTTGTAAGCAAATCCATTCGTATATAGCATTAAAACTGTTATCATACCGTGCATCTGTGCTCTCTGACGTATTACTATAAAAATCATGCAAGAAAATGAAGATACACCTCCCATTATCAGTAAAACCAAGCTTAAAGCTGAGGCTGATGCACAGCAAGCACTTGGAAAAAGATTAACTGAGCTACCAAAAGACAAGCTAGCAAAGCTCGATATCCCAGAAGCACTTTATGATGCAGTGCTTGAATCACACCGCTTATCATCTAACGGTGCGATACGTCGTCATTTGCAGTATATTGGTCGATTAATGCGTGATGTAGATTCGGCACCAATATCTGAACAATTAGATCGCTGGGAAGGTAAGAATCTTGAAGAAAATGCACAATTTCATACCTTAGAACGTTACCGTGACAAACTAATAGAAGAGTCTGTATTACCCAATTCTGAAACCTTACAGACATTTATAACTAAGTATCCTCATGCTGAAATTCAGCATTTACGTACGCTAAGTAGAAATGCCCAAAAAGAAAAAGAAAAAAACAAACCACCCAAAAGTAGCCGAGAGTTATTTAAGCTATTACGAGAAATACACGAGAGCAGTTCATAACATGTACAAATTTTTAATCCCTTTCTTAACATTACTTTTTTCAAATGTCGCGTTCGGTGAAACATCACACACGAATGAAATTCTTAACTTAACTAATCATTGGGTTGGATTTTTATCTGTTGCTTTATTTTTCATTGCTTATGCTTTAGTGATGTCAGAAGAGTTTATTCATTTACGTAAATCAAAACCAGTAATGCTTGCTGCTGGCGTGATTTGGGCGATTATTGCTTGGCATTACCAGTCGCATAATATTCCGCATGTAGTAGAAACTGCTATTCGCCATAATCTTCTAGAATATGCAGAGCTGATGTTGTTTTTATTAGTGGCGATGACTTATATTAATGCCATGGATGAACGCCAAGTGTTTGAAGCGTTACGTACCTGGCTAATAAGGCGCGGCTTAAGCTATCGCGCCTTATTTTGGGTTACAGGTGCTTTAGCATTTGTCATTTCACCTATTGCTGATAACTTAACCACTGCCTTATTAATGGGCGCTGTTGTAATGGCCGTTGGTGGAAGTAATAAAAAATTCGTATTGCTCGCTTGCATAAACTTAGTTGTAGCGGCAAATGCAGGTGGCGCATTTAGTCCATTTGGTGACATTACCACCCTAATGGTATGGCAGAAGAACGTTGTCGCTTCCAATGGAGCCGTTTCATTTTGGACATTCTTTACCTTAATTGTCCCATCGCTTGTTAACTGGCTTGTACCAGCGAGCATCATGAGTTTCGCTGTGCCAAATGAAAGTCCAAAAGGTAGCAGCATCCAACTGCCCATGAAACGTGGCGCCACTAGCATTGTGTTGCTGTTTTTACTCACTATTGCAACAGCGGTTAGCTTTCATGGCATTTTAGGTATACCACCTGTTATTGGCATGTTGACAGGCTTAAGTTTTTTACAAATACTATCCTATTACTTAATGATGGTTGGCGAAAAAACCTCTTTCAGAAATGAGATTGATTTAAGTAATCCAACACCTTATGACTTTTTTGCAAAAATGGCACGGGCAGAGTGGGATACCTTATTTTTCTTTTATGGCGTTGTGATGTGCGTTGGTGGCTTAGGGTTTTTAGGGTACTTAAGCCTACTATCAGAAACCATTTACATTGGCTGGGGTGCAACCTATGCCAACATTGCAGTTGGCTTGCTATCAGCTATTATAGATAACATTCCAGTCATGTTTGCCGTATTAAGCATGATGCCAGATATGTCATTAGGTCAGTGGATGTTAGTAACACTCACAGCGGGTGTTGGTGGCTCTTTGTTATCAATAGGCTCTGCTGCCGGGGTTGCATTAATGGGTCAGGCCCGCAGCAGTTACACATTTTTTGGCCATTTAAAATGGATGCCGGTAATCTCACTTGGCTATGCTGCAAGTATTGCCACGCATTTATATTTTAATAGCCACTTATTTTGATGACTATTAAATCAACTAATATTTAACTCTAAAATATCATTAACGTTGATTAAGTGTAGCTTGAGTCAGTGATTGCTCTCCATTACGCACGAAAGTTATACCGACTTGTTTGCCAGCATATTTTCTTGCAGCAATTGACAGTTGCTGAGGCTTGTCCAGAACTATATCGCCCATTTTCAAAAGCGTATCACCGCGCAGCAATTTAGCTTTTGCTGCAGGTGATTCTTTTATTACGGCCAACACATTCAAACCATCAACTTCAACAACAGCACCTTCTTCTTTTACCTTGAGTTTAATCACATGCAAACCCAATAAAGGCATTCGCATCTTTATCCAATAGCTAGCATAATAATTATATTGCTCTTCGGTATCTTTAAAATCTTCTGGGTCTATTTCACCCGTTGTTTTTGCCGCTTCTTTAATAGCTTCAATTTTTGAAAATCCAGTTTTTTGTGAAGCATATTTGGTATACACCAACACGGCATCCGCTTTAATTGACTTTGCATGCTCTAGCGCCAATTCAGCTGGCACATTGCCAGCCTCAAAACCCGTAGAGCCCATCATGTCGTAGCCATCTTCTAACATCGAAATATTGTCCGTATCATTATGATTGCTGACATACAACTTGGTATCGGGGTTTGCTTGCATTGATTGCAAGTTACCATTACTTTGTGCCTTATAATTTTTCTCAAATAAATTCTCAGCAGCCCATGCAAATTGAGTAACTGCTACCATTAACACCATACTTAATATTTTTTTGATCATGCTTAAATCCCTTATCGTATATTTCTCGTTATAATTAGGTAAATTATTTAATCGAAAGTATGACTCAAAACATAGCAAACAATTCATCATGACACCACAAAAAATAAAAATCGGCTTAGTTTCTATCAGTGATCGTGCGTCACAAGGGATTTATGAAGACAAAGGCATACCCACCCTGACCAACTGGCTAGAACAAACAGTGACATCACCTTTTGAAACAGAAACACGTTTAATTGCAGACGAGCAATGCGACATTGAAGAAACGCTCATTGATTTAGTAGACAATCAACATTGCAGCCTTATTTTGACCACTGGCGGCACAGGGCCCGCACTACGTGACGTCACACCAGAAGCAACTGAAACAATCGCTGATAAACTTATGCCTGGCTTTGGTGAACAAATGCGTCAAATTAGTTTAAACTTTGTCCCAACAGCAATTTTGTCTCGTCAAGTAGCCGTTATTCGTAAACAAAGTCTAATCATTAATTTACCAGGCCAACCTAAAGCCATTGCGCAGACGCTTGAAGGCTTAAAAGACGAAGATAACAAAATTAAGGTACACGGAATTTTTGCAGCAGTCCCTTATTGCTTGGATATTATTGGCGCACCGTATATTGAAACAGACATCACAATCGTCAAAGCTTTTCGACCTAAACCAAAATAATATCCAAACACACATTAATGTGACAAAAAAAACTGAAAAAAGAATACTCGAAAAAGTTTGGCAAGACTGGATTGCCAACAACTTCAACCGCAAATGCATAAAAGAAGATATGCTAAAAGTGATGTTAAATGCTGGCATTAGTAATGATGTTGCTCAGTATAATTTAGATAATTACAAAGTGTTAACAAGCCAGCAAGATGTAAATAAATATTTGCAAGAGGCAAGCTATTTATTTCAACATAAAAACAAATTGCAAACTAGCGATGGGAAAATAATGCATATCGCCATGCGCAATAGTGCTCCTGACATTGCCCTCATTGTAGACTTTATGTCCAACGAAGAATGCGATTTACTTTGCAGCTTATCAAAGGACACACTCACTAAATCAACTGTGGTTGATGATGTGACAGGCGAAGGTGTAACGCATAAACACCGCACCAGTGAAGGCACTGATTTTAGTTTAGGTGAAAATGACTTAATTAGAACAATCGAAAATAGAGTTAGTGAAATTACTGGTCAATCTATCGTCAATGGTGAAGGTATTCAAATATTGCATTACGTTAAAGGTGCGGAATATTTACCACATTACGATTACTTCCCTAACAACGAAGGCGGTCGCAGCAATATGGAAAAAGGTGGCCAGCGCATTATTACTTTAATTATATATCTGAATGACGTTGAAGCAGGTGGCGCAACCGTATTTCCTGAAATCAACTTAAGTGTATATCCGAAAAAAGGCGCTGCATTATATTTTTCTTATTGCAACTCAATTAGTCAAATAGACTCACTAACCTTACATGGTGGCGCACCAATAATTCAGGGTGAAAAATGGATTGCGACTAAATGGATTCGTGAAAGAGAATATATTTGAAATCACTCTTCATTTCACCTAAGCACTTTTACTCAAGCCTTTTGCGGTTTGGGCCCTATCTATTTTGGTCAATACTGTTTCTCACCACCTATTTACTCTTAATAGAACTGACACCATCAAAAAATGGTCTTCCCTATTTTGATAAAATTGTACACGTTATCTTATTCTCAATACTTAGCTTTTTAGGGGTGTTGTCTTATCAAAAAAGAAAGATAATGCTTTGTATTAGTTTAGTCATATATGGCTTATTGACTGAATGGTTACAGGACGTATTAACTGTGTCGCGCTTCCCCAGTATCTTAGATTGGCTTGCGGACATCACTGGCATACTGATTGGCGCTATACTCATTAATTACTTACTGAAACGTATACACTCCTCTTAACAATGCCCTCAGAATTCAGTCTCATTAAACAATATTTTCAGCATGAAACCAAAAATACCGATCTCGGCATTGGTGATGATGGCGCACTACTTTCCATCACTACAGATAAGCAACTAGTCGTTTCTGCAGACATGTTGGTTGCTGGTACACATTTTTTTGACACCACTGCAGCTTATGATATTGGCTGGAAATCATTAGCGGTCAACATCTCAGATATAGCCGCGATGGGCGCAACACCAAAATGGGCAACACTTTCACTCGCCTTACCTGAGGCAAAGGATGAATGGCTATCAAACTTTAGTGATGGCTTTTTTACCTGTGCAGATACTTTTGGTATTGATTTAATTGGCGGTGATACAACGCGTGGCGCACTTAATATTAGTGTGCAAATCATGGGGGAGGTCACAAAAAATTCTGCATTGCAACGAAATGCAGCAAAAGAAGGAGATGATATTTGGGTAAGCGGCAGATTGGGTGATGCTGCGCTTGCTTTAGCTATATTACAAAAAAAATATATACTCGATGCTCGACACCATAATGAGTTTTTAGTCTGGAAAGATGCGTTAAATAAACCTCAACCACGTGCAGCATTAGGTTTAGCTTTAATAGGAATTGCACATGCTGCAATCGATATCTCTGATGGTTTAATTTCAGATTTGGGCCATATTTTAGTAGCATCTAATTTTGGAGCAACAATACATTTAGCACAATTACCTATTTCAAACTATATTGCACAACGTTTGCAAGACGCTAAAATACAGCGATATGCCCTAGCAGGCGGTGATGATTATGAGTTATGCTTTACTGCGTCAAATAAACACAGAAGCAACATTCAAGCGCTTAGTGAAAAGTTACATTTACAATTAAGTAATATTGGAAAAATTACGCAACAACCAGGGTTGAAAATGATTGGGATCGATAATCAACCCTTCACATTAAACCACAAAGGATTTGATCATTTTGGCTAGTTCTAAATTCATGTTTAAGCACCCTGCACACTTTTTTGCATTGGGTTTTGGTAGTGGGCTAGCTAAATATGCACCTGGCACTTGGGGCACATTACTAGGCTTCCCTATATTCATACTCATGTCACCATTTAATGGTGCGATTCAAATATTAATTGCTGCATTGTTATTTGCAGTTGGCGTTTATCTTTGTGATATTACAGGCGACAACCTTGGGATTCCTGACGATGGTAGTATCGTTTGGGATGAAATTGTTGGAATGATCATCGTATTGATCTTCACCCCATTTAATTGGTTCTGGTGGTTACTCGCTTTTATTCTTTTTAGAGTATTTGATATTTGGAAACCGTTTCCTATTCGCCAATTAGATGCCAAACTAAAAAATGGTTTCGGTGTAATGTTAGATGATTTACTTGCTGCATTTTATGCCATTACTATTCTCAATGCTATTGTATGGATGATATTACAAACATTACCGAAAGTTTAGGTGCTGCGTTAAAACAACGTGGGCTAACCCTTGCCCTTGCAGAGTCTTGTACTGGCGGCATGGCAGCTGCAGCTGTGACAGAAATTGCAGGAAGCTCAGCTTGGTTTGACCGCGGTTTCATTACTTATAGCAATACTGCAAAAATAGAAATGCTCAGTGTTTCTGTTAAAACTTTAGAAAAGCATGGCGCTGTAAGTGAACAAGTCGCGATAGAGATGTCGTTAGGCGCTTTAAAAAATAGCAAGGCTGATATCGCAGGCAGTATTACTGGCATCGCTGGCCCTACTGGTGGTAGCGTTAACAAACCTGTCGGTTTAGTCTGCTTTGCTTGGGCGAAAAAAAATAGGCAGCTCTCGCAAGCAACTCAACACTTCAAAGGCACCAGGCAACAAATACGCCAACAAGCGACTTACTTTTTACTGAATCACTTGTTAGCTGATTTGTAATCTAAAATCATCGACGACGACTACGACCTCTCTTATTAACCTGATGATCTCTATTATTACCACGGCGATGCTCTTTGTTAAGACTACGTCCGCCGCGATAGTTATTGTGTCCCCATCCATGATGGCCTCTATCAGAATGCCGCGCACGATAATGTCGCTGAAAGCGACGATTATCATTAAAATATCTAAAACTTATAGCTGCTGTATAACGCACGACTGGCGCACGATAATATCTCACCACTGGTGCGTCGCGATAATAAACCCTTGGTGCATCATAATAAATCTCTTGAGGTGCATAACCATAACCACCAATATTGATTCCCAGACTATAGGAATCTCTTGCCTGTGCGCTCGATAACATCGTCGCACTTATTGCGATTGTTCCTAATAATACTTTTGTCAGCTTCATATCTCTTCCTAATTAAGAATATGTACTTAATACTGCTACTCCCTCCTCATTAAAACGTTTTAAACAATAAGGCGTTGACAATTTTCGACCCGATTGTAAATTAAAGTTAATTGCAAATTTAGGTGTTAAGACTAGTCCGATAACCTTACTTAAAAAGTCAAATTATGGAATAATCACTAGTTAAAGATAGAATTAATAATTAGAACAAAATAATCAAATAAGTTGTTTAAAATAAAGGTAAATTTCACATGGATGATAACAAAAGTAAAGCTTTAACAGCCGCGCTATCTCAAATTGAAAAACAGTTTGGTAAAGGCTCAATTATGCGCATGGGTGACTCAGATATTGGCGAGGATATTCAATCCGTTTCTACAGGGTCACTTGGGCTAGATATTGCTTTAGGCATCGGTGGTTTGCCTCTTGGCCGTGTGGTTGAAATTTATGGTCCAGAGTCTTCTGGCAAAACAACGCTCACACTCTCAGTGATTGCAGAAATGCAAAAGATGGGTGGCACAGCTGCTTTTATTGATGCTGAGCATGCATTAGATCCGCAATATGCAGAAAAATTAGGTGTAAATGTTCCTGATTTATTAATTTCACAACCAGATACTGGTGAGCAGGCGTTAGAAATTACTGACATGCTCGTGCGTTCAGGCTCAGTAGATATTGTCGTGATTGACTCAGTTGCGGCGCTAACGCCACGTGCTGAAATTGAGGGCGACATGGGTGATAGCCACATGGGCTTACAAGCACGTTTAATGAGCCAAGCTTTACGTAAACTTACAGGCAATATTAAACGCACAAATACTTTAGTCATATTTATTAACCAAATACGTATGAAAATTGGTGTGATGTTTGGTAACCCAGAAACAACTACTGGTGGTAACGCACTTAAATTCTATGCATCAGTTCGTTTAGACATTCGCCGTATTGGTGCTATTAAACGTGCTGATGAAGTCATTGGTGCCGAAACCCGCGTTAAAGTCATTAAAAACAAAGTCGCACCTCCCTTTAGGCAAGCAGAATTTGACATTCTGTATGGCCAAGGCATCTCCCGTTTAGGCGAGGTCATTGACTTAGGCGTTAATCTAAAAATTGTAGAAAAAGCAGGTTCTTGGTATAGCTACAATGGAGAAAAAATTGGCCAAGGTAAAGACAACTCCCGTGAATACCTGAAAGAGCATCCAGAAATTGCTAGTGAAATTGATGCCAAAGTACGTGAACTTTCAAACGTCTCTGCAGAGAAAATAGAAAAGCCAAGTAATAGCGAGGATGACTAACTCTTCTTTTCGTAGTTCAACTAATAGCCGTGGTTCAAGTAATAACGGCTATCTAAAAACTCTGCGGCAACGTGCGTTAGATTATCTTGCTAAGCGTGAATATTCGTTCTATGAATTAAGCCAGAAACTTAAAATATATGCTGAAGAGTCTGACGATATTTCTGCATTGCTAGAAGACTTTAAAGCCCGTGGTTGGTTATCCGACGCTCGCTTTACTAATCAAATGGTGAATGCAAGAAAGCGTAAGTTTGGTTCTACCAAAATAGCACACGAGCTGCGTCAAAAAGGAGTTGCTGATGAGCTCATTGCTGATGCAGTAGATGAATTGAGAACGGGCGAATTAGAGTACGCGACGGAAGTCTGGCGAAAAAAATTTAACGCCTCTGCTGGCAATCGAAATGAATGGGCAAAACAGGCTCGGTTTTTGCAAAGTAGAGGCTTTGGTTTCGACACAATAAAAAAAGTATTAACTAAAACAAAACATGACGATTAAGATAAATAAAAATCCATCTAGCAACGAGGTGCGCAAAACGTTTCTTGAATTTTTTGCCTCAAAAGGACATGAAGTTGTGGCATCTGACTCGCTCGTCCCGCATGACGACCCTACTCTGTTATTCACCAATGCAGGTATGAACCAATTTAAAGATGTATTTTTAGGCTTTGATAAACGCGCTTATAAAAGCGCATCAAGTAGTCAAAAATGTGTGCGTGCTGGCGGCAAGCATAATGATTTAGAAAATGTCGGTTATACCGCTCGCCATCATACTTTCTTTGAAATGCTAGGCAACTTTAGCTTTGGTGACTATTTCAAACAAGATGCTATTCAGTACGCTTGGGAGTTGCTCACTGAAGTGTATAAACTGCCACGAGAAAAACTGCTTATCACTGTTTATAATGACGATAATGAGGCTTACGATATATGGCATAAAATAATTGGTTTGCCAGCGGATAAAATTATTCGTATTGGTGACAACAAAGGTACTCGTTATGCCTCTGACAATTTCTGGATGATGGGTGAAACAGGCCCTTGTGGCCCCTGCTCTGAAATTTTTTATGATCACGGTGCGCATATTGCAGGCGGTCCTCCCGGCAGCCCGGATGAAGATGGCGATCGTTTCATTGAAATCTGGAACATTGTATTTATGCAATACAATCGTGATGTAACAGGCAATATGCATCCACTACCCAACCCTAGTGTTGATACTGGCATGGGGCTTGAACGTATTGCTGCCGTACTTCAAGGAGTGCATACAAATTACGAGATAGATTATTTCCAAACGCTAATTGCAGCCGCTGCTCGCGAAACGAATACTAAAAATTTAAATAACCCTAGCTTAAAAGTGTTAGCTGACCATATTCGTGCTTGTAGCTTTTTGATTGCTGACGGTGTGATTCCTGGCAACGAGGGTAGAGCCTACGTGCTGCGTCGCATTATTCGACGCGCTGTTCGTCACGGTTATAAATTAGGTGTGCGTAGCGCATTCTTTAATAAGTTACTGCCAGACCTTGTTAAAGAGATGGGGTCTGCTTACCCTCAGTTAGCTTCTGAAAAAAAACGTATTGCAGACATTCTAAAACAAGAAGAAAGTCGATTCTTTGAAACCATTGGTAATGGTATGGCTATTTTAGAGGCTGAACTTGCATCTGATCACAAAACCTTTAATGGTGAGCTAGCCTTCAAACTACATGACACTTATGGCTTCCCACTTGATTTAACAGCAGATATTTGTCGCGAACGTGGGGTTTCTGTTGACGAGGATACGTTTAATGCAGCGATGGCTCATCAAAAAGATCAAGCACGTTCGGCGGGAAAATTCAAAATGACCATAAATTTGGACTATGACGGCAAATCGACTGAGTTTCATGGTTATGAAACTTTAGAAACAAATGCAAATATTTTGGCATTATACAAAGACGGCACAGCTGTCAACTCATTGAGCAAGGGTGATTTAGGTATTGTGGTGTTAGATAGGACATCTTTTTATGCTGAGTCTGGTGGTCAAATTGGCGATTGTGGTGGCCTAGAATCAAATCATAGTTTTTTTGTGGTGGAAGATACTCAAAAAATTCAAGCAGACGTATTCGGTCACCACGGCACATTAAAAACTGGCACACTTAATGTCGGTGACAACTTGTCGGCCAAAGTTAACTTGCAAGCCCGTACCTCTATCATGCGCAATCACTCTGCAACCCATTTAATGCATAAAGCATTACGCGAAGTGCTGGGGGACCATGTGCAACAAAAAGGCAGTTTAGTTGACACAAATAAAACGCGCTTTGACTTTGTCCATAATGCACCGATGTCGAATGATCAAATTCGTCAAGTAGAACGCATTGTGAATATAGAAATTTTTAGCAATGTAGTTACCCAGTCTCGTGTCATGGATATTGATTCAGCCAAAGCGTCAGGTGCCATGATACTGTTTGGTGAAAAATATGGTGATGAAGTACGCGTATTAACTATTGGCGCTAGCTGCGAACTTTGCGGCGGGACGCATGTTGCGCGAACTGGTGATATTGGATTATTTAGCGTGGTAGCAGAAGGTGGCGTAGCAGCGGGTGTACGTCGTGTGGAAGCTGTTACAGGATTGAACGCACTGGAATATATGCAATCAATGGAAACCACATTAGGTGGAGTTGCTGGCACACTAAAAGTATTACCTACCGAGGTACCTGCTCGCGTGAGCTCCCTAATTGATCAAACCAAACAATTAGAGCGTGAGCTAACAGGCTTAAAAAGCAAGCTTGCTTCAGCGAATAGTAATGATATGCTTAATCATGCAAAAGCAATTAATGGTATACAAGTATTAGCCACTATACTTGAAGGTGCAGATGCTAATACTTTGCGCGAAACAATGGACAAGCTAAAAAACAAACTCAAAACAGCAGCCATTGTTTTAGCCACGGTAAAAGATGGGAAAGTCAGTTTAGCAGCAGGCGTAACTAGCGATGTCATTAGCAAACTCAAAGCAGGAGAACTGGTCAATCATGTGGCTGCTCAAGTGGGTGGAAAAGGCGGTGGTAAACCCGACCTGGCAATGGCAGGTGGCAATGACCCTAGCAAATTGCCAGAAGCATTAGCTAGCGTGTATGAGTGGATAAAAGATAAAATTTAAAAATTAAATTAAATACCAATTAAATAAATTAATAAAAAAGGTCATTTAAAAAGTAAAATCATGGCATTAATCGTACAAAAATCTGGCGGCACTTC
>CAZJUK010000018.1:0-24558 GCA_964549145.1 uncultured Methylophilaceae bacterium
ATAGCCGCCACCCCATTCATTGGTGGCAATCCGTTAAAATAAACCACTAAACTAGTGTAAGCCAATCTGCATGTTGTGCAGACCTTCCCGATACAGCATCGAAAAACATTGTTTGAAGTTGTTTTGTAATTGGCCCAGCTTTGCCTGTACCAATCGCGCGATTATCTAACTCTCGAATAGGTGTCACTTCAGCAGCCGTGCCTGTAAAGAATGCTTCATCAGCGGTATATACTTCATCACGTGTAATACGTTTTTCAACCACTTCTAATCCAATTTCGCCGGCGAATTGAACAATCGTGTCGCGCGTAATTCCTTCTAAAGCACTGGTTAAATCAGGCGTGTAAAGCTTGCCATTTCGGACGATAAATACATTTTCACCAGAACCTTCGGCGACAAAGCCATCAACATCGAGTAACAATGCTTCTTGATAACCATCTGTGATCGCTTCTTGATGCGCCAAAATACTATTCATATAATTGCCATTGGCTTTTGCCTTGCACATTGTAATATTGACATGGTGACGTGAGAATGATGATGTTTTAACTCGTATGCCATTATCCAAAGCATCTTGTCCCATATAAGCGCCCCAGCTCCAAGCTGCAACAATCACATGTGTGGAAAGCGCTTGTGCCGAAATGCCCATCGCCTCAGACCCGTAAAATGCCATTGGACGAATATAACCAGCTTCTAGTTTATTTTCTCGCACAGCAGTTTTTTGTGCTTCGGCAAGTGTTTTCTTATCGAAAGGTAATTTCATGCCAAGAATATGCGCACTACGAAATAACCGGTCGGTGTGATCTTGCAAACGGAAGATGGCAGTGCCTTTATCCGTTTTGTATGCGCGTACGCCTTCAAACACGCCCATGCCATAATGCAAAGTATGGGTTAATACATGCGTAGTGGCATCACGCCAGTTTACTAATTTACCGTCGTACCAAATAACGCCGTCGCGGTCTGCCATTGAACTTGGTATTGCCATGATGCTGGTTACTTTCTTATTCATAAAAAACATTATTGTAAACTAAAGGCTGGCAATCTATCAGCATGTTAAAATCTAATCTGTATTTTTTATTGGAGTTTTTGCCATGTTTAAACTGTTTCGACCTTTATTTCTGTTGATTTTCTTTTGTTTATTATCAGCGTGTGATTCACCTCAAGGTGGCAATGTTAAATCTTCTGGTGATTTTATAGCGACAGATATTACAGGTGCCGACTTTTCTAAGCCATTAAATTTAACAGATCACACTGGCCAAAGACGCAGAATGAGTGACTTTGCTGGCAAAGTGGTTGTTATGTTTTTTGGTTTTACGCATTGTCCTGATGTTTGTCCTACCACAATGGCTGAACTCAAAAAAACTATGAAAATTTTGGGTAACAAGGCTGATGAAGTGCAGGTGTTGTTTATTACGGTTGATCCTGAGCGTGATACACAAGAAGTGCTGGCGAGTTTTGTGCCGTCATTTGATGGCCGTTTTATTGGCTTACGTGGTAGTTTGCAAGAAACAGCTGAGACCTTAGGTAATTATAAAATTTACTATCAAAAAGTACCTGGGGAATCAGCAGATGATTATACGATTGACCATAGCGCAGGCATGTATGCTTTTGATAAAAAAGGAAAAATAAGACTCTATTTTAGTTTTGGTCAAAAGCCCGAAGCGATTGCTCGCGATATTGAAAAACTGCTTTAAAGCATGCAATCTTACTGTTATCGAAAAGGAAGAGTAACTTTTTTTGGTGACATACTTACTAGAGCTAGCGGCGTATTGATGGTCTCCAGTATGACCTTTTATAATAATTAGATATATTAGTGATCGTCTACTTTTCTTAAGATATGCATTATTTATTTCAATTTTCTTTAGCAACAGTAATGCCGTGAATAAAGAGGATAGATAAGAATCATTTTTATTCACATTATTATTTAAATTCTCTTTATAATCATATATTTAAGAAGAAAATAACTTTTACTTTGAGGTGTTTTTCTGTATGATTACATAAAATTTTGAACAATGAATGGAGCAAGTAATGAGAGGTGATAAAAATATTGTAAGCATGCTTAACGAATTGCTTACAGGTGAGTTAACAGCCACTGATCAATATTTAATACACGGTGAAATGTATGCCGATATGGGCTTGGATATAATTGCTGAGCATACACTGCATGAATCTTTACATGAGCGGGAGCATGCGCAAGCTATTATCCAGCGCATTCTATTTTTAGAAGGTAAGCCCAATCTGAGTAAACGTGATGCACTTGATATTGGTAAAGATGTAATATCTATGTTGGAATCGGATTTGAAGTTTGAATACAAAGTCGTGAATACGTTGAAAAAAGCTATTGCATCTTGTGAAAAAGCGCAAGATTTTGTGACGCGTGAAATGTTGGTAATACAACTTGATGACACTGAGATGGATCATGCTTATTTTCTAGAAAAACAACTTAATTTAATTAAATTGGTCGGTGTTGAAAACTATCAACAAAGCCAAATTAAGCCTAAGGCTTAAGGAGCAATAAATGCAAGGCGATAAAAAAATCATTGAAAGTCTTAATAAGGTTTTAAAAAATCAATTAACCGCAATTAATCAGTACTTTTTACATGCTCGTATGTTTCGTAACTGGGGGCTAGAGCGGCTTAATAATTATCAATATAAGCAATCTATTCGAGTAATGAAAGAAGCGGATAAAGTAATTGAACGTGTATTATTTTTAGAAGGGCTGCCTAATTTACAAAACTTAGGCAAATTACTTATCGGTGAAGATGTTGTTGAATGTTTAAATAGTGATTTAACTGTTGAGCGTGATATTCAGCGTGCGCAACTGGTTGAGGCTATTACACTATGTGAACTAGAGCAAGACTTTGTTAGTCGTGACTTGCTCACAGAATTACTTGAAGAAAGTGAAGAAGCCATTGACTGGCTAGAAACGCAATTGAGCTTGATTAAAGAGATGACCTTGCAAAATTACCTTCAAAACAGTATTGAATCAGATTAACCTGATATTTATGTCAATATAAATTTCGCCACGGCAGTGGCATTTTTAAGATTTAAATAAACGATTACAGCTTGACAAAGTCGATGCAAATGATAATAATTATCATTATTGCTATTAATACGAGACTTTATGTACGTTTGTGTTTGTAATGCAGTGACTGAAAGCCAAATACATCAGGCAGTTCGAGAGGGTGCAACTACCGTCAAACATTTAAAGGAAACTTTAGGTGTTGGTACAGAGTGCACTTGTTGTGTTGGGTGTGCAAAAGCTTGTATTAAAGAAGCCACATTAGAAAACTCCAGATTAGAAATGAATACTTCTTCAGCTGAGACAAGCAATCAGTTTGCTAGTGTTTTAGTATCGAGTATATAACGACTATTCTTGACTGTTAATTTTTTGATCTCATTACATACGATGTAATTGCGGTGAAATAAACTTCAGTTCTTTTTCTGCTTGTTTATAATCTGGTGAAATAGTCGCTACAACAGCCCAGAATTTAGCAGAATGATTCATTTCTTTTAAATGTGCTAATTCGTGGCAAATTACGTAATTAATGATGTTTGGCGATGTTTGTATTAATCGCCAATTGATACGAATATCCCCACGATTAGTACAACTACCCCAGCGCATTTTGGCATTAGACAAGCGTAATGGTGGTGTAGCAACACCTAATTTTGTAGATAATATTTCTATTCGGCGACGAAAGTCTTGTAACGCATGTTTTTTATACCACTGAATCACTTTATGGTGTATCAGGACGTAATCTTCTAAATTAGGCATTGCAATAATTAAAGTATTATCTTTAAACGCAACCTGTTTGTTTTTACTGTTGAATAAAAAGTTTAAGTTAATAGGATTGCCTAGCAACTGAAGCTCCTCCTTATCTTTCCATTGATAAGGGGCAGGATAATTGTTCTTTTGTGCTGCTAGCTTATTAATAATCCAATTAGCTTTTTCCATCAAAGCTTTTTCAAGTTGGTAATTGAAAATGCGTTTTGGTGCATGCACAACTAAACCATTATTGGTAATTTTCAAGCCGATTGTTTTGCGTACACGATGTTGCAAGTGATAAGTAATATGGTCGCCGTTGGGCAAGGTGATTGCTTTTTGTAGCATTAGTTTATTGGGTAATTATTTAGTGTTAGCATTTCTGCTTCAATCCAGGCCTCAACCTTTTTATTGAGTGCATCAGATTTTAAACCTAAGGATTCTATAGGTTTGCCAATGCTAATTTGAATAACACCAGGTTGTTTAAGCATTGAGTGTTTAGGCCAAAATTTACCAGCATTATGCGCAACAGGAACAACTTGTGTCCCCGTATGTGTTGCTAACCACGCGCCTCCAATATGATATTTTCCACGTTGTCCTGGGCTAATCCGTGTGCCTTCTGGAAAAATTACTATCCAAAGATTATTAGCTAACCGATCTTTCCCTTTAGCGACTAATTGTTTTAATGCTTCGCGCCCGGCAGAACGGTTAATCGCGATGGGAGAAGTTAAAGCTAAGGCCCAACCAAAAAAAGGAATTAATAGCAGTGAGCGTTTGAGCACCCATACTTGTGGCGGAAGTATTAGCTGAAGTGCTAATGTTTCCCAAGCAGACTGATGTTTACATAACACAATACTAGGTGAATCTGGAATATTTTCACGACCTTTAACCACAAAACTTAATCCGCAAGCAAAACGTAACCACCACAACATGGCATGCGCCCATAGTGTTAAAAAACGATAACGTGCATGTGGAGGAAATGGGAAGCTGAGCAAGCCAATTAAAGTAAAAGGAATGGTGAATAACCATAGTCCAATATTAAAAATCATAGACCTGAACCAAATGATCATATACGCTTAGTCCTCATTAATAATATGTTGTACAACAGCAGCTAAATCATCAAATATTAGAGTGTTGTCAGGTAAGCCTCCAGAGGCTATTGTTTCTTCACCTTTTCCTGTTCGTACTAATATGGGCAGGCAGCCCGCGTTACTGAATGCTTGTAAATCACGTAAGGCATCACCTACACCTACTACATTATTCAAGTCGACTGAAAATCTTCTACCAATATCTTTAATCATTTTACTTTTTGGCTTTCGGCAGTCGCAATTATCTTCTGCTGAATGTGGACAATAAAATAAAGCGTCAATGCGACCCCCTACTTTTGCTAAGGCGTGATGCATTTTATCGTGAATAGTATTAAGTGTTTTTATATCAAATAAACCACGCGCCACACCTGATTGATTAGTTGCTAAAGCCACGCGATAACCGGATTGATTGAGTAGGGCAATGGCTTCTAAGCTACCAGGAATAGGAATCCATTCATTCGTGTTTTTAATGAAATTGGCGCTATCTTGATTAATCACACCGTCCCTGTCTAAAATCACTAATCTCATCTTGAGTTGCTATTCAGCTTATGTCGCGAGCTTAGATAAATCGGCAACACGATTCATGGTTTGATGTAACATTTTTAATAGACCCAAACGATTATTTTTAAGTGCTATGTTGTCAACATTAACCATTACATTATCAAAAAATTCATCAACGGGTCCTTTTAGCGCGGCCAAAGCTTGTAATGAGCCTGTGTAATCACCCGAATCGAACAAGGTCTCAGATTTTCTTTTTACCGTTGACAATGCATTATGTAATGCCTTTTCAGGGGCTTCTTGCAGCAAGTTGGCATTTACTTCAGGTTGTACTTCACCATCAACTTTTTTAAGAATATTACCAACGCGCTTATTGGCTGCAGCAAGTGCAGAAGCTTCTGGTAGGCTAGCAAAAACACGTACAGCCTCTAATCGTTTTGGTATTTCATTCAATGCATCAGGTGAAAGCGAAAGTACTGCTTCAATTTCTTGTGGGCTTGCACCTTGGTCTTTTAAATTGACACTTAACCGATCAAAGCAAAATGCTTTAATTGAGACCAATAGTGAATCATCACCATCGAATTGTTTTAAAGCCATTGAGATGAGCGATGAAAATGAAAGTGGTAATTTAGCATCGATGAGCATTCTGATAATGCCTAAAGCTTGACGACGTAATGCGAATGGGTCTTTGTCGCCTGTTGGTTTCTCACCTATGCTAAATAAGCCAACGAGTGTCTCTAATTTATCTGCTAATGCCACACAAATACCGACATTGCTTCGTGGTAACTCATCACCAGCAAAGCGTGGTTTGTAGTGGTCCTCTATGGCAAAAGCAACGTCATCATCTAATCCCTCATATTGGGCATAGTAGCGGCCCATAATGCCTTGTAGATCAGGGAACTCACTCACCATGTCTGTGATTAAATCTGCCTTCGATAAGCGTGCAGCTTGCTCTACTTTTGCGACTAAATCAGCATTACCTAGTTGCTTTGCGATGACACTAGCAATGTGGGTCACACGGGTGTTGCGTTCGCCTTGTGAGCCTAATTTATTGTGATACACAACTTTATCTAAGCTAATAATGCGGCTTTCTAACGTCTTTTTTCGATCTTGATCGAAAAAGAATTTAGCATCCGCCAAACGTGGGCGGACCACACGCTCATTGCCACCAATAACTTGACTTGGATCTGTTGGTCTAATGTTGGAAACAATTAAAAATTTGTTTGTTAGTTTTCCATTATCATCTAATAAAGGAAAGTACTTTTGATTCGACTTCATGGTTAGCACCAAACACTCTTGCGGAACATCCAAAAACTCTTGTTCGTATTGGCCTAGTAATATATTAGGTAACTCGACTAATGCAGTCACTTCATCTAACAGGTCTTCATCTTCGACTGGCTTAAGCTTTTCTTTGGCAGCAGCAGCTGAAAGCTGCTTTGCAATTTCAGCTTTACGATCAGCGAAATTTGCAAGTACTGCACCTTCTGTTTTTAGTTGTTCATCATAGGTGTCTGCATGATTAATGGTAATGTTTTGTTTTTTAGCTTCAAAACGATGACCTTTTGTTATATTACTTGCATTTAAACCAAGTACACTTACAGGTATTATTTTGTCGTCATGCAATGCGACTAAGCCGTGTGCAGGGCGCACAAAATTAACACTTTCCCAGCCTGGATTATCTGTATTTTGATGTAGCTGATATGTCATGACTTTAGGTATTGGAAGTTTTGTTAAGGTTTCTTCTAATGCTTTTTGCAAGCCTTTTGATAAAGTAGTGCCACTCTGTATGCTATCCCAGAATAACACATCATTTTTACCGTCATTTTCTTGTCTTAATGTGGCAACGGCAGATGCATCCAATCCTAAACCAGCAAGCCTTTTTAAAAGTGCCGGTGTGGCGTTGCCTTCCGCGTCTAAACCAATTTTGGCTGGCATTATTTTTTGTGCAACTTGTTTATTAGTTGCTTTGCTGGTGACTCCGGTAATATGTGTCGCTAATCGACGTGGGGTAGCAAAACTTGTGATCTTTGCATTGTCAGCTACTAAGCCTTGAGATTGAAGGTTTTGAAATAATGACATTGAAAAAGCAATATCTAATTGCTTTAGCGCTTTAGGTGGAAGCTCTTCTACCAATAATTCGACTAATAAATTACTCATGTTGCTGCCTTCTTTTTCTTTTTCTCGTTTTGTTGTTTTAATTGCGCAAGTACTTCATTCGCCCAGTCTTGGGGCGCCATCGGGAAGCCAAGTCTAGCGCGACTATCTAAATAACTTGCTGCTACACTACGCGATATATTACGAATGCGGCCGATATACGCAGCACGTTCTGTGACCGAGATTGCGCCGCGCGCATCAAGTAAATTAAATGTATGTGCGGCTTTAAGCACTTGCTCATATGCAGGTAAGGCTAGCTTTTCTTCTATTAAATTTTTTGCTTGTTTTTCATGTGCACTAAAAGCAGTGAGTAAAAACTCTACATCGGAATGTTCGAAGTTATATGCAGATTGTTCTTTTTCATTCTGCAAAAACACATCACCATATTTAACATCGGTGGAGTATTCTAAATCGTATACGTTTTCAACTCCCTGTAAATACATTGCTAAACGTTCGAGACCGTAAGTAATTTCGCCTGTTATAGGTTTGCAATTAATACCACCTACTTGTTGAAAGTAAGTGAATTGTGTCACTTCCATACCATTTAGCCAAACTTCCCAACCTAATCCCCATGCGCCTAATGTTGGGTTTTCCCAATCATCTTCCACAAAACGTACATCATTTTGTTTCAGGTCAAAACCCAGTGCCTCAAGCGAGCCTAAATATAAATCCATAATGTTGGCAGGTGCAGGTTTGAGTACCACTTGGTATTGATAGTAATGTTGTAAACGATTCGGATTTTCGCCGTAACGACCATCGTTCGGACGGCGGCTGGGTTGCACGTAAGCAGCACTCCAAGGCTCTGGCCCAAGTGCGCGTAAAAATGTTGCTGTGTGTGATGTGCCAGCGCCCACTTCCATATCGTATGGCTGTAATAAAGTACAGCCTTGTTTGTCCCAATAGGATTGTAGGTTTAATATGATTTGCTGGAAGGTCAACATTTAGAATAGTTTTTATATTTTCGAAAGCATGATTTTACTGTTTTTTGCGCCTAATCACAAAGGCTATCGCACCTAAACTAAAGATAATGAATGGCCAGTTTCCCCAGCGGACATAAGGGGTGGAGCCAGTATAGCCTTGCGCTTTGCCATTCACTGTGATGGTTTTGTCATGTTGAGCATGTTGTAACACGACCCCATCGGTGCCGATAATGGCGGTCGCACCAGTGTTGGTTGCTCGTAACACCATACGGCCTGTTTCAATCGCACGTGCTTGGCTGAATTGTAAATGTTGATCAGCCGCATAAGATTGCCCATACCAAGCGTCATTACTAATGTTAACGAGTAAAGTTGCCTCTGGCAGCATGCGCGTAATTTCCTCGCCAAACACATCTTCATAACAAATGTTTACCGCTACTTTTTGATCACCTAATTGCATTGGCGTTAAGTTTTTACCGCGTGATAAATCACTCAATGGAATATTCAGCCAATCGCGATAAACCCATCCAAATACTTTTTTAAGTGGGATAAACTCCCCAAAAGGTACTAAATGCGTTTTGGAGTAACTTTGTGTTGATGACTTTCCATAACTCAATGCACTATTGAAATATTCTTGAGTATTTTCATCATACTCCACCATGCCTACAATTATATTACCGTTATTTTTCTTGGCGTGTTTCGTTAAAGTATCTTTGACATTGCTATCTAATTGACTGGCAAGCACCGGCATTGCAGTTTCTGGCAATATAATCAATTTGGCATCACTCGCTTGTGTCATTTTCACATATTGATTGATGGTGTCTTGTGCAATCTCTGGCGCCCATTTTATGTCTTGTGAGATATTTCCTTGCACTAAGCTCACTTTAAAAGGAGCGTTAACCGGTGTTGACCAGGGCGCTATCTTTAACACCATGCCAACCGCTACCGTGAGAGTAATGGTGATTATAGTATTACGTCTACAAGCCATTTGATGTTGCTTGCTTGAGTGCTGGTTAGCCAGCCAATTAGCAACAAGCACAGCTATTAGTGCGGTGATAATAGACACCCCATAAACACCAATAATAGGCATGTAGCCAGATAACGGGCTATATGGTGCTTGGCTATAGCCTAATGTTAGCCAAGGGAATCCTGTAAAAATCCAGCTACGTACCCAATCAGATAAGCCCCAAAGCACAGGAGCTGTAATAACAAGAAAACCAAGATATTTACTAAAGTAGCCAACGAGAGCAGGAAAAAGAGCCATAAACGCGCATAGACAAAAAGTACAAAAACTAGCAAACCACCATGGCATACCACCAAAAGTATGCAGGCTTATATATATCCAATAAATACCAATAGTATATAAACCTAAACCAAATACAAAGCCGAGCTTGAGTGCGGCTTTTGGTGTCGATGCTTTAAACCAAAGGTAAAAAACACCAATTAATGAAATGATACTGGCAGGAAAGATATAAAAAGGAGCAAAGCCCAGTACTGCAAAGGCGCCGAGCAAGTAGGCATAAAGAAATGATTGATACTGTTTTTGCATGCTAACTAACTTTGTTTTAGTAAGAAATGTTTGACATAGTATACGTGACACTATTACCTGGAAAATAGGAATTGAATAAAATTTAGTATGTATAAGCCAAAGTACCCCACAATAGGAATTTAAAAGAAGTACTGGTTTGTAGCGTTGACAACAATGGCGCATTAGACCAATATTAGCGCTGCAATATTTAATGTATAAGCTTTTAGTATTTTTCGGAGAAAAAAATGGGAATGATGTCAGAATTTAAAGAGTTTGCAGCTGGTGGTAATGTGATGGATCTAGCTGTTGGTGTGATTATTGGTGGTGCGTTTGGTAAGATCGTTGATTCATTAGTAAAAGATATTATTATGCCTGTCATAGGCATGTTTGGGGACACGGATTTTGCTAATATGTATGTTCCGCTTGCTGGACAAGACGCTACTTTATCGTTGGTTGAAGCGCAAAAATTGGGCAGCGTATTATCCTATGGTAATTTCATTACGATTTTACTTAACTTTGTTATTCTTGCTTTTATTATTTTCCAAATAGTGCGCTATATGAATAAAATGAAAAAAGAACAGCCAGCCCCTGCGCCAGCACCAACAGCAGAAGATGTTGTATTGTTACGTGAAATTCGTGATTCATTAAATAAGTAAAAAATAAAGAAGTAGGCGAAAGATTCACGCAATTAAAAAAGGGTGACTAAATCACCCTTTTTTTGTCGCTAACTTCTAAACTAAATCGTTTTAATGTGGCTTTTATTATTTTGCTGCTTCAGGCACTTGATAGCTTTGGCTACCTGCCTCAGGTTCTGAACCATCATTATTTAAAAATACGACTTGTACAACCTTGTTATTAATAAAGTCTAACTCAGTTGTTTGGTAATACGTGCCATCCACATCAGTGTTGATGTAATGATATTGCCAGATTGAAGCAACGATTTTATTTGACCCTTTAATTTTTACGTCATCCGCTTTTGCAGGTTCGCCAAATTGTGCAATGATAGATTTTTTGTTTGAGCCATTAATTGCGTCAACGAATGCTCGTTCTTGGGTTGGGAGCTCTTTTCCAGTAGCAGCAGTTTTTGAAACATCATTTGTGCCCGTCGTTTGAGCCGCAGCTTGATTGCTACCTGTGGTGGAACATGCAGTGTTTAGAGCGAGCAGCGCTGCAATTAAACTGATTTTTACTAAATTAAAATTAATATATTTCATATGAATATCCTTTTCATTATCATTCTTAAGAACATCGTAACTACAAAATAGTTCATGGTTTTTACTCACGTTACGTCAGTTTTAATGCAAACTACTCTTCAGACAGAATTTTAATGACCATAGAATGTAAGCGCCTACTATCAGCACGAATCACGCTAATATTCATATTATCGATAGTTATGCTTTCGCCACGCTTAGGTAAGTGGCCAAATTTATTGATGACTAAGCCACCAATAGTGGAGAATTCTTTGTCACTGAATTGTGTGCCAATTGCTTCATTAAAATCATCTATTTCGGTGAGCGCTTTTACGCGAAACTTACCTTCTGATTGCTCAATAATATTGTCTTCATCTTCGTCATAATCATATTCATCTTCAATATCACCCACAATTTGCTCTAACACGTCTTCAATTGTCACCATGCCAGCTACGCCACCGTATTCATCAACAACAATGGCAATATGGTTGCGATTACTACGAAACTCTTTGAGCAAAACATTTAAGCGTTTTGATTCAGGAATGAAATTTGCAGGACGGAGCATGTCACGCACTTCAAAATCTTCTCCTGCGTAATAACGTAAAAGATCTTTAGCAAGCAGAATGCCAATCACATCATTTTTATCGTCTTCAATCACAGGAAAACGTGAGTGAGCAGTTTCTATTACATGTGGAATAAATTCTTTTGGAGATTTAGAGATGTCGATGACATCCATCTGTGAACGTGGAATCATTATATCGCGCGCTTGCATGTCACTCACTTGCAACACGCCTTCAATCATGGCGAGAGAGTCGCCATCCATTAGTTGGTGTTCATGCGCGCCTTGCAATAGCTTGAATAGCTGTTCGCGGTCTTCTGGTTCGTGCAATAAAAATTGGCTTAAACGTTTTAGTAAACTTGGTTTTTGGTTTGGCTTATCCGACTCGCTGGCCATATGTAATGCTGTTAAGCATCCTGTAAAATAAGATAAGGGTCAGCATACCCTAAACGTTGTAACGTTGTCACCTCAATAGACTCCATTAAAGCCGCCTGTTCTTCTATTTCATGATCATAGCCATGTAAATGCAACACTCCATGTACAGTCAAGTGCGCATAATGTGCTTCAAGTGCTTTATTTTGCAATTTGGCTTCCGCAATAACTACTGGCGCGCAGATAATAATATCGCCCATTAAACACGGATCTTCTGATATTGGAAACGTCAGCACATTAGTCGCATAATCTTTACCACGATACATATTGTTTAATTCACGACTTTCAGCTTTATCAACAATACGAATAGTGACTTCTATTTCGACACGCAAAGTAGCTTTTGCCCATTTTTTAAATTGGGTTTCACTTGGAATGTTGCTAAGCGAGCTAGCAACTTGTAAATTTAATTTAATTTTATGCATCATTAATAGCTTAATTATATAATCATTTGATGATTTATTTGAGCTTTAGTTACATTGGAAAATGTTAGTTATGGCAAGGCAAAGGCGCTTGGCACTTTATTACGTTACCAAAAGCACAATCTGAAAAATTAAATTTTTAAGCGAAAACTTAACTGGTAAAAGACGTGGATGGGGAGCAGTAAGTGTGTTGGTGACAATTGGTGAAATGACTTGGAAAACTTCAATCTTTCTATCTAAGTAGTAAAATTCTTACACTTTACCAATCAAAAAAGAAGTGAGAACTAAAGAAAAAATATTGGTAGGTAATTAAGTGTTTGTTCAATTAAAAATTAATATTTAGAAAGTAGTTATCGTTAATTCTGAAAAACAAGCTGGCTGACCTCTTGCTTCTTGTATGCTTAACTTTTCGGCTAATTATTACTAGGTGGCAATAATTTCTTTACTAAGAGGTATGCTATTTAAAATAATGATAAGGAAAGAAATAAAACCAAGAAATAGAAGATTCTAGACAACCATTGATTCAAAGAAACAATCTGATTTTCAAGTTCTAATTCTTTTACTGTTAGATATCTTGTTAAGCCTGAATCCAAACTACCACTTTTTTCAGAGGTATTAAAAAGCTGGTATAAATCACTGTTAAAAACCAAACCAGCATTGTCTAGCGCGGATAACAAATCACTACCAGAAGATATCGATTGATGACAATTGCCAACTGACTCAAGGTAGTTTGGTACACTACAAAGTTTTTCTAACGCTTTAACTGCTTGAAGTGCATCGACCCCCGATTTCAGTTGAAGCGTTAAGTTGTAGTACAAATTGTACTCAACAATATTACTTAGTACTCCAACGGATCTTAATTTAGGGTTTTGCCAGAAAATACGAAATGCGAAATCAGTTGCATTGTCACTTTGTGCAAGAATAAGCTTTATACACAAAACTAATATAAGAAAATAACCAGCCCCAGTTAATAACTGAAAAAATGCTTGCAAGGGTGTATCGCGCACCAGTGACAATAAGAAGGTGACCAATACAGCGACGGCCAATATACCCAAAGGCAGGTAGCATTTCTGTTTTAGTACTCTTAACTGATCATGTCGTTTTTCCAAACGCCTTCGTGTATTGGCTAACCCTGAACACAATTGTCCAGATTTTTCTGCTATATCCAATAAAATTATATCAAACCGATTTAATAAACCGTTTTCTGCAAATGACGCCGAAAGTGATTTTCCCATACTCAACCGCTTGGCAGTACTGCTCAAAAAAAAAGAAACCTTTACATCCGATTCTCTTAACTTTTGAACCGCATCTGAAGGAGAGATTCCAGCATTGATAAGTGTTGCCAACTGATTGATTAATTGGATTTTCCTTAATTTAATGAGTGTTTTCATCATTTCTCATTTCGAATATCAGCTCAGTTTTGAGGAAAATTAGGGGGCGAAACATAATTAATCAGACATTTTCTTAGCTTCCAATCAATCCATTGCAGCAATTTAATTGTGTTACTTACTCTATTAATTATTTCTTCAAAATTAACCAGAAATGCTAGGTCTTTTTGCAACACGCTCACGCCATCCAGCTAAGTTTTTAAAATCGTTAGGAATTTCAAACTTGATAAAATCAGCAAAAGCTAAGCCTGCAAATACAGTAATATCGACCATTGAAAAGTTATCGCCAGCGATATAAGTATTAGAAGCTAATACAGAATCAAAATAACACATACCTATTGTCGCGCGTTCAGCCTGTTTTAAACCCCAGTCTTTATTTTGATAAGTTTCAATCTCTGGGCCAAGGCCAGTCGTTGCATGGTGAAAATAACCTGCGATAGCATCCATAACACTTTGTTCAGCACGACGTTGCATCATATGCACTATTGCACGCTCTTTTGGTGTTTTTCCAGTTAAGGAAATGCCGCCAAAGGTATGGTCAATATATTCAGTAATGGCAGTACACTCTGAAATAGTCGTGCCATCATCAAGTTCTAATAAAGGAACAGTTGCACTTGGATTTTTAGCCATAAATGCAGGGGTGCGGTGTTCACCTGCTGGTACGTTAATGCTTACAAACTCTACTTGATCCATTACACCTTTCTCAGCTAAAGCGATTCTTACACGAGCAGGGTTTGGAAAGCCTTCAAAATCATAAATTTTTATCATTGTTACTCCAGTAGTTAGTTCCAAAAGTTAGCAGCAAGTCAGTGTAGTTAGATAATATTGATTTCCCCCTTCACTCAATCTTGCTGCTTTGCCTCATAAGTTTCATAGGCATTAATAATCTTTTGTACCAATGGGTGACGCACCACATCTGCCGATAAAAATTGGGTCATGGCAATGCCTTTGACGCCTTTTAAAATGTTTTGTGCTTCCACTAAACCGCTTTTTTGGCCACGCTGTAAATCGATTTGTGTCACGTCTCCAGTAATAACAGCTTTTGTACCAAAGCCAATACGGGTTAAAAACATTTTCATTTGTTCTGGGGTGGTGTTTTGCGCTTCATCCAAAATAATAAAACTTTGATTCAAAGTTCGTCCGCGCATGTAAGCCAGTGGTGCGACTTCAATAGCTTGCCGTTCAAACATTTTATTCACTGTGTCATAGCCTGCTAAGTCATATAAAGCGTCGTAAAGTGGGCGTAAATAAGGGTCTACTTTTTGATTTAAATCACCAGGTAAAAAGCCTAAGCGTTCACCCGCTTCAACAGCAGGCCGTACTAATACAATCCGTTTTACACGGTCACGCGTCATCGCATCTACTGCGCTAGCCACCGCTAAATAGGTTTTGCCTGTGCCTGCAGGGCCAATGCCAAAGGTAATATCATGGTCTTGCACTTGTTGTAAGTACTCTACTTGCCTTGGGGTGCGGCCATGTAAATCACCTCGCCTTGTCATTAATACAGGCATAGCGTTGGAGTTCACATCTTCAGGTTTGAGCTTATCTACTTCAACTAAGCCTAACTGAATATCTTCTAGTTCAATCGGTTTTTTAGCACGCACGTAAAAATTTTCTATCATTTCTGATGCCATGCGCATATTGTTTTGCTTGGCGGCAACGGAACTTGCACTTGTAATATTAAAAGTGCTGCCTCGACGATTAATATTTACTTCTAATGCGATTTCAATTTGTTTTAGATTCTCATCTAAAGGGCCACAGAGATTGGCTAGGCGTGCATTGTCTTCTGGTTGTACCGTAATTTCCATCTATAAGTTCACAATTTCGCCTTGAAGGCGCTTTGGGTTGTCAGTATCAGTAATGGTTACGTTAACAAAATTTCCAATTAATCCATCTTGTTTTGCAATGGTCACAATGCGATTGTTATCTGTTTTTCCGACGAAAACCGATGGGTCTTTGCTAGATAAGCCTTCGATGAGTATGCGCTGTGTTGTGCCCAACATGGCTCGGCTAAACTCCTCACCTTGGGCGGTATTAATGGCTTGTAATTGTTGTAGGCGCGCTAGTTTGGTTTTGTGCGTTGTGTCGTCTTCAATAAACGCAGCTGGGGTGCCGGGGCGTGGACTATACAAAAAGCTAAAGCTGTAATCAAAGCCAATCTCTTGCATCAACTTTACTGTGGCTTCAAAATCTTTTTCAGTCTCACCTGGGAAGCCAATGATAAAATCAGATGTAAACGTGAGGTTTGGGCTGACTGCTTTGAGCTTTCGAATGATACTTTTGTATTGCAAGATGGTGTGATTGCGTTTCATGGCCATTAGTACACGGTCGCTGCCTGCTTGTACAGGTAAGTGAAATTGCACTGCCAATTTAGGTATGCTGCCAAAACAGGCAATTAAGCGATCTGTCATCTCATTGGGGTGGCTAGTCGTGAAGCGAATGCGTTCAATTTCAGGGATCTCAGCAATCGTTTCAATCAACATCGCCAAATCAGCTTCAACATCTTCATATTCTATTCGGTAGGCGTTTACATTTTGGCCAAGTAGGGTAATTTCTTTGACACCTTGCTCTGCTAATTGCACGGCCTCAGTGAGAATGCTATCAAAAGGACGAGAAACTTCTTCGCCCCGCGTATAAGGTACAACACAAAAGCTGCAATATTTGCTACAGCCTTCCATAATACTTAAGAAAGCCGATGCTCCTTCTACTTTTGGAGGAGGTAGATGATCAAACTTTTCAATTTCAGGAAACTCAATATCTACTTGCGATTTGCCAGAGTTTTTTTTATCTTTAATTAGCTCAGGTAACCGGTGCAATGTCTGCGGACCAAAAACGACATCTACATATGGTGCACGTTTGATAATGTTTTCACCTTCTTGACTTGCAACACAACCGCCAACACCAATAATCAAATCAGGGTTTTTCTCTTTAAGTGGCACAAATCGACCAAGATGACTGAATACTTTGTCTTCAGCTTTTTCGCGAATAGAGCATGTGTTGAGTAAAATCACATCAGCATCATCTGCAGTTTGTGTTTCTACCATGTCATCGCTTTGCTTAAGCATATCCACCATACGAGATGAATCGTATGCATTCATCTGACAGCCAAAGGTTTTAATAAAGACTTTTTTGCTCACAATTTATACATCAATACAGTTAAAGCTGTATTTTAGCTTATTTACTTGGATCATAGTTGCATCACAGGGCTAGCAAGGTAAAATGGCTACAATCTTAATCTACCCCAACATAAGTGTTTTATGGAAGCATTGCCAATATTTTTCAACATCAAAAATCGCCCATGTATTGTGATCGGCGGCGGAGAAGTTGCCACCCGTAAAGTGACTATGTTGTTAAAAGCTAGCGCTGCTATTACATTAATTTCACCAGTATTATGTGTTGAATTACAGCAGATGTTAGACGATAAGAAATTTCAATATGACAATGAAAATTTTGATCCTAGTCAATTGAATGGTGCTTGCATGGTAGTGGCAGCTACCGATGACGATGCTGTGAATAAGGCAGTTTCAATCGCAGCGCAAGCACTAAGCATTCCTGTCAATGTAGTGGACTCTCCTGCTCTTTGTACGTTTACGATGGGATCGATTATCGATCGTAGCCCAATCGTGATTGCGGTTTCTTCAGGTGGTAAAGCACCAGTATTAGCACGATATATTCGCACTAAAATTGAAACCATGTTGCCTGCAGGTTATGGACGTATTGCAGCGATTGCGGGTGAGTTCAGAGGCCAAGTAAAAGCGAAATTTAAAACAACCCAAGCACGCAGATTTTTTTGGGAAAATATGTTGCAAGGCCCAATGGTGGAAAGAGTATTGTCTGGCCAAGAACAAGCGGCGCGCAATTACTTGCAAGCAACACTTAATGATACGGATGCTAATGTAAGTAAAGGCGAAGTCTTTTTGGTGGGCGGCGGCCCGGGTGACCCTGACTTGCTGACATTTCGTGCCTTGAGATTAATGCAGCAATGTGATGTTTGTGTTTACGATAATCTAGTCAGCCCGCAAGTAATGGAGCTTGTACGTCGTGATGCAGAGCTAGTTTATGTAGGTAAATCGCGCGATCAACATACGATGCCACAAGAAGAAATTAATGCACTTTTAACTAAACTGGCTTTACAAGGTAAACGCGTATTAAGATTAAAAGGTGGTGATCCATTTATTTTTGGTCGTGGTGGTGAAGAAATAGACACGTTAATGCAGCAAGGCGTGCCTTTTCAAGTTGTGCCAGGAATTACTGCAGCAAGTGGTGTTTCAAGCTATGCGGGTATTCCGCTAACGCATCGCGATTACGCACAAGCGTGTTTGTTTATTACTGGACATTTAAAAGAGGGTTCAGTTGATTTAGATTGGGAGGCGATGACACGACCAAATCAAACAGTGGTGATTTATATGGGTTTGATTGGGTTGGCTGAAATTTGTAAACAATTAATTGCCCGTGGCGTTGCTGCCACGATGCCAGCTGCTGTGATAGAGCAGGGGACAACACAAAAACAAAGGGTGATTGCCGCGACAGTGCTAGACTTGGCTGAAAAAGTTGCATTAGCCAAAATAAAACCACCGAGTTTAATTATTATTGGCGAGGTCGTGCAGTTAAGAGAAAAGTTGAATTGGTTTCAAACTTAGGTTTGGTTTTCCGCTTAGATCTTAAAACCCAATGTTAAGTTCTATTATTCTTCAATAGGTAAGCATACTCTCGCTTCTAGCCCACCATCCTCTCTATTAATTAGTTTTAAGTTACCTCGGTGTAATTTAGCAATGCGATTACATATGGCTAGGCCAAGGCCACTGCCACCTTCATTTTTATTGCGTGCAGTGTCTAAGCGCTCAAATGGGCGCAAAAGGCGATCTGCATGTTTTTCTGGAATGCCTGGCCCTCTATCCAAGACGCTAATGACAACGTTTTTTGCAGTAATATTGCATTCAACAGAAACGTCACCTTTAGAATATGCATAAGCGTTTCCCACTAGGTTATCTAACATCCGTTGCATGGCTAGTGGCCTTAAAGGGATGGCGTATTTTGGCGCAAACTTAACTTTAAGATCTCGACCAGCACGAGTTTGACGATCTAAAAGCATACGCAGCAATTCATTAATATCCATTATTTGTGGAGTTTCACCTTCAACGCCGCGTACAAAATCTAAAAACTGATTAATAATATTATCCATATCGGCAATATCTTCGATCATACCTAGTTTCATTTGTTGGCATTGCTCGTCGGGTAACAGTTCTACTGCAAGGCGTAAACGTGCCATTGGTGTACGAATGTCATGCGAAACGCCGGCTAATAACAACGTACGCTCGGCATCTAAACGTCTCAAGGCTTCAGCCATTTCATTAAAAGTTTGATTAACTTCACGTAGTTCATCCAAATTGTCTTCAGGTAATTTTGGTGCAATTTCACCTTTACGTAATTTATCAGCAGCGATTGCGAGTCGATTCAATGGGCGGTTAATACGTGTGGCAATAATGTAAGCACCGAATAACGATAGTAAGCCAATTAACGCAGCCCAGCCTAGCCAATGCCATTGAAACGGACGGTCTACTTGGATGTTCGGAATTACTACCCAATAGTCATCTAGTTCCACGTTAAAACTAATCCATAAACCTTGAATACCATAATGATTGACTGTGATGATTGTCTCTTCACCTAATTGTTCGCGTATTTTATCAGCAATTAAATTGACAAACTGATCGTTTGGCAGTGGTTCGATATGTTCCATGAAGTCTGCTGCATAGACACGTACACCCGCACGGCCTGTTAGTTCGGAGAGTAAAGCAATACGCCTGTTTTCGTGTGCAGCAATCAATGATGCGCGAGTGTAATTAACAACGGTCACTGCTTGTAAAGCCGCAGTTGTTGCGCGTGGCTCACGATCAAAGTAATCGAAAATCTTCAATGAACCATAAATACTAATGCCTAATAAAATGGCGATTAGTAGCAGTAGTCTAGATAAAATTGTCCGTGGCAGAAGTGGCAATGTTAATTAACTTTATATTAGAAATTAAGATAGCGGAATGAATTAGCTTAAGTATTTGCTTCACCATCAGGAATAAATACATAACCAAAGCCCCACATGGTTTGTAAATAACGCGGGTTTGATGAGTCGGGTTCGATAATTCTTCTTAAACGGGAGACTTGCACATCAATACTACGGTCAAACACATCTAGTTCTCGGCCACGTGCTAATTGCATTAGTCTATCGCGTGATAATGGTTGCCTTGGATGCTCTGTAAATACTTTTAATAAAGCAAACTCACCGCTAGTAATCGTAATGGACGTACCATTTCGACTTAGGCTGCGATTAGCAGGATCAAAAAGAAACTCTCCAAAAGCAAAGGGGTCTTGTTTGGCAGACGTGTTGCTAGATAGCTGTTTATCATTACGGCGCATTACAGCATTAATTCTTGCTAATAACTCACGTGGATTAAATGGCTTAGGTAGGTAATCGTCTGCACCCATCTCTAGACCAATTATACGATCCACTTCATCCCCTCGTGCTGTAAGCATAATAATAGGCGTAGCAACTTCAGCAGCACGTAATCTTCGACAAATAGCTAGGCCATCTTCGCCCGGTAGCATTAAATCTAAAACCAATAAATCAAATGCATGTTTGCTTAATGCAGTATTCATTTCAACAGCATCGGACACGGTATCAACTTCAAAGTTTTGCTCAGTTAAATAGCGTTCTAATAATTCGCGCATGCGCAAATCATCATCCACAATTAATATTTTTTTATTGGCTTCAGGCATTAAGTTGCTCTTCAGGATTGAAATGGTTTTTAATATTTAGGAGTAAATCCTAAGTATATGATTTAAATATCAATAAATCTAGAATTTATATGAAACTAATTGATTAATAATACCCTCATAATTGTATTAAACGGATTAATTACATTTACTTACAAATAAATGTTAAATTGAAATAATTCGTTAACAAAGTTGAATCAACATTATCAATCTAATTTATTTAGCTTCTATTTGATCAAGGCATTTATATTAATCATGATGTTATCAAGTAAAGTTTTATTTTCACAGACATCGGCTTTATTGTTGTTTAGTGTATTTGCCACATTTTCTGCATATGCTGGCGGAGATGGTGATTTAGCACCACAAGTGCCAGATAGCGAAACTATTTCTGAAATCAGACAACAATATGCTTTAGAAAAAACCTTAGAACTCAATTTCAGTCCCGATGATCGTGCTAGGTTGCGCAAAGCATTAGCAGACTTTTCTAGGAACACAGACCCTGAACATATTGCGATTCAAAAAAGACGCAAAGCAATGAAGGCCAACTTAAAACAACGTTTTGCACGATGTGATAATGATGTCGATGAAACCTTAACTCGTGAGGAAGCTGCCGTATGTTTACCGCAAGTGGCTAGACATTTTAGTTATGTGGATGTCGACGAAGATAATGTGATCACTTTTGAAGAATTAGAGCTAGCGCAAGCTAAATGGTCAGAGCGTCATAAAGCAGCTAATGCTAGAGTTGAGGCAGAGCGTCTTGAAAAATTAGAAGCAGAGCTCAAACAAAAAGGTAAGCTAAAAATTAAAAAGCAAGCGTCCTCTATTCGTAAGCAACCAAGCTAAATTTCTTAAACCTGTATAACAGAATTCGTAATTTTTAAATTAAGTATGTCTACTTTCTTTCTGTTTGCTAATCTCCCCTTTTTTTTGTAAAGCAACTTAGCTACAGTTATTTTATGCAAAATGTTAGTAAGCCCATCGTTCAAGTTGTCGAAACTTTCAGTGAAATTTTACCAGAAAAATGGGATTCACTTACCGATGGCACCCCGTTACTTAGCCATGCGTTTTTTAGTGCTTTAGAATCATCAAAGTCTGTTGGTGCTGGCACAGGCTGGACACCTTATCCATTGTTAGTTACTCAGGGCAACGACTTAATAGGCGCAATGCCTTTGTATGTAAAAAGTCATTCTTACGGTGAATATGTGTTCGATTGGTCATGGGCTGATGCATATGAGCAAGCCGGTGGAAACTATTACCCAAAATTACTCTCAGCCATCCCATTTTCGCCAATCACGAGTGCAAGACTACTAGCAAAAAGCCCTGCTACCAAATTACTGATCATTGAAGCACTAGAAGAAGTAATGAATAAAAACAAACTATCTAGTGCGCACATTTTATTTCCTGATGTTGCTGATGCACAGCTGTTGCAATCGGTAGGTTGGCATCAACGCAAAGGCGTGCAATTTAGGTGGGAGAATAAAGATTACCAATGTTTCGATGATTTTTTACAAACGCTAAGTCATAACAAACGTAAGAAAATTCGCCAGGAAAGAAACAAAATTAGTAAAGCAGGTGTTAGCTGCCAGCCTATTAAAGGCACTGCAGCAAGTGCCGAGGATTGGAATTTCTTTTATGAATGCTACTGCAATACATATACAGAACATCGATCAACGCCATATTTAACACGTGAGTTTTTTGTCGAGATTGGTAGAAATATGCCAGAGAACCTATTGTTGATTATTGCTGAACAAGATGGGAAAAAAGTCGCAGCCACACTCAATATTTATAATCAAACCACGCTTTATGGTCGCTATTGGGGCGCACTTCAGTTTGTTTCTGGTTTGCATTTTGAACTTTGTTATTATCAAGCGCAGCAGTTTTGTATTGAAGAAAATATTACTTATTTTGAGGGCGGTGCGCAGGGTGAGCATAAACTCGCACGCGGTTTCGAGCCACGACCTACTTGCTCGTATCATAAAATCACTTCACCAGAATTTGATGCGGCAATTAAAAGCTTTGTTGCGCGCGAGGCATTAGGCATTGCTGCCTATACAGACGAGCTTGAATCGCGCGCGCCGTTTAAGCAACCAGTCAATAAAGTTACATAAACTACCAAGCAATCTCTTTGCCATCATAAGCGATGAATTTGCCTGTGTTGCTAAGGCTTAGGTTGTCGATGACCTTTCGCAAACCATTAACGCTGGTTTGCTTATTAATTAAACCGTTAGGGCCACCCATATCTGTTTGTACCCAACCTGGGTGAAGTGTGACAACCGCAATGCCAGCATCAGCTAAATCAACACTTAGACTTTTCATCACCATGTTGACTGCAGTTTTGGTAGAACGATAAATGTAACTGCCACCACTAGTATTATCGTCCAAGCTCCCCATTTTGCTCGACAATGTCGCTAGTTTTTTGAGTTTACTGTTTGCAATGTGAGCCTTAAATGCAGTTGCTACTTTGAACGGCGCAACCGTATTGATTTTAAAGCCATCTAACCAAGCATCAGCACTGGCACTGCTAATATTGCTACTCGGGTAAATGCCAGCATTGTTAATCAGCACGTCTATGCTCACATTGTTCAACTGTGTTGCCAATGCATCTATTTGCTCAAAATCACCTACGTCTAAAGTGTAAAGTTGGATATTGCTATGCATATCAGCTAGTTTATTTAAGGCATCAGAAGATGCTGGCGCACGGCTGCATGCTAGTACTTTCCAGCCAGCCTCAGCATATTGTTTAGTAAATTCCAAACCAATGCCACGGTTAGTCCCGGTAATTAACACGGTATGTTTTGACTGACCAATTACACTCATATTATTACTCCTACAAATGGCTAATCTTACAACATACTCTGTTATCTACAAGAATAATAATTAACCATTTGTTATAAAAATGCTAGTCGGCAACAATCAAAATCATTGAGTCGTTTTAAGTTTCGCACGTAGAGGCAAGTTTTAGTAGTCAGGTAAAATAACTATTAAGCAAGCGCATTAATATTGATGTGCTTGAACACAAAGGAGAAATATTATGTGGGCAACACCTGCAGTTGCAGAAATGCGTTTTGGTTTTGAAGTGACAATGTACGTAATGAATAGATAAGATTTTAAAACTTCGTTAATAACCTAGTAATGTTTGCTAGGTTTTTTTATGCTATGTATAAGCATTTTGGTAAATATTTAGAGTAGGTTGGACATTTATATCTAAACTTCAGTCAATATAGTAATATTAAAATAATGCGGGAATAGCTCAAGAGGAAGGGCGCATCCTTCCAAGGGTGAGATGTCTGGTCAAAACTTTCTTCCCGCTCCAGATTATAAAAAAGCTCAGTATGAAAACCCTGGGGTTTTTGCGCATGGCTTTTTTTATGGCTTAGTCAACATCATCTGTTACTGTGCACACAGGTTCGGATGTTAATTTATTTTTTTCGTATCCAGCGTGCTCTATACTCGCATGATGCCAGATGGCCTTCTAGACTACCATTAACTACAGTAGTGATGACTTTGCAATAAGCACATCGGTAAGTATGGTGCTGACCTTCAACATGCTCTTGTGGATAGTCAATGTAAAAAGATTTTTTCATAATTAAACCGAATTATTTATTATATAAATCATAACCCAATAACAATAAAAGCATCATGTTTTTATTGGGTATATTCTTGATTTTAAGAAAGAGTGTAAATAAAAACGCCCCAATCTTTCGAAAGGGGCGTTTGTATTGGTGGTGAAAGAGGGACTTGAACCCTCGACCCCAGCATTATGAACGGCATCAGGGGGTGTTTTAACCTCTTTTAAGAATTACTAAGTTGTTTTATAAGTATATGATTTTGTCATCTGAAGGAGACAATAAATGAAGTATATA
>CAZJUK010000019.1:0-23974 GCA_964549145.1 uncultured Methylophilaceae bacterium
AAGCCATATACTTTAAAAAATTCATTCTTAACAGGGGTGGTCGTTAAGCGTTACAACATTAAGAATTTGGTGCATTGTTTTAGTCGACTGTTTCGCAAAACACGCGCAGCTGTTTCATGGGCAAATGCACATCGCTTGATATTATTAAATATCCCAACACCTAAGCCAATTGCTTTGATTGAGCATCGTTTTTTTGTTTTACGTGGTAAGGCCTATTTTTTAAGTGAATTTGTGGATGCACCTGATGTTGCGGAGTTCTTTAAGAATGAAAATGATAAGGTGATTCGTGCAAAAGCTATGAAAGACATCACGCAATTATTTTTTCGCTTATATCTGCTCAATATTTCTCATGGCGATATGAAAGCGACTAACATCAAAATGAGAAATAATACACCTTTGTTGATTGATTTAGACAGCATGAAGCAACATAACAATGTTGAATCTGTAAAAAAAGCACATGTACGCGATTTAAAACGCTTTATGCAAAATTGGAAAGCGACACCTTCACTGTATAATGCGTTTGTTAAAAGTTTCAAAGTTGTTTATGACGATGATTCAGTATTGCAAGCGGCACAAATTTTAAAGTAATCACATTGAGTTTAATAAAATGATTGTATTAGGTTTATCTGGGGCATTAAGTCACGACGCATCTGCAGCTATTCTAGTTGATGGGAAAATAATTGCTGCGGCAGAAGAAGAACGATTTATTCGCGATAAGCACGCTAAAAACAAGTTTCCTTATGAGGCTGCTAAGTTTTGCTTACAGCAAGCTAGTATAAAGCCAGAAGAGGTTGAAATTGTTGCTTTTCCTTATGCCGAAATCCCACTGAGTACTAATGCGCGCTGGCATTATGCAAAGCGCCATTGGTATGCACCAGATCGTGCTTTAGATGCTATTTTTAATGGTAATCGTAGGTTTCGGCGGAATCGAGATAAATCATTAGCCTTAATGAAAGAGCTTGGTTTGGTCAATGCTAAGTTTGTGCCTGTTGAACACCATTTAGCGCATGCCTCTAGTGCTTATCATTTAAGTGGGTTTAAAGAAAAAACAGCCATTGTTGGTATTGATGGTAAAGGTGAATATGCCACTACATTTTTCGGCTATGGCGAAAATGGAAATATTCATAAAATTAAAGAATTTTATGACCCAGACTCTTTAGGCGGCCTTTATGGTGCGATGACGGAGTTTTTAGGCTTTGATATGCTCGATGGTGAATTTAAAGTCATGGGCATGGCGCCATATGGTGATGCGACTAAATATGATTTATCTGATTTAGCTAAGTTTGAAAATGGTGAGCTAGTCGTGAATACAAAGCTGGTAAATGTGGTTGGTTTACGACGTTATAAAGAAAATGGCAAAGGCTATTATTTTACACCTGAGCTTATTAAACGGTTGGGCCCAAGACGTCAGGGTGATGAAATTGACAATCCTTATATTCACTACGCAGCTTCTATTCAGGCATTGTTAGAGAAGCTGGCGCTTGAGATGATTGAGTATTATCTTGGCGATATTATTCGCGAAACTGGCAAGGTTGTAATGGCTGGTGGCGTTGCGCTAAATGTAAAGTTGAATCAGCGCATTATTAATTTACCAGCTGTTAAAGAGTTATTTGTACAGCCAGCATCTGGTGATAATGGGACATCACTTGGCGCGGCTACTTACGCGGCTCATTTGGCTGGTGAAACTATACACAAGATGGAGCATGTCTACCTTGGCCCTTCATATGCAAATGAAGAGTGTATCGCAGCTTGCAAAGCGCACCCTAAAAACCCAGTATGGTCTCGTGTTGAAAATAGTCCCCTAAAAGCAGCTGAATTACTTGCTGAAGGTAATCCTTTAGCTTGGTTTCAGGGCCGAATGGAATTTGGGCCGCGGTCATTAGGATGTCGTAGTATTTTAGGTGATCCTAGCTACCCAGGTGTAGCTGATCGGATTAACGCTCAAATTAAGTATCGGGAACGCTGGCGTCCATTTTGTCCAAGTATGCTCGATACAGTAGCAAAAGATTTGTTACAGACTGAGCATCCTGCCCCATATATGACATTTACATTTGATGTGAATCCCGCTTGGAATGATCGTATTCCTGAAGTGGTACATGAAGATGGTACTGCGCGTGCTCAAGTTGTCACGCGAGCAACTAACCCACGTTACTATGAGCTGATAGAGCATTTGGAAACATTGCGCGGTAGTGCTGTTGTTTTAAACACATCGCTGAATCGACGTGGGGAGCCAATGGTATGTAGTCCAACAGATGCTTTAAATATGTTCTATGGATGTGATTTAGAATATTTAATGCTGGAAGATATTTTAGTGACTAAAAAATAATTATTTATAAGCCTTTGATTTTAATAATTATTTATTTTACCAGCTTGACGGTATTCACTAACTTAAGAGATAATTGCACTCTAATTATTATAACTGCTGCACAAGTATGCGGCATCAAAAAGTGAGTTGAGTCAAACATGAAACAATCCCATATCGAAGTGACCGAACGAATTATTGAAGTCAGCCGTCCAACGCGAACCGCTTACTTGCAAAGGTTAGATGAAGTCGCGAATCGTGATCGAGGTGCTGACCGTTTAGGTTGCGCCAATGTAGCACATGCCTTTGCTGCTATGCCAGTCAATGATAAGCTGAAAATTCATTCTGAAAAAGCACCGAATATTGGCATTGTCACGGCCTATAATGATATGTTATCAGCACATCAGCCTTATGGTAGTTACCCAGATATTATTAAAAACGAGGCGAATAAATTAGGTGCAACGGCGCAAATCGCCGGGGGTGTGCCTGCGATGTGTGATGGTATTACGCAAGGTGAACCTGGCATGGAGTTGTCATTATTCAGCCGCGACACTATTGCCATGGGTACAGCAATTGCTTTATCGCATGATGTGTTTGATGCTGCTTTGTTATTAGGTGTATGCGATAAAATTGTGCCTGGCTTATTAATTGGTGCATTACAATTTGGACATTTGCCGTGCGTATTTGTACCAGCAGGCCCTATGAGTACAGGTATTGATAATACTGCTAAATCTAAAGTGCGCGAGCAATATGCGCAAGGCTTGATTGGCCGCGAAGAATTGCTAGAATCAGAATCAGCTGCTTATCACGGGGCAGGAACTTGTACTTTTTATGGTACTGCCAACACTAATCAAATGTTGATGGAAGCCATGGGCTTACACGTCCCAGGTTCAGCGTTTATTCATCCACATGATGGCATGCGTGAACTGCTTACGCGTGAGGCCGTCAACATGGTGTTACAGAACATCCAACGAAATCATTACACGCCAATAGGGCGGTTAGTAGATGAGCATGTGATTGTCAATGCGATGGTGGCGTTGCTGGCAACAGGCGGATCAACTAATCACTTAATTCATTGGGTGGCGATTGCACGTGCCGCAGGTATTGTAATTGACTGGACAGATTTTTATCATCTTGCAAAAACAACGCCTTTATTGGCTAGTGTTTATCCAAACGGGAAGGCAGATGTGAATCAGTTCCAAGATGCAGGCGGCCCCGCTTACGTTATTCGAGAGCTGATTGATGCCGGTTATATGTTCCCAGATGTTTATACAGTCGCCTATGGTGGCTTGCGTGATTATGGCAAGTTGCCAGTTAAAGAAGATAGCAAGCTTGTTTGGAAAGACCTACCAAAAGAAAGTGGCAATGAATTGATCGTTCGCCCAGCTGAACACCCATTTAGTAAAACAGGTGGTCTACGCTTACTTAAAGGCAATCTAGGACGTAGTGTTATTAAAATTTCAGCTGTGCCTGAAGATCGACATATTATCGAAGCCCCTGCGATTGTGTTTGATGCACAAGAAGAGTTATTGTTGGCATTCGATCGTGGTGAATTAGAAAAGGATTTCATCGCAGTGGTGCGTTTCCAAGGGCCAAAAGCTAATGGAATGCCTGAGCTACACAAGTTAACCCCCCCATTAGCTGTGTTGCAAAACAAAGGATTTATGGTTGCGATTGTAACCGATGGTCGTATGAGTGGCGCGTCAGGCAAGATACCAGCAGCTATTCATTTAAGCCCAGAAGCGTCGGCAGGCGGCCCACTTGCTAAAGTGCGTACTGGCGATATCATCCGATTAAATGCTAAAGTTGGCATGGTCAACGCATTGGTCGACGAGGATGAATGGGAAGAACGTGAAGTTGTAGCGTTGTCTGATGAAAAACGCCATGCTAATGAACACGGTATTGGTCGGGAGTTGTTTGGCGGAATGCGTAGAAACGTATTGTCGGCCGAAGAAGGTGCCATTACCTGGTTATAATTAGCTTGAAGATACAATTAGTATGGTGTTACTTTCGTTTGTTGTTGGTATTCACTACCAGTATTCAAACGTCTTACCTAAATTGATTTTAAAGAAAATTAATTATGAAAAGTATAATTATATAAATATTGAGAGAATAATGAACACATTAGATTTAGCTAAAGAAGGTCCAGTAATCCCGGTTATAGTGATTAATAAAGTTGAAGATGCTGTGCCAATGGCGGAAGCTCTACTTGAAGGTGGCATTAAAGTACTAGAAGTAACATTACGATCACCTGTAGCTTTAGAAGCGATGGAGCAAATTGCTAAGCATGTACCGGATGCTATTTTAGGTTCTGGTACGGTGCGTAATATACAAGATGCAAAAAACTCATTAGATGCAGGGTGTAAATTTGCAGTGAGCCCTGGATATACATCTGAGCTGGGTCAATATACGCGTAAAATTGGTTTGCCACTTTTGCCAGGCGTTTCTACAGGCTCGGAAATCATGATGGCTAATGCCGATGATTATTATTTTTTAAAACTATTCCCTGCAGTAGCCGTGGGTGGTATAAATTTACTAAAAGGTTTTTCAGGGCCATTTGCAGACGTTAAATTCTGTCCAACAGGTGGTGTTAAAGTAGACTCAGCAGCAGATTTCTTGGCATTGCCTAATGTTGTGGTTTGCGGCGGAACTTGGTTAACCCCAGCAGATACAGTTGCAAATAAGGACTGGGCACACATTACTAAGTTAGCAAAAGAAGCAAGCGCGATAAAGCCTGCTTAATTAGATTTTAAATACGTATAATTTAGGCTTTATGCAGCTGCATGAAGCCTTTTTTAATAGATAAAATGTTAAATATAAAAAAATATAAAACAATAGTTTTTGATTGCGACGGCGTAATTTTAAATAGTAACGGTACAAAAATAAGTGCCTACTTTGATGTCGCTAGAAGAATGGGTGGCACAGATGCTCAAGCTCAAGCACTAGTTGATTACCATGTAAAAATAGGTAGTTATCCACGAAACGGAAAAATTGAGTACTACTATAAAGAAATACTAAAGCAGTCCTTAACAACAGAATTAATGGAAAAAGCTCTTAAAGCATTTGATGAGATTTTAGATGAAACTTTAATGCAATGCGAAATCGCGCCTAAGCTAAAAGAGTTAAAGCAACATACAGATCAAGCAAATTGGATGATACTCTCAGGCGGGGATCAGGTTGAACTCAGAAAAATTTTCAAACGTAGAGATTTGTCACCATTATTTGAACTGGGTATTTTTGGTGGCCCAGATACTAAAGATATCGTGCTAGAGCGAGAAAAAGCCAATGGTAATATTCAATTTCCTGCTTTGTTTGTTGGTGATAGTCGATTTGATCACCAAGCATCCACTAATGCTGGCTTAGATTTTGTATTTTTAAGCAACTGGACAGAAGTGCAAGACTGGGCAGCTTACTGTTCGCAAAATGGTGTTAAGACTGCAGCCAATATTGCCTCGTTAGTATTATGATAGCTTTTACAATCTTCACATCCTTATTTTTCTTGATACAATATTAACATTTTGACATTAGTTGTAGGTGTTATGTTTTACATAAAAAAGTAGCGGGCCATTATGAATAAAACTATTACAGTAGTTATACCAAATTACAATGGCGTAAACTTATTAAGCAAGAACTTACCTTCTGTTTTGAAGGCACTAAAAAATTATGATCAAGAAAGTTCTGTAATAGTGGTTGATGATGGTTCTGAGGACGCTAGCGTTAGGCTGCTAGCTGAAAAGTTTACTCAGGTTAAAGTGCTTGTTCATGCTGTAAACAGAGGTTTTGCTGAGGCTGTGCATACTGGCGTTAAAGAGGCAACTACAGATTTAGTTTTTATACTTAATTCAGATGTGAAGCTAACAGATGAATTTTTCCCATCATTAGTCCCATATTTTGAAGATAAAAATACCTTTTCAGTTAATCCTTTGATTTATGATGAGAAAGGTGAAGTTAAGAGGCATTCATGGAATTATAGGCAATTTAAAAAAGGCAGTATTTCTTTGCTTAAGTGGTCTTTAACTGACGCATTGGATACTGTTAAAAATGGTAAACGTTGTCCAACAATGTATGGCCATGGTGGGTCAATGCTCATAAGAAAGTCAATGTTTGATGCGTTAAATGGGTTTGATCCTATATTCAAACCATATTATGGAGAAGATTCAGATATTGGTATTCGTGCTTGGAGAAGAGGCTGGTATAGTTACTTTGAGCCTAGATCTAGCCTTGTGCATCAAAGTGTTGGGGCAATTCGTGCAAACGTAAAAATGAAACAAGTTAAATGTATTCGACGTAGAAACCGTTATATTTTAGAATGGATTCATTTAACCCCAGCTCAATTATTATTGAGTGCTATTCCATTATCAATTTTTCAATTACTGGGTGAATTACTGATGCTAGATCGAGTCAATTTGAAAGGCTTTGGATTGGCTCTGTCTAAGATTCCTGATGTGCTAAAAGCAAGAAATAGAATAAGAAAATCTCAAAAATTAGATCTCAAAGAGGTGTTTAGAATAATTGAGAAAAGGTCAATCTAGCTTCTTAAAATTATTTTATTGAATTGATAATATTTTTTGGGCTAATGTTTTTTAAACAATTTAAATGGCCAAGAGGGCACTCTCTTTTAAAACAAGGGCTGCATTCTAATCCTAAGTATTCGATAATTGCTTTTGGGTTAATCGGAGGCGTATGGTGTGGGTTAGATGAGCCGAAAATGGCAATAAGTTTCTTGTCTAATGCTGCAGCTACATGCATTAGGCCAGAATCATTACTCACTACCGTATCGCATAAAGACATTAAATCTATCACTTCACCTAAATTGGTTTTGCCACCTAAGTTGACACATTGACCTTTTGTTAATAAATTAATTTTATTGGTTATCGTCAAGTCTTTATCTGAACCAAATAGCCAGACTTGCCAACCTTTGTTAATAATAGCATTGGCAGTTTCAGCAAAGTGTTCAACTGGCCAGCGCTTGGCATCGCCATATTCTGCACCGGGACAAAGGCCAAGAATCTTTTTGTTGGTGTTTTTGATGTCTAGTTTGTTTAGTGTTTGAGTGATATTCGTTGTGTTAGTGATTAATTTTGGTTGAGGGATTGTATCTATCGTTTGGTTTTTATTTAACCCTAACGCTATAAACCTTTGTACTGTTTTCGGTAATATGACTTTATCTAATGGACGAATATCATTGAGAAGGCCGTAACGCATTTCACCTAAAAATCCTGTACGTTTTGGTATGCCAGCAGCCCATGGTAATAGAGCGGATTTTAAAGAATTGACTAGTGAGATTGATTGGCTATAAGCTTTATTTTTTAAGCTTTTTCCAAAAGCAATACGTTCCCAAAAAGCGAGTTCACCATGCTTGAATGGTAATGCAATTGTTTCTGACACTTCCGGCATCCGCTCAAGTAAAGGTAGCGTCCAAGCAGGTGCTGCAACATCAATTTGAACATTTGGATTTTTTTGTTTAATCGATTGAAACAGGCTGTGTGCCATGACCATATCACCTACCCATGATGGTCCCATGACTAAAATTTTCTCGGCAGTATTTTTAGGCATGCTAATTTAAGTATTCATCTTGCTAATAATGCTGCTGGTGCTTCTACCTTCAACTAGATCAATAAGCGCTATTTCACCACCCCAGTTTTTTACTTCCTCACCGCCAATGACTTGATCCGCAGTGTAATCACTGCCTTTTGCAATAATGTTAGGTTTGATTGTATTAATAAGATTTAGCGGGGTATCTTCATCAAATAAAATCACGGCATCCACAGATTCTAATGCAGCTAGCACTCTGGCTCTATCTTTTTCATTTACAACAGGGCGTTTAGGACCTTTTAACGCACTCACTGATCGATCCGTATTAAGTCCCAGGATAAGCTTATCACCACGCTTTTTTGCAGCTTCTAAGTAAGTGACATGGCCGGCATGCAACAAATCAAAACAACCGTTGGTAAATACAATATCTTGTTTTGATTGCTGCCAAATATGCACTTTTTGCATTAACTCATTTAAGTTGCACACTTTATGTGCTTGCTCTTTACTTTGTGCATTTGTTAATGCTTCAATAAGCTCATTACCAGTGATTGGTTCTGTGCCTACTTTACCAACGACAACGCCAGCTGCTATATTTGCTAAAGCTAGACTTTCAAGCGGACTAAGATCGTGCATCAATCCAGCGGCTAACGTTGCAATCACTGTATCCCCCGCACCAGAAACATCAAAGACCTGTTTTGCCGTCGCTGTTAAATGATGTGTGGCATCATCTAATAAAGTAATACCTTCTTCACCTCTGGTGACGGCTAAAAAATCTAACTTCAGATTATCTTTTAATTGATTTGCTTTAGCCATTAAGCTGGGGTCTTCAATGCCAACATTACAGGCTTCGGCGGTTTCTTTTTTATTTGGTGTAAGCGCTGTTGCCCCAGTGTATTTAGTGTAAACCACCCCTTTAGGGTCCACTAAAGAGGGGATTTTTGCAACACTGCATTGTTTGATCATTGTCTGACAAACTGTTTCGCTTAATAGACCTTTCGCATAATCCGAAAAAATGACAATGCTTGGCTTTGCGTCGAGTGCTTTACTAAATACTTCAAGAATGGTTTTTTCTTCGTGCCGCGAAAATTTTATATGACTTTCTTGGTCGATACGGATCATTTGTTGATGACCGCCAAGGACGCGTGTTTTAGCAATGGTGGGGCGTTTGTTGCTGGTGATGATGTACTGACTGCCAACATCAATGTCTTGCATGAGCTTAATTAAGCTTTTTCCTTCAGCATCGTCACCAACACATCCAAGCAGTTGAGTCTTGATTCCTAGTAAGGCTAGGTTTGCAGTGACGTTAGCCGCACCACCTGCACACTCATTTTGATTCTTAAGCAATACAACCGGTACTGGTGCTTCAGGTGAGATGCGACTGACGTCACCTATCAAATAGCGATCAAGCATGATGTCGCCAATCACGAGTATATGACCCGGCTTGTTTCCAAATTGTTTAACTGTAGCAATTGCGCTATTTAGTAAATTGGTTTGCATGCGAACGTTATGTTTTTTTAAATTAGTCTTCTAAAATAGCACATAAGCTATGGCCAATAAAAATATGTGCTTCTTGGATACGTGCTGTTGTATTTGAAGGCACGACTAAATTGTGAGTACAAATGGCTTTTAGTTTTCCACCAGTACCACCGGTAAGACCTACAGTGATTGCGCCAATTTCTTTGGCTTTTTGTATGGCATTCACAACATTGCTACTATTGCCTGAAGTGGTAATACCTATCACCAAATCTTCAGGACGGCAGAGCGCCTCAATTTGCCGTTCAAAAATATAATCATATCCGTAATCGTTACCGACTGAGGTCAGTATAGATGTGTCTGTAGTGAGTGCGATCGCAGGTAAGCCTTTACGCTCTTTATTAAAACGACCGACAATTTCTGCCGCAATATGCTGGCTATCAGCAGCACTTCCACCATTGCCCATCAGTAATATTTTGCCACCATTTTTAATGCAATCTTGCATGGCAATACCCGTATTGCTGATTGAAGGAAACAATGATTCTAGCGCACCATACATAGCCATATGTGCAGCATGTTCAGTTTTTAAAAAATCAATATATTTCAAAGACGCTCTCGATAATGTGATATTAGCAGTATGGATCGGCTTGCATTAAATAATGTTGAACGTAATCATTTATACCATTTTCCAAGCTAGAAAATGGTTTGTTATAACCTGCATCACGTAATTTTTGCATGCTTGCTTCGGTGAAGTATTGATATTTTCCTTGCAAGTCTTCAGGCATGTCTATGTAAGTAATATTGGGAGTTTTATCCATACTGCTCATCACAGCAGTTGATAAATCTTTAAAACTGCGAGCTTTGCCTGTGCCAATATTATAGAGAGCATTGGGAGCTGGTTTGCCATCAAGGGCTGATGTTAGGAAGTGGCATACAATTTCAGCTACGTCTTTTACATAAACAAAATCACGCATTTGCATACCATCTTCTACCCCTTTTTTGGTCCCTTTAAACAATTTCATTGTATCTGTTTCAGTCACTTGATTAAACGTGTGAAGGGCTACGCTTGCCATGCGGTCTTTGTGGTATTCATTTGGCCCATATACATTGAAAAACTTAAAGCCAGCCCAAGCTGGCGGGATGTCAATATTTTCATCAGTTTGTTTGATTACCCATTGGTCAAAAAAGTGTTTTGAATAGCCGTAGGCATTGAGTGGTCTTAAATTTTCTATGCTTGTATCGTCATAGCCCTGCTTACCGTCGCCATAAGTAGCTGCTGAGCTAGCGTAAAAAAAAGGTACTTTATGCTCTGTGCACCAAGACCATAAGTCTTGTGAGTAGTGCATATTATCGCGAACTAACTTATTAAAACTTTTTTCTGTAGTTGCGCTAATTGCCCCCATATGAATTACTGCTGATATGGAGTCGTTATCTTCCAGAAAATCAAATAGTTGATCTTTGTCTAGGTATTCTACATATTTTCTATGGACTAGGTTTTGCCATTGATCTGTGTGTGTAATGTGATCAACAATCACAAGGTTTTCTTGACCAAGTTTTTTGTTCAAATGCCAGGCAATCATGCTGCCTATCATGCCTGCGCCACCGGTAATAACAATCATATATAAATTACTAAAGTGTGAAAGATTGAATTATACCGCTTTATCGCTAGCGCCTAAAGCTTTTGCGCGCGCAGCGGTGTTCATACTATTTTCTTTTGCAGCTGCTTTATCCCAATCTGCAAACACCCAGCCACCTAAGTTTTCTAAAGCAATCTCAGTCATGGCGGTTATCCAAGTTTCATTTTCATTAAGTGCTGGGATATAGTGATATTCGCCACCACCGTTACTCTGAAAAATTTCTTTACCTTCAATCGCAATTTCTTCTAATGTTTCTAAACAATCACTACTAAACCCTGGACAAACCACATCGATACGGTTTAGTTTTTCTTTGCCGAGGTTTTCTAAAGTGCTGGCTAAATATGGTTTTAGCCATTCCTGTTTACCAAAGCGTGACTGAAAGGCCACTTGATATTGCGTTTTATCTAAATTGAGTTCTTCCGCCACAAGGCGGGCTATTTTATGGCATTCACAATGGTATGGGTCACCTTTCATTAAATGAAATTTAGGTACGCCATGAAAACTCATAATTAATTTTTTTGGCTTGCCATTAATTACCCAATAATCTTGGATGCTAGTCGCCAGCGCTTTAATGTAAGCGGGATGGTCATGGTAGTTTCTGATAGTTCTTATCGCAGGAACATTACGCATTTTAAGTAATGTTTTCCAAACAGCATCTAGACTAGCAGCCGTACTACTTGCCGCATATTGCGGGTAAAGTGGAAAGACGAGAATTTTATTGCAATGCTGTGCTTTGAGTTTTTCAATTGCACTTTTCATGCTTGGGTTGCCGTAGCTCATCCCAAGTTCAACCACAAATGGCGACTTTATTTTTTGCGCTAAAAACCCGCGTAAAAGCTGCGTTTGTTTTTGTGCATGTACTAATAAAGGCGAACCTTCTTCTGACCATACCTGCGCATATTTTTCAGCTGACTTTTTAGGTCTTACTACTAAAATAATAAAGTGTAAAATCCAGCACCAAATAAAGCGCGGAATTTCAACTACGCGTCTATCCATTAAAAACTGTTGTAAATAAGGCCGTAACGCTTTCGCCGTTGGCGCATCAGGTGTACCTAAATTAGTTAATAAAATACCTACTTTAAGTTGGTCACCATGTTCGTAATCAGGCTCGTGATTGTAATATGCCATAAATAATTTTAACTATTTCTTGAGTATTAATGATTGTCTTACTTATTTGTTAGACAGTGCGTTTGATAATAACTTTGCCGTAATATCAACGATAGGAATAACGCGTTCATAGGCCATTCTGGTAGGCCCAATTACGCCTAGTGTGCCAACAACTTGGCCATCAACTTCATATGATGAAGTTACCATACTACATTCGTCTAATGGACTGTAACCACTCTCACTACCGATAAATAATTGTATGCCTTCTGCTTTCTGGCTGTTGTCTAGCAGTTGCATAAGTAGGGTGCGATGTTCAAACGCATCAAAGAGTTTACGTAAACTCGCCACGTTGGCGCTAAGGTCATCAATTTGTAATAAGTTGCGCTCACCAGAAATAATCATACTTTCTTGGGTTTCATCATCATTATCACTTGGATTTAAAGCTGCTGACATGAGGTTGCTAATGTCTTGTTGCATTATCTGCAATTCGTTATATAAATTCTGTTTGGTTTCTTCTAAATTTTTGCCAGTAAAATGGACATTGAAATAATTGCTTGCCTGAGTAAGCTCTGATTCTGTGTAAACTTTTTCTGCCAAAATAATACGATTTTGCACACTTCCATCAGTGCTGACAATGATTACTAAAATGCGCTTCTCTGACAGCTTCATGAACTCTAAATGTTTAAATATTAATGACTTGCGTTTTACTATAAGTGCTAGCCCGGCAAATTGGGTGAGACCAGATAGCATATCTGTTGCTGTGGCGATAACTTCTTGTGGGTTGGCTGTTATTAATGAGTTTTCTAGCAATTGAATTTGTGGCGATGCTAATGGTTTTACACTTAATAAAGTGTCAACAAAAAAACGATAGCCACGTTCAGTTGGAATACGACCTGCAGAGGTGTGCGGACTTGTTATAAAGCCAAGCGCTTCTAAATCGCTCATCACATTGCGAATGGTGGCACTGCTTAAATTTAAACCTGAATGTTCCAGTAACGCACGCGAGCCTATTGGTTGACCATCAGTAATATAATGTTCAATCAATGTTTTTAATAACATTTGAGTGCGTTGATCCAACTAGAACTCCAAAAAATTTATTGAGCTGATATCTTGCCTGAATTATTTAAAATTTTATAGCTAAAGTTAAGATGAGGACAGAAACATAATATTCAATGAGAAATGAGTTAAAAAAATTGAGATTAGTCATCTGTTATACGTTGTTGCTGGCTGTAATTGGTAAACTGTGATTAAATTCTGACATGTCTAAAAAATTTAATTCTATCGCTATTGTGGGCAAGTTTATGCGCCAGTCTGACTTAACCGTTATGCGTGATGATTTGAAAGACTTAGCTCAGCATTTATCCAATAAAAATATTGAAGTTTGGCTAGAAGAGAAAACTGCAAAACATGCCAAACTGTCTGGATTTAAAACATCGCCATTAGAACAAATAGGCCGTAGTATTGACCTTGTCATTGTCATGGGTGGAGATGGTACGATGTTGAGTGTTGGTCGTGCACTTAAAAATTATAAAGTGCCCCTAGTCGGTATTAATCGCGGTCGTTTTGGCTTTTTGACAGATCTACGTGCAGAAAAAATGTTAGAACAGATCGATAAGATTTTAGATGGGGATTATCTTAATGAAGCACGCATGATGTTGACTTCTGAAGTGACGAGGAACGGCGAGCAGATACATCAAGACTGCGCAATGAATGATGTGGTAATAAAAAGTGATCTGCGACTAATTGAGCTTGAAGTTAAAATTGATAATGAATTTGTACAGAAACAACGATCAGACGGCCTTATCATTAGCACTCCTACAGGGACAACAGCTTATTCACTATCGGCAGGTGGCCCCATTCTGCACCCTAGCTTACAAGCCATTGCATTAGTGCCTATTTGCCCACATACCTTGAGCAATCGACCCATTGCGGTGAGTAATAGTGTAACAATAGAAGTCACTATTGTGGGCGTTGAGCAGGCGCAAGTTAGTTTTGATGGACAATACCAATTACAATTAAAAGAAGGTGATAGAATTAGTATTGAACGTGCAGATGATAATGTGATTTTATTGCACCCAAGCAACCATAGTTATTTTGATATGCTGCGCAATAAATTACATTGGGGTTAACTATCTTCTTGGTTAAGAACAGCAATGCAACATTCAGCATTTATTTTTACTTTCAACTAATCGCTATATGCTAGAAACATTATCAATTAAAAACTTCATTATTGTTGAGCAACTAGACCTAGAGTTTCAGTCTGGTTTTACGACATTAACTGGAGAAACAGGTGCAGGAAAATCCATTTTAATTGATGCTTTGTCTTTAGCCCTAGGCGCACGTAACGAAGGCGATGTGATTCGTGTTGGCTGTGAAAAAGCAGAGATTAGCGCTAGTTTTCTTATCGCAAACAATGATATAGCTCAATATTGGTTAGCTGAAAATGAAATTGATGCGGCAGATGGTTTAATTTTACGTCGTGTTATTTATGTGGATGGGCGTAGTCGCTGTTTTATAAATGGTATAAGTGCTACCGTCACGCAGCTTAAGCATATAGGCGGGATGCTTGTAGATATTTATAGCCAAAATGCGCACCATTCACTTTTAAACTCGAATACACAACGTCAAATCCTAGATGAGTTTTCAAGTAACTCGCAGCTTGCAGATAGAGTTTCTGTGCAATTTAAACAGTGGCATCAATTACATTGTCAGCAGTTAGAAATTGAAAATAATTTAGCTGCTTATATTGATGAACTTGCAGAATTGCGCGACAAAACTAGAGAGTTAGAACAGCTGCAGTTTTCAGAGCAAGAGTGGCAAGAGCTGCAAGATGAGCATAGTCGTTTAAGTAATGGTGCGGCACTATTGGGTGGTGTCGAAGGTAGTGTTAGGTTGCTAAGAGAGGCCGAGCCAGCCGCACTTTCAATACTGACACAAGCACAAGCTAAACTTACTGAGGTTGTGGTCTACGATACACAGTTAAATGAAGTATCCAACGCGTTAGATTCTGCTGTTATTCAAATAGAAGACGCGACTCGCACGTTGAGTCATTATTTACAACGTGCAGACCTAGACCCTGCAAAGCTCAATGAAGTAGAAGCGCGCATCCAAGATATTCATAATACTTCGCGGAAATACCGTCTTAATCCACAAGAGTTAAACGAAGCGCTTTCTGCCTGGAAAAAACGTCAGAATGACTTGGAAAGCTTTGCTAATGATGGCGTTCTGGCAAAGCAAGTTACCGAGGCACATGAGGCCTATTTAAAGCTAGCAAAGGAGCTAGGGGATAAAAGAAAACTAGCTGCAAATGCTTTGAGTGAGGAGATTAGTTTGGAAATGCAGCGACTTTCACTGTCAGGTGGTAAATTTGAAGTGAAATTACACACATGTGAAGCTGCGGCTTATGGTTTGGAACAAGTTGAATTTTTAGTTGCAGGTCACGCTGGTGTGGAGCCTAAGCCATTAAGTAAAGTTGCTTCGGGGGGGGAGTTGTCGCGAATTAGTCTAGCTTTGCATGTGACAACAGCCGCAAAAGGCGGTGTGCCATGCATGATATTTGATGAAGTGGATGTTGGTATTGGTGGCGGTGTGGCCGAGGTTGTTGGTCAATTATTAAAACAATTGGGCAATAACCAACAAGTGCTTGTGATTACCCATTTAGCCCAAGTCGCTGCGCAAGCTACCCAGCATCTACAAGTGAGTAAAATGCAAGTTCATGAAGTCACGTTGAGTCATATTCAACTTTTAAATTCTGCAGAGCGCATCGAGGAAATTGCAAGAATGTCCGGCGGATTAGTTGTGACTGACGCCACGCTGAGACATGCTAAAGAGATGCTTGGGTTTTAGCTTTGGTCTATTTTTAATAAAGATTGTAAATCAGTTTTTTAGTACAAACACTACTTTTTATCTAGCCTATCCCCAAGCTCACCAATATAAGCAGAAAGCGTTGTTCCTGTTTCTTCTACAGAGTTTTTAACTGCAGATTCAAGTTCGCCAATACGCATTTCAATTTTATTTTCTACACCAGCATGTTGTGTATGCAGCTGTTTTAATTCTGTTTCTAAGTAATTGCGTAGCTCAGTAAAACGAGATGATTCCGCATCATTAGCTAATTTACGTTGTATTTCTAAGTCTTTAATTAATTTCTGTCTAGCCATTAAAATTGATGATTGCCAGTAAACTAAATAGCCAAGGAAAAACACGAACATTAATGCAGTAGCAACAAGTAGCACCAAACCAAGTGGCGCGGAAGCTGTTGTGAATATTAGTGATAGCTCTGTAGGCATCATGATTGCAGACCAATTGATTGCTGAGAAGAGTATTAATAATGCTAAAGCAATGAAGAGTAATAAGTTTTTAAGTTGCATGATTTTCTTCCTTTTATATATTTTTTATTTAGCGATCTCTGCTGCTTCAACGACTACTTTGTATAGTCTTACATCTTGCGCACTTTTAACACGTGTTCCAATATCAATTTTATTTCGTTTCCCTGGTGCGACACCTCTTATAACCATCGGCCTGCTCTGCCCAACAACGCGGCCAGTTTGCGCATCATATTTAACAACACGCACACGCACGTCACCAATAGGTATGGAAGTAGGGTTTTGTACTACAGCAAATAATCTGCCGCTGTTATCTGCTACTGCACCAGATTGTATGTATTTGCCGGGATTACGTGGCAAGTCTAAGCGCACCATACTTTTGCCTGCTAGCTTACCTATTTCAGATTTAGAGCTTGCTGCTATTTGGTAATGTTGTAATGCTAAATCAGTTTTACCGCGTGATTCTGCAATATCACCTAGGTAGGCATGTCCGGGTGCTGTGGGTAGTAATTCATTCGCACGCTTTAAAAAAGGTTCAGCTTCAGCTTGTTTACCCATTTTAAACAATGCAATTCCACTTTGAATATGTGGCTTAAAATAATTAGGCTGTAACTTAATGGCTTTAGCGTAGTAGGCTAATGCTGTTTGAGGTTTTTTTTGCGTAAATGCAATATCGCCTAATAACTCTTGAAAACGTGCTTCTCTCGGTTCCCCAGCAATGGCTTGCTTTGCTAATTTGGTTGCCGTCGCGATGTCATTCTTTTTAAGTGCTGCCACCCCTTTGTCATAGGTTTTGTATGCAGCTTCTGTTGCTTTTAGTCTCGACATTTTTTTTGTATAGGTGTCATTCCCTATATCACCACCAGCGCCTATTTTTTTCAAGGTAGCTTTGTTAGCGGCTACACGTTGTGGTGATGGCGGGTGGCTGACAAATAAGCCTGAAATTAAATCTGTTTTACGATCTTGGCTTAGACGTACAAAAGTTTCTTGTAAAGTGACAGCGGCAGCAGGGTCATAACCAGCTTTTTGCATATACAACATGCCATAATAGTCAGACTCACTTTCTGCATCACGACCATATTTGCTTGAAATTAATTGTGCACCTAGTTGTGAGCCGCCAACAATTAAATTGCTATAAGTTGAGTTTTGCGCACCAATACCCACAGCAATCATTGCGCCTTGCAAGAATATGCCGCGCTCCATATTTTGAGCACCATGGCGAGCAGCTGCATGTACAATTTCATGGCCCATCACAGCTGCAAGTTCTGCTTCGCTATTTAATTCATAAAGTAGACCGCGATTAAAAGCTATTTTCCCGCCAGGCATCGCCCATGCATTCGGCACAGAGTCGTTTAGCACAACAAACTCGTATGGCAAATCTGGCCTATCTGAAACAGCTGCTAAGCGTTTGCCAATGGCTTGTACATATGAGGTAAGTTCGGGATCAATAATATAATCGCCACCTTGAGATTGACGAGCAGGTGAATAATTTTCTTTACCAATGGCAATTTCTTTTTCTTGCGAAACGAACTGAAACTCTTTTTTCTTCGTAACAGGGTTGGTGCCACAAGCAGTAATAAATACAGATAAAACAACGACGATAGCTAAATGGTAGAAATGCTTAATTACCGATTTTTGTTGAGACACCAATACCATTATGTTTACCATTTAATTGATGTTAACTTTTGCCGTCGCAACTGGGATTATTACAAACGCCATAAATCATTAAGGAATGTTCTTGCATCTTAAAGCCGAGGGATTCTGCCGCAAGTTCCTGTCTGTTTTCAATTTCTTCGTCAAAAAATTCTTCTACTCTTCCACATTTAACGCACACAATATGATCATGATGGCCGCCTTCGTTCAATTCAAAAACGGCTTTACCGCTTTCAAAATGATGCCGTATTAATAAGCCAGCATCTTCAAACTGGGTAAGTACGCGATACACTGTCGCCAAGCCAACATCGTCCCCTGCGTTTAAGAGTACTTTATATACATCTTCTGCAGAGAGGTGGCGATCATTACTTTTTTCAAAAAGCTCGAGTATTTTAAGCCTTGGTAATGTTGCTTTTAATCCGGCGTTTTTTAGATCTTTTTCATCATGCATAATTTTTTTAACTACTCCTTACATCTTTATTGTTTTAGGCTTTAAGTCATCGTGGTATATTAACGCCAATTGATAGATATGTCTTCATGCTGATAAAAACTATGCGTATTACTTTACAATTCCTTGCCTTATTCTTACTTATTGCTCTTACAGGTTGTGGTTCAACTTTACCTAAGGTTGATCCGTTCAAAATGGACATTCAGCAAGGTAATGTAGTGACTTCAAAGATGTTGCTAAAGTTACGACCTGGCATGTCAAAATCGCAAGTAAAATTTATCATGGGAACACCATTGATTACTGATGGTTTTCATAATGAGCGCTGGGACTATTTTTATCAGCTGCGTCAAAATGGCAAAATTGTAAAGCAACGCCGTGTAATTTTAGATTTTGAAAAAGACGTGTTGGCTCGTGTTCGTGGTGATGTGGTTCCACAAGGCACGCCTGGTGCAGATACTGGTGAAGAGCCAGTATCTAGATCTATTGCAAATAAAGAGGTTGAGGAAAAAGGTGTTTTAGACAGCTTGAAGTTTTGGGAAAAAGAAAAACAAGCAGCAGAGACTCAGCTTCGAAATAGCAAACCTCTTGAAGTCGCTGTGCCAGTACTAGTAGGTAGTCAAAAACAAGTAGCTAATTCGGCAGACATAGTCGAAGGCGACCTTGATAATGTAACAAAAGAAACAAAACCACTGCTAGTCGTGCCTGCGGATATTGCTGTTCTAGAAACGCCAGAAGTCGCTGCAATAGGTTCCGATGTTATTGAGGCTGAGTTGTCTGACCAAAAGACCGAGGTTGAAAAAGTGGTTAATTCTGAAATACAAGATACTACAGAAATAGGCAATCAAAAAGAAGAAGCTAATGCGACAGCCATTGTCGAAGACGTGGCTAGTAATGTAACAGAAGAAACAAAATCACTACTAGTTGTGCCCGTGGCTGTTGTTGTTCTTGCAGCACCAAAAGAGTCTGTAATAGATTCCAATTCTGCAGAGGCTGAATTGTCTGAGCCGAAAATTGAGGCTGAAAAAGAAGTTAATTCTGAAATTCAAGATGCTACAGAGATGACTATCTCCAAGGATGGGGCTTCTGAAGTGGCGGGCTCTCTCGATAAAGCAATAGCTGCGCCATTGGTTGTAGTTAAATCAACAGAAGGATCAGATGAAGGAATCATTACAACACACACAATTAAAGCGAGTGGTAAAGAGGCTCTTGTATTTAGGCTAGATCGAAATCTTGATATGAGTAGAATCGAAAAGCCATCTGTTAAGAATGATGTTGAGCCTGTTAGTGTTGTTGAAGAGGCGCTACAAGAAGAAATGTCGGAGCCAGGCTTTTTTGAGCGGATGTTAGAAAAAATCGGTTTTTGATAAGTGGGTTCTTTTATCTTTGAAAATGAATTAAGAATTTGAAAGAAAAAAGTATGAAAACAAAAATAGTTATTGCTGGTGTTTCTGGGCGCATGGGACAAGCGCTTCTCGACGGTTTATTTTCTGATGATGCGCTAGTTTTGCATGCTGCCATCGACCGTGTTGATACGCGGCAAATAGGTAGAGATGCTGGCGAGTCGTTTGGCAAAATAACTGGTGTAAAAATTACGGCAGATATTAATACTGCGCTTAAGGGTGCGGATGTATTGATTGACTTTACGCAGCCTGAAGCAACAATGCTTTATCTTCAAGCATGTAAAGCAGCAGGTGTAAACCATATTATTGGCACGACTGGCTTTTCCTCGGTAGAAAAAGATTTAATTCAAGCCTCAGCGCAAGAAATTGCCATCGTGTTTGCACCTAATATGAGCGTGGGTGTTACCTTGTTAATTGATTTGGTCGAGCAAGCAGCACAAGTGCTCAACGATGGCTATGACGTCGAAGTCGTAGAAATGCATCATCGTCACAAAGTAGATGCGCCATCAGGTACAGCCTTGCGATTGGGTGAGGCAGCAGCTAAAGGGTTGAATCAAGATTTAGCGGATTGTGCAGTCTATGCTCGTCAAGGGAGAACTGGTGAACGCGAGGCGGGTAAAATCGGTTTTGCCACCTTGCGCGGTGGTGATGTGGTAGGCGATCATACTGTAGTTCTTGCTGGTTTGGGGGAGCGTGTAGAGTTAACACATAAGGCAAGCAGTCGTGCAACATTTGCATTAGGTGCACTGCGTGCATCCAAATTTTTACAAGGCAAGAAAAATGGTTTATTTGATATGCGTGATGTTTTACAGCTTAATAAAAGCAACTTAGTCAAGCGTTAAAATTTCCTTTTACTTTTTTTGAATAATCAAACTACCATGAGCTAATCTAGATGATTCATTAGCCTTATTTTATTGTGGCCACTGTTTTCGCATAGACCGCAATTAATCCGTGAGGCTATCTAGCTTTGCTGATCTGCTTGGTGTGAATTTCACTGAATTTATTCTTCACAATTGATATAATCAAAGCATTAATTCTCTTGAAGAGTGGGTCTAATTTCGCTATAATTCATCAATTCTTGAAACGGGAAGAGTAAATCACTCTTCCCGTTTTTTTATGTCTAGCGTTAGTCTTGGTTTTTTTAGCTTGTGCTCATAAAAAATGCTTAAAATCAGATTAAAAATTAATTAATAAGGAGCTGCAATTGTCGCAAACAGAACCCCTAAAAACGACACCAGCACTACTCGTGTTAGCTGATGGAACGGTGTTTCGTGGCACGTCAATTGGTGCTACAGGGAATGCAGTTGGAGAGGTGGTTTTTAATACTTCAATGACTGGTTATCAAGAAATTCTGACTGACCTTTCATATACTAAGCAAATTATCACGCTGACTTATCCGCATATTGGTAGTTATGGTGCAAATGAGGAGGATGTTGAGTCAGATAAAGTGAGTGCTTCTGGGCTCGTTATTCGTGATTTACCTTTGTTGGAAAGCAACTTCCGCAGCAATCAAACTTTATCGCAATACTTGCAAATTAATAATGTAGTGGCAATTGCTGATATTGACACCCGTAAGCTCACGCGTATTTTGCGTGAAAAAGGTGCGCAGGCTGGATGTATTGTTGCAGGGAATATTGATGAAGCAGAAGCGTTGCAATTGGCACAAAACTTCCCAGGTTTATCAGGTGCTGATTTAGCAAAAGTGGTTTCATGCAAAGTGCCTTATGAATTTAATGAAGGCGAATGGGTGTTAGGCGAGGGGTATGCTAAACAAGGCGATACCGACTTTCATGTTGTTGCTTTTGATTACGGTGTCAAGCGTAACATTTTGCGAATGCTAGTTTCTCGCGGTTGTAAAGTAACCGTTTTGCCGGCAGAAACCTCAGCAGAAGCTGCGTTGGCCTATAACCCAGATGGTATCTTTTTATCTAATGGCCCAGGCGATCCTGAGCCTTGTGATTATGCGATTACAGCGATTCAAAAGATTATGGACGAAAATATTCCAACATTTGGTATATGTTTAGGCCATCAGCTGCTTGCTTTGGCTAGTGGTGCCAAAACTGTCAAAATGAAGTTTGGGCATCATGGCGCAAACCATCCTGTACAAGATCTCGCTACAAAACGTGTGTATATCACTAGTCAAAACCATGGGTTTGCAGCCGATGCTAAGACGTTGCCTGATAACGTTAAGGTGACACATATTTCATTGTTTGATGGTAGCTTGCAAGGCATTGCGCGTACCGATAAACCTGCTTTCAGCTTTCAGGGACACCCCGAAGCTAGCCCTGGTCCAACAGAAATGAGTTATTTGTTTGATCAGTTTATAGATTTAATGCAAGAAAGAAAAACTAGCTAATGACTAAAAGAACCGACATTAAAAGTATATTAATTATTGGTGCTGGACCAATTGTTATTGGTCAAGCTTGCGAATTTGATTACTCTGGAGCGCAAGCGTGCAAAGCATTGCGTGAAGAAGGCTATCGCGTTATTTTGGTTAACTCTAATCCTGCTACGATTATGACTGATCCAGAAATGGCTGATGCGACTTATATCGAGCCGATCACTTGGCAAGTGGTGGAGAGTATTATTGCAAAAGAAAAACCAGATGCTTTGTTGCCTACCATGGGTGGTCAAACAGCACTTAATTGCGCACTTGATTTGGATAAGCATGGCGTGTTAAAGAAATATAATGTTGAAATGATTGGTGCATCAAAAGATGCAATAGATAAAGCTGAAGATAGGCAGAAGTTCAAAGAGGCGATGACTGATATCGGCTTAGATTCTGCTCGCTCAGCCATTGCACACAGTTTGGAAGAAGCGTTACAAGTACAAGGCAGTATCGGTTACCCAGCAATTATTCGCCCTTCTTTTACCATGGGCGGCAGTGGCGGAGGTATTGCTTATAATCGTGAGGAATTTATCGCTATTTGCGAGCGTGGTTTAGATGCTTCTCCCACTGATGAGCTTTTGATTGAAGAATCTATGCTAGGTTGGAAAGAGTATGAGATGGAAGTGGTTCGTGATAAAGCGGACAACTGTATTATTATTTGTGCAATCGAGAATTTAGATCCAATGGGCGTGCATACTGGCGATAGTATTACTGTTGCGCCAGCACAAACATTAACCGATAAAGAATATCAAATAATGCGTAACGCTAGTTTGCTAATTCTTCGCGAAATTGGTGTTGAAACTGGTGGTTCAAATGTGCAATTTGCCATTAACCCAGAAAATGGTCGCCTGATAGTAATTGAGATGAACCCGCGTGTATCGCGCTCTTCAGCGCTAGCATCAAAAGCAACTGGTTTTCCAATTGCTAAGGTAGCTGCTAAATTAGCAGTTGGCTTTACTTTGGACGAATTACGTAATGAAATTACGGGAGGTGCCACTCCGGCAAGTTTTGAGCCCTCAATTGATTATGTTGTTACTAAAGTGCCGCGATTTGCATTTGAAAAATTTCCGCAAGCAGATGACCGTTTAACCACACAGATGAAATCTGTTGGTGAGGTTATGGCTATTGGACGTACTTTTCAAGAATCATTTCAAAAAGCATTACGTGGTTTGGAAATTGGCGTCGATGGTTTAGATGCCTTGACCACTGATGTAGACCGTATTGTAAAAGAAATGGGTGCCCCAGGTCCGGAACGTATTTGGTATGTGGCTGATGCCTTTAGGTACGGCATGACTATTGGTGAAGTGTTCGATATTTGTAGTATTGATCCTTGGTTTTTGGCCCAAATTAAAGATATCGTAGATCGTGAAAACGCTCTTAAAGGTAAGCATATTGCGGACTTAGATAAAGCAGCATTATTTCAATTAAAACGTAGAGGTTTTTCTGATCTCCGTTTAGCTTACTTATTAGATACCGACCAGCATGCAGTGCGTGCTTATCGCCAAGCGCTAGACGTGCTGCCAATTTATAAGCGGGTCGATACTTCGGCTGCTGAATTTGCTACTAATACAGCGTATATGTACTCCAGTTATGAGGAAGAGTGTGAGTCGCAACCTACTGATAACAAGAAAATTATGGTACTAGGCGGCGGTCCAAATCGTATTGGGCAAGGTATTGAGTTTGATTACTGCTGTGTACACGCCGCTTT
>CAZJUK010000020.1:0-23812 GCA_964549145.1 uncultured Methylophilaceae bacterium
CCACTTTCGATTTAGGAGTACCAGTTTTGGGTATTTGCTATGGCATGCAAACCATGGCACAACAATTAAATGGCAAAGTAGGCGCTGGTTCAAAACGCGAGTTTGGCTATGCACAAATTCGGGCTAGAGGCCATTCCGCCCTATTTCGTGATATTCAAGATGCAACTAATACCGAAGGTCACGGCTTAATCGACGTGTGGATGAGTCACGGTGATAAAGTCACCGAATTACCAGAAGGTTTTAAAGTAATCGCAAGTAATACAGCGACGCCTATTGCTGCAATGGCTGACGAAACACGTCGGTTTTATGGTGTTCAATTTCATCCGGAAGTAACACATACCAAACAAGGCCAAACTATACTAGAACGATTTGTTTTAGAAATTTGCCAAGCAAAACCTGATTGGATTATGGGTGATTACATAAGCGAGGCTGTTGCAAAAATTAGAGCACAAGTCGGCAAGGAAGAAGTTATTTTAGGCCTCTCAGGCGGTGTAGACTCGAGTGTGGCTGCAGCATTAATCCATCGAGCAATTGGCGATCAACTTACTTGTGTGTTTGTTGATCACGGCTTATTAAGGCTAAACGAGGGCGATATGGTAATGGACATGTTTGCAGGCCAACTACATGCAAAAGTAATTCGTGTCGATGCTATCGATCAATTTATGAGCAAACTAACTAACGTAAGTGACCCAGAAGCTAAGCGTAAAATTATTGGTGGAGAATTTATTGAAGTATTTCAAGCTGAAGCTAAAAAATGCACCAATGCAAAATGGCTTGCGCAAGGCACAATCTATCCTGATGTAATTGAATCTGGCAGTGCAAAATCTAAGAAAGCTGTCACAATTAAAAGCCATCATAATGTAGGCGGCTTGCCTGAAAAACTGGGATTAAAGTTATTAGAACCATTGCGTGATTTATTTAAAGATGAAGTTCGGAAACTAGGCGTTGCAGTAGGCTTGCCACACGAAATGGTCTACAGACATCCATTCCCAGGACCAGGTTTAGGCGTACGCATTTTAGGTGAAATCAAACAAGAGTTTGCCGCATTGCTTCAGAAAGCAGATGCCATATTTATTGAAGAATTACACAATACCACTTGTGAAAAAACTGGCAAGACCTGGTACGAACTCACTAGCCAAGCTTTTACGGTGTTTTTACCCGTTAAATCGGTTGGCGTAATGGGAGATGGCCGAACATATGAATACGTAGTTGCCCTCCGCGCGGTCGTTACTAGTGACTTTATGACCGCAACTTGGGCTGAGCTTCCATATAACTTACTTGGTAAGGTTTCTAATAGAATCATTAATGAAGTGCGTGGTATTAACCGTGTGGTCTACGATGTTTCTGGCAAACCACCTGCTACCATAGAATGGGAATAATTCTCAATATTTACTACCCATTCGGGTATATGGCAATTAAAAATATTGTGCTAGGCTCAGCTTACTGAGTGTGGAAGAACATTGTTATTTTTTCTATTCTGAATATTACAAATTGCAATAAGACTTGAGGGATATTATCTGATGTTATCTGAATTTCTAAATCAAGAATATTGTGAACCTAAGCAATTAAGCAAACGATACCAAACCAATGACCCATTTCCACATATTGTACTGAAAAACTTCATTCGTCCAGAAGTTTTAAAAGAAGTACTTCATGAGTTTCCCAACCTAAAAGAAGCAGATAAAGACAAAAGCGTTTCTTTTGGTAATGAATTGGAAATAAAATTTGCTTCAAAAGGCATTGATTTACTTTCACCAGCAGCGTTTAAACTGATTAGTTTTTTTAATTCAGAATGGTTTTTAAGATATCTACAAGAAATAACCGGTATTAAAGAAACCTTAATTGCAGACCCCTACTTGGCTGGTGGCGGGTATCACGAAATATATAAAGGCGGCTTACTAAAGGTCCATGCAGATTTTAATAAGCATCCTACAATAAACTTTGATCGAAGACTGAATCTATTGCTTTACCTCAACGAAGACTGGGATGAAGCATGGGGAGGAGACTTGCAATTATTTGACGAAAATATGCAAGGCCCAAAACAGCGTGTTTATCCTCATTTTAACACTTGTGTAGTATTTACGACCACCTCCAAAACATTTCATGGCCATCCAGATACACTAAAATGCCCAGATTCAATTTCCAGACGCTCTATTGCACTTTACTATTTTTCTGTTGGCCGACCTAAAGAAGAGTCGAGTAAAGAGCATTCGACTTTATTTAAATCGCGCGATGGCGAAATATTTACCAAAAATTCAGTAGATAATACATTTTCAAATGCAATTAAAAGTCTAACAAAATCAATTCTTCCTCCTATTTTAATTAAAGCTGCTAAAAAAATTACAGGCCGATAATTGGTATTTAAGCTAGTGCATTTCTGCGCTACTAAACTTCATTGTGAATCTGTTAAATAGTTGCACTTAGCAGAAAAAGTTTATAGCCAATTAAAAAAACAGCTTCTCCTTCATAACACTGGTTTTAATAAAACTGTATAATCTGCATTTGCAATATTTATGAAAAAATAAGCACCTACCAATCAAGTCAATAGTTGAGAAATCTATAGTATGAGTCGCGGTTTTGTTAAAGAAGATGATTTAGAACACGCTGGCACTGATCTGCCTGAACGACCGGTTAGCGAACATCCAAATTACGTCACACCAGATGGCCTTACTCTGCTAGAAAACAAAGCAGCAAATTTAGATAAAGCACGTGTTGCATTAGTCGTTAAGAAAGATGATGCTATTGCAAATCAAGAACTTGCAATTGTGGATAGAGATTTACGCTATTTATCGGCAAGATTAGAATCTGCCATTATAGTCAAGCCCAAAGAACAAGATAAACAACTCATCTTATTTGGTGCGATCATTGATGTAGAAGATGAAGAAGGCGTAAATCATCAGTTCAAAATTGTAGGTGAAGATGAGGCTAATGTAGCTAAAAATAAGGTGAGTTGGGTTTCCCCTTTAGCAAAAGCACTGATTGGCCATAAGAGTGGTGATAGTGTGATATGGAAAAGGCCAATAGGCAACATGTCACTAGAAATTATTGCAATAAATTATTAAATTTAACCCAATTGAAAGACAACAGTCAATGAATGTAACAGAAGCTATCGTAGCCCGTCGATCGGTTAAAGCCTACGATCCACACCATAAAATGACAGAACAAGAAATTGCTAAACTCATGTCATTAGCGATGCTTTCCCCTACCGCATTTAATATTCAACACTGGCGGTTTGTAATAGTCACAGACCCAGTGTTACGCCAACAAATCCGCACAGTCAGTTGGAATCAAGCACAAGTTGAAGAGTCATCGTTACTGATTGTGTTGACCGCTGATTTAAAAGCTTGGGATAAACAGCCTGAACGTTATTGGGAAAACGCACCTAAACCTGTGCAAGACTTTTTAGTGCCGGCTATTGGTGAATATTACCAAGACAATGCGCAAGTAGAACGTGATGAAGTCATGCGCTCAACAGGCATTGCGGCGATGACGATTATGCTGGCTGCAAAAGAAATGGGATATGACACTTGCCCAATGGATGGTTTCGATTTCGATGCCGTTGCTAAGCTACTTAACCTTCCAGTAGATCACACACCTTGCATGTTCGTCACTGTTGGCAAAGCACTTGAACCAGCTCGGGCTCGGGCTGGCCAACTCCATATGGATGAAGTAGTCATCTATAACAAGTTTTAATTTTTTCAATCACAATATTTATATCTAAGCTAAAGAACACATGTTAATCGCAAATAATATCACTATGCAGTTTGGCGCCAAGCCATTGTTTGAAAACGTCTCTGTTAAATTTGGAGATAGTAACCGTTATGGGCTTATCGGAGCAAATGGTTGCGGTAAATCCACTTTTATGAAAATACTCGCGGGCACACTTGAGCCAACTTCTGGAAATATCAGCTTAGACACAAATGAGCGTATGGCATTTTTGAAGCAAGATCAGTTTGCTTACGAAGACCAACGTGTACTTGATGTTGTCATGATGGGTCACGAAGACATGTGGAAGGCCATGAAAGAGCGCGACGAAATTTATGCGAACTTAGAAGCCTCAGAAGATGATTATATGCGTGCCGCCGAATTAGAAACAGTGTATGCAGAGTTTGATGGTTATACTTCGGAAGCGCGTGCAGGCGAACTATTATTAGGCGTTGGTATTCCTACTGACCAACACAATGGCCCAATGAGTGAAGTCGCCCCAGGCTGGAAATTACGTGTATTACTTGTGCAAGCACTTTTTGCTAATCCAGATGTGCTATTGCTAGATGAGCCAACCAATAACTTGGATATTAATACAATTCGCTGGCTAGAAGACGTTGTCAATAATCGCGATTGCACGATGATTATCATCTCGCATGATAGGCACTTTTTAAACCAAGTGTGTACCCACACATGCGATATGGATTATGGAAAAATTACATCATACCCAGGGAGTTATGATGATTATATGGAAGCCAGTACTGCTGCCCGCATTCAACAAGCTAAAGATAACGCCAAGGCCAAACAGCAAATTTCTGATTTACAAGACTTTGTGCGTCGCTTTTCTGCCAACGCATCTAAAGCAAAACAAGCAACAAGTCGTGCCAAACAGATAGACAAAATCAAGGTGGAAGATTTCAAACCATCCAGTCGACAATATCCATTTATTCGCTTTGAATACGACGATAAAGAAAAGCTACATCGAAATGCAGTGGAGCTTAAGAAAGTGACCCATGGCTTTGAACATGATTTATTTAAAGATGTTGAGATGATTTTTGAAGCTGGGGAAAAAGTTGCTATCATTGGTGAAAATGGAGTTGGTAAAACCACTTTTTTACGTTGTTTAGCTACTGATTTAGACCCTAAGAAAGGCGACGTAAAATGGGCTGAAAAAGCTAACCTTGGCTATTTTGCACAAGATCATGAATACGAATTTGAGAAGGGTGAAATTCTATTTGACTGGATGTCCCAATACCGTCAAACCAATGAGGATGACCAAGCAGTTCGAAGCATGCTAGGTCGTCTGCTGTTTTCTGGTGATGATACTAAAAAATCTGTAAAAGTGTTATCGGGTGGTGAAAAGGGTCGTATGCTTTATGGCAAACTAATGCTAGCAAGAACAAATGTATTGCTAATGGATGAGCCTACTAACCATATGGACATGGAGTCTATCGAAGCATTAAATACTGCATTGGACAAATACAAAGGCACATTATTCTTTGTCAGTCATGATCGTGAATTTGTAAGTTCGATTGCTACTAGAATCATAGAAATTAAAGACGATGAAATTATCGACTACTCAGGTAACTATGAGGACTACTTAACTAGCCAAGGGGTTGAATAAGTTTATATTTAAAGCTTATAAAGGGAGTGGCATCAAATATTAAGCCCACTGATTCAGCCGACTACTTACTACATTGGTTTAAAGCAATTTCACCTTGTGTGCATTCTTGCCTTGCACTTTCTTTGGAAGCCTCCCCGCTAGATTTATTATTATCTATAATCTTGTCAGCAATTGAAGTTGGGGAGTTGTTTACTAGTATTTTAGTCCCATTATCGGCTGTTGATTCATTGTCTTTAGTTGAAACTTTAGGTTTGTTAGCTAGTTTTTTAACGACTTTTTTCGAGACCCTTTTATCTTTAGCTGGTTTCTTATTCTTTTCACTTGTGTTGAGAGTATTGCTATCAATGCTTTCATCTGCTTTATCTGGAAAGTCTAAAACCTTATTAACAAGATCTAGTTGATCTTTAGTATTAATCGAATGCTCCAATGCAATTGGAGGCTCGATTGGTTTTAATAGTTTTCCGTATATAATAAAAAAAGCAGCTAGCATACATAAGACGGCTAAATATACCCAATTAAAATGGGTTAATGAACTCGCTAGCGTCCATGTTGTTTGTTTTGTTTTAGATTCACTAACTAAAATAGCGGCTGCAGCTTTATCTTCCGCTTGGCTTTTAAATGGTCGTACGGCATAAATATCTTCATCATGGGTGTGCAGATCATATTGCTCAAACATCTTAAAAATATCTTGGGACAACATCGTAGCTTGGTCATAATAAGCCTGTGATACCAAAATTTGATTAGGATTAGCAAAACTCATTACTAAACTTACTTTATTAACATCCTCTTCATCTGCTGGGTTTGCTGTATGTCGATTCTGCTTATCACCTTTTGTATAAGCCAAACCAATACCGAACTGCACATACCATGGTTTTAAACTATTGGTATTGTTTTCAAGAATTGCATCACGAATTGTTAGCGAAATAAATAAAGCATCTTCGAGCGCATCTTCTGAAGTGCCAACACAGGCAATTACTGCTCCTTGTTCTGTGTAAGCAACATGACGGTTCTTTTCTTGAATATCTTTAATAGCAAGATTAATTAAATCATCAAACTGATGTTTAATTTCGCGTCTTAACGTTACAGATTTCTTTGAAAACTCAATGATATCCAATGCAACAATACAATTTATAGAAACTTTATTCATATTCTAGATCGTTTAGATTTACCAATATTTATTTTCAAACTTTTATCTTAATCAGAAAAACTTAATATTTCAATTAAAACACTAAAAAACAGCCATAAATCTTTGTTTAACCATTGTATTTTCGCAAAAAAGCCAGCTTCCGCTGGCTTTTAATCTTCAACAACACTTTAAATATTAGCTAAGCTTTGAAAGCACGCTTGCGCTCAACCTCAAGCAAGAAACGTTTGCGCATACGAATTGTTTTTGGTGTGATTTCTACTAGTTCATCGTCATCAATAAATTCAACAGCGCCCTCTAATGTTAACTGTATTGGCGTAATTAAACGTACCGCCTCATCTGTACCAGAGGTACGGATATTAGTGAGTTGTTTACCTTTGATTGGATTAACTACTAAATCATTGTCACGGTTATGAATACCAATTATTATTCCTTCATATAGTTTATCACCTGGTGAAGCGAACATTTTTCCACGGTCTTGTAATTTCCATAATGCATAGGCAACTGCCTCACCCTTTTCGGCAGAAATTAATACGCCATTTCGACGGCCTGGTATATCTGTTTTAACAGGCGAATACTCGTCAAAAATATGTGCCATTAAACCTGTGCCACGTGTTAGCGTTAAAAATTCGCCTTGAAAGCCAATTAAGCCACGTGCTGGAATTTTATATTCCAAACGCGTACGACCATTACCATCAGACTCCATGTTTTGCATTTCGCCTTTACGACGGCCTAGCTCTTCCATCACAGGCCCTTGGTTATCATCTTCCAGATCGACTGTTAATATTTCATAAGGCTCACATTTAACGCCATCAATTTCACGGAAAACAACTTTCGGCTTACCGACAGCCATTTCAAATCCTTCACGGCGCATCGTCTCTAATAGAATAGTTAAATGCAGTTCCCCACGACCTGAAACACGGAAAACATCAGCATCTTCCGTATCTTCTACACGTAATGCAACATTGACTAAGAGCTCTTTAGTTAAGCGGTCACGAATCTGTCGTGAGGTAACGAACTTACCCTCAGTACCCGCTAGTGGCGAAGTATTCACCATAAAGTCCATAGTCAAAGTTGGTTCATCTACACCTAAGTGTGGCAAACCAACAGGTTTCTCACGATCACATATAGTGAAGCCAATGCCAATGGCATCTAAACCAGAAATAATGACAATATCGCCTGCCTCTGCATCCGGCACTTCCACACGCTCTAAACCTTCAAAACCTAATACTTGGTTAATTTTTCCTGTTCCAATTTGTTCATCGCCATTCATTATCGCCACTGGCTGACCTGTTTTAACTCGTCCATTAAGTACGCGGCCAATGCCCAAACGGCCAGTATATGTAGAATAATCTAGTGCAGAAATTTGCATTTGCAAAGCCGCATCAGAATCACCTGCTGGTGGTTCAACATGACTTAAAATCGTTTCAAACATAGCACGCATATTGTCAGATGGTTCTTCCACATCTAACATTGCAAATCCATTTAATGCTGATGCATAAACAACAGGAAAGTCTAATTGCTCATCTGTAGCGCCTAAGTTTGCAAATAAATCAAAGGTTTGATTAATCACCCAGTCAGTACGTGCACTTGGACGATCTACTTTATTAATAACAACGATCGGTTTTAAACCAAGTGCGAGTGCTTTTTTCGTAACGAAACGCGTTTGAGGCATAGGACCATCAACTGCATCAATTAACAACACGACACCATCCACCATGCCTAATACACGCTCTACCTCACCACCAAAGTCGGCATGACCAGGCGTGTCGACAATATTAATTCGAGTACCCTCATAAGTCAGTGCAGTGTTTTTAGCTAGAATAGTAATCCCACGCTCTTTTTCAAGTTCATTACTGTCCATTGCACGCTCAATTACTGCTTGGTGCGATGCGAATGTACCTGCTTGTTGTAAGAGCTTATCCACCATGGTAGTTTTACCATGATCAACGTGAGCGATAATTGCGACATTTCTTAAATTACGAGCCATTGTATTTTGCCAACTGTTTTGAAGGGCGCGATTCTAACATATTTAATCGTATATTTATTTGACATTAACAATTAAATCGCTATACTTCGCCCAAGTTAGTTCTTTTAAGTTTCGTTTTAAAGTGATTTTTAAGAGTACTATATTCATTGCCCTGACCTTTCGTAACTCGTGAAATCTTGAAGTTACATCTTATTTATCGGTTTGTGGCTATGCCCGCGCGCCGGTAAAAGAAGCTATACATCTCATTGATTATCTTCTAGATAGCTAACACTTAACTGTGTTATCCGAATTATTGCTTGCGCCCTTTTATGTTTTTACGAAAGGGACATCATTGTCTACAGTTACATTTGAATCACTAAATTTACATCCTTCTATTATGCGTGCCGTTGAAGAGGCAGGTTATACCACCCCAACGCCAATACAAGCGCAAGCTATCCCAGAAGTCATGGCTGGCAAAGATATAATGGCTTCAGCTCAAACAGGAACAGGTAAAACTGCTGGGTTTACACTACCAGCACTTAACTTATTAGCAACACCGCATGAATCAAAAGGCCGTGGCCCACGTATTTTAGTGTTGGTACCAACACGAGAACTTGCTGCACAGGTCAACGAATCAGCAAGAAAATACGGGAAATACTTACGGGCTCGCACTGTTAGCATTGTGGGTGGCATGCCATACCCGCTTCAAAATAAATTACTATCACAACCGCTAGATATCTTAGTAGCTACACCTGGTCGTTTTATTGATCACCTAGAACGTGGTCGTATCGACTTAAGTCGTTTAGAAATGTTTATATTAGATGAAGCTGATCGTATGTTAGACATGGGCTTCATGCCTGATGTTGAACGTATTTGCAAAGCATTGCCTAGTGAACGCCAAACATTATTATTCTCGGCTACATTAGATGGCAACATTGGTCGGATTGCACGTGATATTTTACGTGATCCAATCACTATCCAAGTGGCGGCCCAAAAAGAAAAGCATGAGAATATCGACCAACATTTACATTATGTAGATGACATGGGACATAAAAATAAGTTATTAGAACATTTGCTTATCAGCCCTGATGTTAATCAAGCCATCATTTTTACCAGTACTAAACGCCATGCTGACTTATTAGCTGAAGATTTGTATGCAGCAGGGCATAAAACTGCGGCTTTACATGGTGATATGACGCAAGGCGCACGTAACCGAACTTTAGTTAAGTTACGTAATGGTGATGTAAAAGTGCTGGTAGCGACTGATGTTGCTGCGCGGGGCATTGATGTAAAAGGTATTAGTCACGTCATTAATTATGATTTGCCTAAGTTTGCTGAGGACTATGTACACCGCATCGGCCGCACTGGCCGTGCAGGTCAACAAGGCACTGCTATTGCCTTTGCATCAGGCGCTGACAGACATGTATTACGTAAAATCGAACAATTTACCGGTCATAAGTTAGAAGCAACAGTTATTGAAGGTTTTGAACCAAAGCGTCCTATTCGTATGGATGGTGGCGGTGATAATAAACGTGGCCGTGGCCGAAACAGTAATCCTCGCAATGGTGCTAGCAGAACATCAAGCCGTAATGGTTATGCCTCACGCAATGGTGCAGAATCGCGTAGCAACAATAGTGAAAGAGGCCGTAGCTTTGGTGATCGTGCAGCAGGAAATGGCTCAGAGACACGTAGCAACAACGGTGAAAGAGGCCGTAGCTTTGGTGATCGTACGGCAAGCAATGGCTCAGAGACACGTAGCAACAACGGCGAAAGAGGCCGTAGCTTTGGTGATCGCGGTGCCGCGGGTACCGGGAATAGACCCAACACTGCACGCGATGCGAATCGCAAACCATCACAAAAAAATCATTCCAATGACCGTTCTGCCAATCGCGAAGAAAAGGGTAGTGAGGTTAATGGAAATAGCGTTAACTATACCAAAGATACTAATATGCAATTCGCACGTGAATTAAGCAATGGCTTTGTTGATGGTCGTCAGGTTCAAAAAAAGTCCAGCCGAAGTAATTCGAATAACCATACTACTAATGCAGGAAAACGCTCTTCTGGTATTTCAGATGAGAAGTTTGGTAATCCTCGTCCAAAGCGTGGAAATACTGGCACCAAGCCTTCTGGCAATCAATCACCAGGCCGTAAAAATACAGACAATGCTAGACGTTCAAGGGATTTTGCATAAATAAACGATGACTGAAGAAACTAAAATTGTAGATAACTTTGCTTCATTGGGGCTTGCAGATCCTTTGTTGAAAGCGATCACAGAGTCTGGATACACTACACCAACACCAATTCAAGCAAAAGCAATCCCGTTAGCAATTCAAGGGATAGATTTAATGGCTGGCGCACAAACTGGTACTGGTAAAACAGCTGCATTCACACTGCCGATATTGCAAAAGCTGCTACCTACTGCAAATACTGGGACATCTCCAGCAAAACATCCTGTTCGCGCGTTAGTATTAGCACCAACGAGAGAGTTAGCCATTCAAGTTGAAGAAAGTGTTAAAGTCTATGCTAAAAATACCCCATTGCGCAGCTTAGTGGTTTTTGGTGGTGTCGATATTAGAAAGCAAACGCCTCATTTAAAAACTGGCGTTGAAATTTTGGTGGCAACACCAGGGCGACTCCTCGATCATATAGAACAAAAAACAGTGCAGTTGAATCAAGTACAAATTTTAGTATTAGATGAAGCTGATCGTATGCTAGATATGGGCTTTATGCCAGACTTAAAGCGCATTCTTGCACTATTACCAAAAAAACGCCAAAACTTAATGTTCTCTGCAACATTTTCAAAAGAAATTAAGAAGTTAGCAGATGAGTTTCTAACTAACCCAACATTGGTAGAAGTGGCACGTAGTAACGCGACATCAGAAAATGTTACGCAAAAACTCTATAATGTTGACCAAAGAAAAAAACAAGCTCTATTAATACAGTTGCTAAAAAAAGAAACAGCTCAACAAGTTATTGTATTTACTAAAACTAAAATAACAGCAAGTCGACTAAGTCGTGCATTATTAAAAGAAGGTATTGCAGCAGATGCAATTCATGGTGACAAGTCACAACAAGAACGTATTGCTGCGCTCAATGCATTTAAAGAAGGCAAAGTTACCGCACTAGTCGCTACAGATGTTGCAGCACGTGGTTTAGATATTACCGATTTACCGATGGTAATTAATTATGAAATCCCATCTTCACCTGAGGATTATGTGCATCGCATTGGCCGTACTGGCAGAGCTGGAGCCAGTGGCTTAGCAATCTCATTTGTAAGTGAAGATGAAGAAAAATATATAGTCGAAATTGAAAAATTAATCAAAAGAAGTATTACAAAAGAGACTGCCAAATTTGAGCACAATAACAATACGCCTTCTAACAAGCAGCATGCCGCAGAGAAAACAACGACAACTCGAAGGGCAGCTAGCAGCATTGTACGTAAAGCTAAAAAAAGTAGTGACCCATGGTTTGATAAACCTTATGTGGCAGATAACCTAGGTTCTGAAAAAATAAAAAATCCAATAATAGTAAAAAGAAATAAGCCAGTAGCAGCATTACTAGGTGGGTTGAAAAAATGAGCTTAGTTAGAATTAAGCAGGGCAATCAATAAATACAATTATTTTTTTAACCGCTTTTCTAAATCTTTAGCTATGAGCGGTTCCGCGTAAAAAAACCCTTGCATTGTCTTGCAGCCATTTTCCACAAGCATGTTATTTTGATTTTCATTTTCAACACCCATACCAATTAGGTCAACGCCTAAAATACCACTCAAAGCGATAATCGCTTTTACAACAACACTATCAGCATCCTCTCTATTCAAACCAGAAACAAATGCGTGATCTACTTTCACCTCATCAACTGCCCAACGTTTTAAATTGAGGAAAGAGGCATTTGTCGTACCAAAGTCATCCAAAGAGATTGAAATACCGGCAGCTTTAATTGATAGAATTGATTTTCTAACTTCGTTATCATCTTCCAATACAGCTCGCTCGGAAATTTCAATACACAGCATTTCAGTATCAATTTGGCTTTCGCTTACTGCATCTTGTAAGGTCTGTATTAACAAATTGCTTCGTAAATGACGATATGAAATATTAATTGATACTCTTGGCACAATAAAACCAGCATCTAACCATAGGCGAATTTGTTTACAGCAACTGGTAATAACAAATTCACCTATTTGATTAATCAATGATGATTGTTCTGCAATCTTAATAAATTCTGTCGGTGGGATTGATCCACGCTTAGGATGTCGCCACCTTAATAGTGCTTCCATCCCTGTAATTTTTTTTAACTCCACATTAAACTGTGGCTGAAATACCATAAATAACTCACCATTTTTCAATGCATAGCCAATATCTTGCTCCATTTGAAGCCATTGGTGGGCTGCATCATTGAGGCCTGGTGTATAAAACTCAAAACTATTACGACCTTTATTTTTAGCACGAGACAAGGCTAAGTCAGCGAAAACGAATAATTTCTCAGCCTCCTGCGTGTCATCTGGGAAAACACTTACTCCAATACTTTGTGAACAATATATATCTTGGTCATGGACTAGAAATGGCTTAGAAAAACCATTAATGATTTCACGTATTATACGATGCCCATCTTGCGGTGAGGCACCTTCCATAATCATTACAAATTCATCACCACCAAGTCTAAAAAGTATATCTGTCGACCTAGTATAAGAAGCAATACGCGCAACAGCTTTTATTAATAGTTCATCACCAATTTTGCTGCCTAATGTTTCGTTAATCTTCTTGAAATAATCTAAATTAAAAAATAGTAATAGCAACTGTGTATCTGCACGCTTTGCTTTGGCTGTTGCATGCTCTAACCGTTGTCTAAACATACTTCTATTTGGCAAACCTGTTAACTCATCATGAGAAGCAAGAAACTCGATACGCCGACTTAATGTAATCATTTCCGTAACATCCAGCCCTGCACCTCGATAACCAACAAAATCACCATTTTGGTTAGTTATTGGCTTACCACTTATACGGGTATAAGTGATAGCTTGATCGTCGATGGTGGCAGCAGTCTGTAAAATAAGATCTGTGAATTTTTGATGGCTTTGGAAAGTTTTTAATGCCACATTAGAACTATGGCTGTAACATGAATTAGCGATTTCAGATAAATTAATGACATCAAAGTTATGCACATCACCTACCACAGAGGTAATATTTAACGCTTCATCAGACTCCCAAAACCAATCAGCAGAGGCCTCAGCATAATCTTTAAAGCGTACTTCGCTTTCGATTAATCGCTGCATTTTTTCTACGTTATTTTTAATGCCTTCTGTATGGTTTTTTTTCAAAAATTTATATTAAAACTGATCCGATAATAAAACTAATTATTGATTTCGCATAAAGTCTGCCACACCATATAATTGTGTAGCTAAATTCTTCATTAGCTCTTCATCATATTCTAATTGATGCATCGCATTAATCATGCAGTAAATCCATTGATCTCGCTCACCCTCTCCAATCTTAAATGGCATGTGTCGCTTACGCAACATAGGATGACCATAACGTTCGATATAAAGCTGAGGTCCACCTGTCCAACCTGTTAAAAAAAGAGTGAGCTTTTCTCTTGATGAGATTAAATCAGTTGGGTGTAATTTGCGTATGATTGCAGCTTTAGGGTCTGCATCCATAATTTCATAAAAGGTATTGACTAAGACTTTGATGTTGGCTGCCCCTGTTTGGTCGCCACCAAGCAATTCATAGAAAGTGGATTTATTACTATCTATTTCATCAATACTATCTAACATTACAATTCTCTTGGCTTAACTAGACTAGCCACTTCTTTGGCATTCTTTCTTGCTTTAGTCACATTCTCAGCTGTTGCTAAAGCAACGCCCATACGTCGTCGTTTAAATGATTGTGGCTTACCAAACAAGCGTACTTCGCTATTTTCAATTGCTAGCGCATCGCCCAATCCTTCAAAACTTAAATTTTCACTATCTATAGCACCATAAATGACAGAACTTGCACCATGATTAGTCATGCTTATGTCCACTGGCAACCCTAATATTGCCCGTGCATGCAATTCAAATTCACTCAATCGCTGACTACACATGGTCACCATGCCTGTATCATGTGGCCGTGGACTAACCTCTGAAAACCATACTTCATCCCCTTTGACGAAAAGCTCGACACCAAAGAGACCTAGGCCACCTAGCACATCGGTAATTTTTTTTGCGATATGTTTTGATGCTTTTAAGGCAGCTTTTGTCATAGCTTGTGGCTGCCAACTTTCTATATAATCACCATTTACTTGCACATGCCCTATTGGCTCACAAAAATAAGTTTGGGTATTACCATCATCATTTTTTGCTCGCACAGTTAATAATGTAATTTCAAAGTCAAAATCAATCAGCCCTTCTGCAATCACAACACCTTGATCAACTCGCCCACCAGAAGCAGCATAACCCCAAGCAGTCTTAAGCTCACTTGCTTTAGTCACTCGTGACTGGCCTTTGCCTGATGAAGACATCGTTGGTTTAATAAAACAAGGGTAACCAATTCGGTCATCTATACTTGTTTCTAGTTCAGTTAAACTATGTGCAAATGCATAAGGTGATGTAGGTAAGTTTAACTCCTCTGCAGCAAGTCGGCGAATACCTTCACGATTCATCGTGAGCTGAACTGCCTTCACAGTTGGAATGATAGTCGAAATTCCAGCATGTTCAATATCAGCTAAAGCCTGTGTATTCAGTGCTTCAATTTCAGGAACAATCAAATGTGGCTTTTCTTTATCAACTAATTTCTTCAAAGCATCTGCATCCGTCATGTCAATAGTATAAGCACGATGAGCAAGTTGATGGCCTGGTGCGTTATCATAACGATCGACAGCGATCACTTCTACGCCTAGGCGCTGCAATGCAATGATCACTTCTTTGCCTAATTCTCCGCTGCCGAGTAACATTACTTTAGTCGCTGAAGGTGTTAAAGGCGAACCGATAATGATTGATGCGCTCATATAAAACTCCAGTATTTAATGTCTAGAATAATAACACGAGGGATATGATTACTTAAATGCTAATACTGTGCTTTTCCATTCGATAACGCATAGTCATGCGAGTGATACCTAAAATTCTTGCCGCTTTAGAAACGTTATTATGAGAGGTTTCTAGTGCAGAAATTAGCATGGACTTTTCGGCAGAATATAAAGTTACTTGCTTTATATTTGAATCATATTTTTCAGATCCATTGTCAGTGTGTTGAGCGCTTGGCAATGCTAAATCATTCGCTACAATTTTTGAGGTATTTACTAATAATACCGCACGACTAATTTGGTGCCTTAACTCACGTACATTTCCTGGCCAATGATAAGCATTAAGTGCTTGGACCGCGCTGTCACTAAACTCATGCTTTGCTAAGCCGTAACGTTTTTCAGTGAGCTGCATAAAATGGTTCGCTAATTGTAAAATGTCTGTAGCACGCTCCCTTAAAGGCGGCATAGTTAAACTAATTACATTCAACCTAAAGTACAAATCTGAACGAAAACTACCTTCATTCGCCATGGTATGTAAATCACGATTCGTCGCAGCAATAATTCGTGCAGGTACACTCCGTTCTTTAGTTGAACCAAGCCGTCGTATTTTCCTGCGCTCTAGTACATTAAGTAACTTAGCTTGCAATGCCAAAGGTAGCTCACCAATTTCGTCTAAAAATACTGTGCCGTCTTCAGCTGCTTCAATCAGCCCAGGCCGAGCAGAAAGTGCATTAGTAAATGCACCTTTTTCATGTCCAAATAGTTCACTTTCGATTAAATCATTTGGCAATGAAGCACAATCAACATGAACAAAAGGTTTTTCATTATTGGCACAAGATGAATGTAACAAACGTGCAGCAACATCCTTACCTGTTCCAGTCTCACCATTAATGAGCACTGTAGGCGGAATAGCATTCATTAGATGGCCTAGCTGAGCAATACGTGCAATCTGCATATCAAGACTTTGCATAGCAGGGCTATCGCCTATTAAGGTGACTCCTTCACTTTCATGCACATTACGTTGACGTGAATAATCTAAGCTGGTTTTTAATTCAACATTTTTTTCATTTTTTTGAATAATTAGTAATAGTTCTTCTAAATCGATTGGCTTTTTAAGATAATCACTGGCCCCTAACTTAATCGCCTGCACAGCATCACTTACTTCGCCATGCGCAGTCATTACAATAACTTGAGTATTACTAGAAATGAAATTATTAATAACATCTAAACCATTACCATCTGGCAAACGCATATCTAGCAAAACAAAATCAGGTTGAAACTGTTTAGCTAACTTAAGACCATCAGTTAATGTTTCAGCATGTTCACATTCGAAACCTGCTTTTTGTAGACGTTTAGCTACAGCTCGCGCAAATAACGCTTCGTCCTCAATAATTAATATTTTTGTACCTTCAACATTAATTCGATGTGATTTAGGTTCTTGAGCTTGTGCGAGCAATTAATTTCTCTTCAATTAGTTTTAAAGTTTTAATTATTTCTTACCACCAAATTCATAACGCGCACCAACCCAACCAGCAAGTGGTGCACCTGGTGAAACTAAGAATGCACTTTCGTCATCCCCGCCTTGGAATGCACCTTGTGCATTGAAGAAAGTCTCACCTAACAAACCTGCACTAAAATACTTTTTATCAAATACATTATTGACACGGCCAAACAATTCCCAACCACTATTGCCAACTATATAGCGTGTATCTAGGTTCATAATGGCATAACCACTAGTTTTTGCACCTTCACCTTGATGATCATTATTTTCATTACCAAAAGAATACTGATCAGAGAACGCTAAAACATTGCTACCTATCATCCAATTTGATGTCGCTTGCCATTCACCACGAAATTTTAATTGATGATTTGGGATACCAGGGAGTTGGTCTCCAGGTGAGACTTGGATCTCATCATTAACAGCGCTGGTGTTGACTTCACTCGCACTTTTAAATGCTGATTCATAGGTTGCACGGACAAAACTATAGCCTACATTCCAGTTAAATTTAGAACCAAGTTGACCATTAATCCCTAAATCTAAGCCCTGACGGAGCGTCTCACCTACATTTAAAAAATTACCTGCGCCAGAATTTGGTCTTGAAGAAATAAATTGAATATCGTCAAAGTTTTTCGCACGATAAATACTTGCTGTGTAACCAATATTATTAGCTAACTTGCCACGCACACCAGCCTCGAATGTTTTCGATACTACTTGGTCCAATGGTGGGTCTCCAGCTAATGCATTAGGTAAACGGCATGGCGTGTCACCTAGGCCATCACCATCTAAATCTTGAAATGCACAACCTAATTCAATCGCAGTTGGTGCGCGACTACCTTCGTTATAGCTTCCATAGTAAGAAAAGTCTTTGCTAGGAGTCACACTCAAGCCAATCGCAGGGTTTATACGATTAAAAGTAAAGCTTTCCGTAAGAGAAGTTGGATCACCAAATGGCACTAGCTTGTCGGAGTTATCTACTTTTGTATAATTGTAGCGCGCTGACATTGTTAAATGATAGATATCAGTGAGTGAAACAGTGTCTGTTAGAAAAGCACTGAATGTTTGAGTTATTGCAGTTAGCTCTACTGCACCCTCATCACCAAAAACACCTATGCCATCAACACCACGATCTGCAGTCAAGGTACCGAACTCACCGCTTTGAAAAAAGTTGGTATTGCCACGGTCATAGCCACCACCCATGATTAACTGATTCTTTTTACCAAGCAAGTCATCACTGAAGGTAAATTGTCCCTTAACGCCGTAGCTATCGCGATTTGATCGTGTTCTATTTAATGCGCCACTACATGAAACTTCAGCATCATCTTCATCTGCGCCTGGCACACAATTCGCTAAAGCGAAACCTGGTTCATCAGGGTCAATATCATCATTACCATCACCATTAAGTGTCAGAGTTCGTGCATAACGATAGTAAGTATTCCCGCTAAAGACAGTATTATCATTAAAATAGTGGTTTAAGTTAAAGTTTAGAAAAACCATTTCATTATCAGTTAAATCTGGCTTGGTATTAATTGCATCATATGATTGGGCCTCCAAAAATTCTTTTTGCACAAAACCATTACCTACAAGCTCGTTATCTGCCATAGTTAAACTCAAGTTTGCGTCAGTATTTTCTCCTTGCCAACCAATTTTACTAAATACTTGGCGCACGTCAGTCGGTGAAAAATCACGCCAACCTTCCTCATGAAACACGTTGGCAGCAATAAAGAAATCGACACCATTTTCTGCAACAGCACCAAACTCTGCTTCAGCGGCTACTCTACCCCAAGAACCACCTAACAACTGCACCGAACCACCTGGATCAGTACGGCCACTTTTAGTCTGTACAGAAAGCGCGCCACCTAAAGTATTCAAACCAAAGACTGGATTAGAACCTGGAATAAGACTGATGTTTGAAATTGCATTCAACGGTATCAAATCCCAACTCACCACATCTCCAAAAACTTCATTCACGCGTACACCATCGACAAATACTGACAAGCCTTGCGGTGTTCCTAATAGTGGCGAGGCAGTAAATCCTCGATAGTTAACATTAGGTTGGTATGGGTTGTTTTGAACTTCATTAACATTTACACCCGCAATACCTGTTTTCAATACATCAGCAATCGAAAGATTATTTTGTTTTTCAATCTCTTCTGCTTCAATCGTTTGAATATTGGCTGGGATAACGTCTTTTGATAAACCGATACCTTTTAGTGGTGTGTTACTTATCACCTCAACGGTTTCAATAACAAGCTCTTGATCCTCAGCTACAGCATATGAGGCGAAGCTACCTGTTGCGACCACGGCTAATGCGATCATTTTTTTTTGAAATACTTTTTGCATACCTAATTTCCTAATAAAAACATAAATTATTATTTTTAGTTTTTTGATTAACACTCATCCAATGCAGTGATTGTAGAAGCGCACTTAACTTAAGTAACAGCAAAAAACATTCCTACTATTAGATTAGATATAAAACACTTAATAATCAATTACTAACAGAAAGTAAGAATAATAACCCTTCTATTCTAGGTCAGAACATGGCTGTTATCAACCTTCTATTAGGTTTAAAGCAACCAGTTAATGTTTAAATACTATTTAGAAGTTGCTTTGGAGATATATTTAAATATTGGCGAATCACTAACCAAGCAGCCAATGGAATTAATGTAACGGCTGTTAGCAGCGCACTAACATTTAAAGCAATATTTAAATTAAAAGTAATATCTAATAAATAAGTACTGACATAAAATGCAAGCGCATTAGCTATCAAAACTGCAACCATCGCTGCCAGTAACGCAATGCCAAAATACTCTGTTAGCATGGTCAATCCTACTTGCTTTCTGGATGCGCCAAATACACGTAACAAAGATGCCTCGCGTATGCGCGTTGCGCGCGTTGCAATTAAAGCAGCATACAGCACGACTAAACCTGCAACCACACATAACCCAAAAACATAAGCAACAGCCAAAGTCATTTTATTCATAATGCCGCGCACTTGCTCCATAATGCTTGCGATATCGATGACAGTGACATTTGGCAAAGCCTGTGAAAATTGATTGAGGCTTTGCTCTTTGTCTTTAGCAAGATATAAGGCCGTCATAAAACTGGTAGGGAAATCTTGTAACGTTTTAGGCGGTGTAAGCGCGAAAAAATTAGCTCGCATACTATCCCAATCAACTAAACGAATACTTGCTACAGTCAGCACAATTTTTCTTCCTGCAATTTCATAAGTGAGCTGATCGCCTAATTTAATATCTAAGGTTTTGGCGATATCTTGCTCAATTGAGACGATTGGTTCTTTTACATTCTCAGGCCCCCACCACACCCCTTCAATTAACCGATTATCGCTTTGCAATTCACCTGCCATAGACAAATTAAATTCTCGCGTAATTAACCGCCTTGCACGCTCATTATTATAAGAATCAGCAGAAACTTCCTGTCCATTCTTAGCGATTAGACGCCCTCTAATCATTGGAAACAATTCGGGCTTTTCAACTTCCATTTTTTGCACTAAGTCTTTCACCTGTGATACTTGGTCTGGTTGAATATTAATCATAAAACGATTAGGCGCATCTAGCGGTAATGAAGCTTGCCAGTTATTAAGTAGGTCTGTTTTAACGATTGATAATAAAATTAATACCATTGCGCTTAAACTAAAACCAACCACTTGCACAGTCGTAAGAACTTGCTTACGTTTCAAGTTAGCAAAGCCGAGCTTAATCATATTAAACGATGCACCATTTCCTACTTTATTATGATGCGATACTTGATATAGTAAGCTAGCAAATAAATAGGCAAAAACACCGCATACCAAGACGACAATTAAAAAGCTTAATATCACTGCAATCGCTAATTTTATCGATTGTGCTAATAATAATATCAACATAGCAATTAATACAAAGCCTGGTATAAACCGCAATGCCATATTTGCCATATTGACGGTTAGTTCTCGGCGCAAAATATGTATAACAGGGCTGTGTTTAATCGCATTAATATTAGGTATCATGAGTGCAAAAAGTGTAGAGAAGCTCACTGCGAACCCAATAAATACTGGCTGCATATTAGGTGCTGGTAATTGCTCTAAAAATAAACTACCTGCAAAATATGCCAACCCTTCCTGTAGAACAAAACCTAGTGCAGAACCAATGATGGCACCCAATAATGCGATAAACCCGCATTGCCATAGCAATAGGTTCTGAATAAAACTTTTACTTGCACCAAAGCAACGTAACAATGCTGCGTTATCAATATTTCTTGCCACATAAGGCTCGCTAGCTAGCAACATCGCTGTAACAGACAAAATCACACTAACCAAAGCTGCTAAACCTAGAAATATTTCCGCCTTATCCAATGCACTTCTTATTTCTGGTCTTGCAGTTTTTAAATCCTGAACTCGTTCACCGCGTTGTAATTGTGGCGCAATCATGACTTTAAATTGATTTACTTTATTTATATCGCCAGCTACTAATAATTGATATTTCACTCTGCTACCAAATTGAATCAAACCAGTTTTTTCTAAGTCATTTGCATTCATCATCAATCTTGGGGCAAAGCTAAACATATCGCCGCCACGCGAAGGTTCGTTCACTAAAATACCAGCCACCTTAAATGTCGCTTCTCCTACTTTTATTAGATCACCAATATCTATAGCAAGCAGATTAACCAATCTTGGTGCAATCCAAACCTCTCCCGCCCTAGGAATGGTTTTTAGTATCTTAGCTTCATCATCAATACCTAACTTGACGTAAAGACTACCTCTCAATGGAAACCCTTGGTGAAGCGCTTTTATTTCAGCTAGCTGGCTTTTCTCCCCTTTAATCACCATGCTAGGAAATTCAGCTGTTATTGTTGTATTCAGCCCAAACAGCTCTGCTTGGTCTATTACAGTGCTAGGGATGGGATGATCCGCCAGCATCACCATATCCCCACCCAGCATTAGTGCGGCTTGGCTATTTAAGTGCTGTGCAATGCGATGGGTAAAAAAACTGACTGAAGTAATAGCAGCTACAGAAACAATGAGTGCTAATAACAACACACGCACATCACCAGCACGCCATTGTGCAATCAATTGCTGCCAAGCTAAGCTGATTTGCATCCTATTAAACATCACAACGCTTTATCTTCTAATAGTCCACTGTGTAATTGGCCATCTTTCAACAACAAAGCGCGCTGACATCGCTTAGCTAGCTGATTATCGTGAGTGACCAGCACTAGAGTCGTTTGTAATTGCTTATTAAGTGAAAATAGCAAGTCAATAATTTGCTTACCAGTCTCAGCATCTAAGTTACCCGTAGGCTCATCAGCAAATAAAATGGCTGGTTTGGGTGCAAAAGCACGCGCAATGGCAACTCGTTGCTGCTCACCACCTGACAACTGCTTTGGGTAATGTTGTGCACGCTCGCTTAAGCCCACTTGTGCTAATGCGGTTAATGCTATTTGTTTAGCATTGTTCACGTGTGCTAATTGTAAGGGGATCATCACATTTTCTAATGCTGTCATTGTTTGTAAAAGTTGAAAAGATTGAAAAACAAACCCCATTCGTCTTCCACGAATTGCTGCGCGGTCATCTTCATCGAGTTGGCTAAAATGTTGGCTCTCAATGTTGACAACTCCATCCGTTGGCAAATCCAAACCAGCTAAAATACCTAATAAGGTCGATTTACCACAACCTGAACTACCAATAATAGCGACAGTTTCACCACTATCAATTTTCAAATGCAAATTGCGTAATATATGGATAGTATTTGGTGATTGACCAACACATTTATTTAAATTTTCAGCTAAAATAACTTCGCGTGTCCCCTTGCTCACATCCTTATGCGTTGCATTACTTGTGGGTGATTGAACAGTATTATTATTTGAAAGCGACATATTGATTATTTATCTTATTAAACATTTATTTAAAGTTAGTCTTATTTTAATGGTTTTAGTTGCTGCAACTTTATTTTCACAACAAATACTTGCACAACAAAAGATTCTTGTATTTGGTGATAGTCTATCCGCTAGTTATGGTATGCAAAAAGAATTGGGCTGGGTAAAGTTATTAGAAGGAAAACTCAAACATGAAAATTACAATGCCATTGTCATTAATGCTAGCGTTAGCGGTGAAACAACTATCGGCGGAGCAAACAGAATTGATCAAGCAATAAACCAACACCAGCCTAATATCATTATAGTAGAGCTGGGTGGCAATGATGGCTTACGTGGCTTAAGTTTAAACCAAATTGAAATTAATCTTACTAAAATACTCACTACCTCGAGTAATGCAAAAGCGAAAATTTTGATTATTGGAATGAAAATTCCACCAAATTATGGCATTCAATATACCAAAAATTTTAATATACTATTTTCAACACTAGCTAGCAAATACAATGCTCAGCTTGTCCCCTTTTTACTAGAAGGTATCGCAGGTAATCGTGACTTAATGCAAGATGATGGATTGCATCCAAAAGCTGAAGCGCAACCCAAAGTGTTAGAAAATATATGGCGCGCATTACAACAATTACTTGATTGACGATATCCTTGACCAATAACAAATAAGCAACTAAAAATTCAATAGCTTAAAGTTATTAAGCTATTGACCAAGTTACCTCTAACCCAAGCTCATCTTCTTTGGCTTTAAAAGCCGAACCTACACCAATATTAGGCACAATCACTAGGGTTTCATCCATGAAAATAAGTGGCAAACTTTCACGTTGCCATGGCGGCATATGACAGGCTTGTAAAATATATTTCAAGGTGCGACTTGGTCGTAACAAATCTGGTTTAAAACGCTCACCACCTTCTCTATATTTAATGCGTAATTTAATATCACTGCCCCCACGTTGAAATGCAAACCCCTTGCCTAGCTTTTCCGTAAAAACCAACCGTGAA
>CAZJUK010000021.1:0-8632 GCA_964549145.1 uncultured Methylophilaceae bacterium
AGATTCATTTCCACTCATTTAATTTCCCCTTATCTAATAATTCAGTCTAATAATTTACGAATTCATAATGATTTGATTCTCATCGAATAAATGGTGCAATATATACATTCGAATCATCGTCTAGCTATGTGTATTAGCAATATTCGAACCAATTTACGAAACTGTACATAAAGCAAACAATGACAAGGCTTTCAGAGCCTAAAGTACATCAACATGTTACCCAACGACTAAAATAGTGCATCAAAATGATGCATACGCCCTATTTTGAACCATTGTTTTTTAAAAATTTATTGTTACAAGAAATGTGGATTTAATAATTAATGTTAAATTGCAAATATTACCTTATCAATATTCGCACATCACATTGTTTTTGATCCAGCTAATTTAGCACGTATTGAGCGTGGTGAATTGTAAGCATCTGAAGTAAAAATATCTAAATATAGGGAGTTTGTTGTAATTAGAAAGCCCATCTCGGAAGGAATATTACAAAGATTACTCACTCGGTGCAGCCAAAAATAACTTCAACAGCGTGGGTATATTAATGAGTGAGTAGAATATACTCTTTTGTTCAAAGTGTTAAAAGACCAAAATGTCGAAACATTAATAACAGTTAAATAATGCCGCGCCAACCTCAGCCCAACTTAAAATGAAAAACCTAGCCCGATTCCTGCTATAACAGCGTTAGGTTCGCCTTCATGATAGTCCCAATGCAACTGAGGTGAAAAGGTCAAATTCTCCACTTCAAATTCATACAACACCCCTAATCGAGTAACAAATACGTTGTCATCATCTTTACGCTCAAAGCCTGGACCCACCTGCATAATCAAACCATTCTGGAAATGAATATCAGCCACAGCTAACATGGTAGTTGCATTCAATTCTCCATAAGCTCTTTCCATTATGGCACCGACGCCTAGTAGTTCATTTACCCTGTATTCATAGTCTATCCCTGCAGTGAAGCTGTCACCCCCCCCGCCCTCATGAGTATTACCCAACAACATGGAAAGATGATGCGGTCCATGAATAGCATACTCTTGCTCAGACCCCGGTTCGCTTTGTTCAGCAAACACAGTTGAAACAAATAGAAATGAGACTAGAAGTTGAATTAAATATCGCATAAAAATTTCCCAAAATACCCACTTTATCAAAAATTGAAGTGCGATTAATTGTAATTCCATTCTAGTTAATATTCAACCATACCAAGCTTCACTATTAGTGACTAATAAGCATGACAAATCAATTAAATTGCTATTTTTACAAAATTTTATTAAAAATTTGCATTATTTACATAAATATATAAAATACCTTTATGTCTATTGGAAGCATCATACGCAATCGCCGTCAGGCTTTAAAAATTACACTAGAAACGCTCGCGCAAGCAATTGACTCGGATGCAGGCAACCTGTCACGTATTGAGCGTGGGGAACTTGGTATTTCTGAAGCGCAAATTCGTAAAATAGCCATGGCGATAGGCACGACACCAGCTAGCCTTTTTGCCGAGAGTGATGCCAACAGCACGCCATTACTCATCAACTTATCCCTACAACAAGAAACACCTAACCCAGTAGATTTTGTACATTGGTTTCGTTCTGCTGCACCTTATATTCACTCCTTTGGCGGCAACACTTTTGTTATTGCTTTTGGCGGTGAAGTGGTCAGCGAGCAGCAGTTTATTGCTTTATCACACGACTTGAATCTATTAACCAGTTTAGGTGTGAACTTAGTGCTTGTGCATGGGGTTAGGCCACAGATTGAACATAGACTTAAACGCGATAATCTCACTTCTGCATTGCATGATGGTTTACGCATTACTGATAGCGCAGCGATGGAAGCCGTAAAAGAGGCCAATGGAGCAGTACGCGTAGAAATAGAGTCGTTACTATCTATGGGAATTGCAAACTCGCCCATGGCGGGCGCAAATATGCGCGTGGCGAGTGGTAACTTTGTGACTGCAAAACCTTTAGGTGTTATCGATGGGTTTGATTTACAACACACGGGTGAAGTACGTAAAGTTGATGCAATTGGCATTCACAAACGTTTGGACGATAACGAATTAGTGTTGTTATCACCGATAGGTTATTCACCAACAGGTGAAATATTTAATTTAACATTAGAAAACGTAGCCACCAGTGCCGCGATTGCATTGGGTGCTGAAAAGCTTATTTTCCTAACAGACTCGGCAGGTGTGCATAATTTGCGCGGTGAGCTCTTACGAGAAATGACGACAAATAAAGCAAAGCATTTACTCAAGAATGTAGAAGATAATACTGCGCCCTTACATTTCTCTGAAGACGTCAATTATTACTTACCAGCAGCGATTAAAGCCTGTGAAGAAGGCGTTGCCCGTACCCATTTGATCAGCCGTCATATTGATGGTGCAATTATTCAAGAACTATTTTCGCATGGCGGCATAGGCACTATGGTGACTGAGCGACCCCTTGAATCAATACGGCAAGCTACTATTGAAGATGTAGGCAATTTATTAAAACTAATCGAACCGCTTGAACAAGAAGGCATTTTAGTACGTCGCGAACGCGAGCGTATTGAAATGGAAATTGAACACTTTTACGTAATGGAGCATGATAATACAGCTATTGGCTGTGCTGCGCTTTATCCTTATATTGAAGACAAAATGGCTGAGCTTGCTTGCTTGGCAATTGATCCTATTTATAGGGGTAAGGGCCGCGGTGATAAGCTATTTAGTTATTGCCAACAACAAGCAAAAAAATTAGGCTTCAAACAATTATTTTGCTTGACTACACGCACTGAACATTGGTTTTTAGAACGTGGCTTTAGCTTACTGCCATTAGAAAAATTACCACAATCAAAACAGAAACTTTATAATTTACAAAGAAGGTCTAAAGTGTATGTGAAAAAACTTTAATATGGCATTTATAAAAAACTATTCAGCATTTTTTAGTTACAATTCCAACTATTAGAAATTAAACGATAATTTTAGTGAAATCAACATTATGTTAAACGATAAATTAGCAGCCAAAAAAGCGCAAACCATCTCTGAAGCTTTGCCTTATATTAAGCGCTTTTTTAATAAAACAATTGTCATTAAATATGGCGGCAACGCCATGACCGAGGAGCACTTGAAAGAAAGTTTTGCTACAGACGTCGTATTACTAAAGTTGGTGGGCATGAACCCAGTGATTGTGCATGGCGGCGGCCCTCAAATAAACGAAATGCTGGATAAAATTGGCAAAAAAGGTGAGTTCATCCAAGGCATGCGGGTTACTGATGCAGAAACTATGAATATAGTAGGCATGGTATTAGGCGGCAAAGTAAACAAAGAAATTGTAAACTTAATAAACCAGCATGGTGGCAAAGCAGTAGGCTTGACTGGACAAGATGGTAATTTTATTCATGCTAAGAAATTATTGATGGAAGATTTATCAGACTCCAGCAAAATGATTGATGTTGGCCAGGTGGGTGAAATCATTGCGATTGATCCTAGCATTATCAATTTTTTAGACACAGATGATTTTATTCCTGTCGTTGCCCCAATAGGCGTAGGCAAAGATGGTGAAATTTACAACATTAATGCTGATGTTGTGGCAGGGAAGTTAGCTGAAATTCTAAAAGCAGAAAAGCTTGTATTGCTAACTAACACCTCTGGTGTGTTAGATAAACAAGGCGAATTACTCACTGGGTTAACCCCGAAAGAAATTGATGCAATGGTTGCAGACGGAACATTATCTGGTGGAATGTTACCTAAAATTAGCTCTGCTTTAGAAGCAGCAAGAAGCGGGGTTAACGCTGTGCATATTATCGATGGTAGAGTTGAGCATGCACTGTTATTGGAAGTGTTGACCGATGAAGGCGTCGGGACGTTAATTAAAGCTAAAAACTAATTAAATCTAAAGTTAATAAAGCCGAATATTAAGTGCATCATATTTCGCAGTTTTTATTACCGGAAGCCTATGCATATTTTCGTTTAAAGTCGTTAGCTTATGTCTAAGGTTTGGCTTTTCGATCTTGACGATACCTTACACAACGCTTCGGCGCACATCTTCCCCGTAATGAATCAAGCAATGACGCAATATATTCAAAACTCTCTAGATTTAAATGAAGATGATGCTCATGCACTGCGTAAGCATTACTGGATAGCATATGGCGCCACACTAAAAGGCTTGATGCGGCATCATGGCACAGACCCTTATCACTTTCTAGATGAAACACATAAGTTTTTAGACCTATCAGAACGTGTCATTCAAACCAAACAACTTAAATATATGTTGCAACATTTACACGGCAGAAAAATAGTATTTACCAATGCGCCAAAGAGCTATGCGCTACGTGTGCTTGATTTACTAGGTATCAGAGATATGTTTGAACTTGTATTTAGTGTTGAATCAGCAAAATTTTATGCAAAACCCTCAGCCCGCGGTTTTCAAACACTACTTAAAGCAATAAACGTAAAAGCGAGTAATTGTATTTTATTAGAAGATAATTTAGCAGCATTGATGACTGCCAAACGCTTAGGTATGAAAACTATTTGGGTAACTAAAAAATTAAATAAGCCCAATTTTGTGGATTATAGACTCGGCAAAGTGTTAGCGCTTACTCACCTTAAGGTATAATTATTCTAAGCAAAACAACAATTAAAACTTAATAAATTCAGGAAACAATAATGTCAGGCGAGCGCAAACAACAAATTTTAGAAACATTAGCAAAAATGCTAGAAAACCCAAAACGTGAAAAAATTACTACGGCATCTCTTGCAGCAAAACTAGGCGTTTCAGAAGCCGCCCTTTATCGTCACTTTGCTAATAAAGCACAGATGTTTGAAGGCTTGATAGAGTTTATCGAAACCAGTATTTTTGGTGTGATTAATAAAATTACAACAGAAGAAACAGATGGCGCTAAGCAAACACATCTGATTATGGCAATGCTGTTAAAATTCTCTGAAAAAAATCCTGGCATGACGCGTGTATTAATCGGCGAAGCATTAGTTAATGAAAACCAAGACTTGCAGTTACGTATTAATCAATTACACGACCGCATTGAAGTAACATTAAAACAATGTTTAAAATTGACAATAGCCGAATCTGGCAAGAAAATATTACCTGAAAGCCAAGCAAACTTAATGATGCGGTTTATTATTGGCAGCTGGCACCAATTTGCTAAAAGTGGTTTTAAGCGTAAGCCTTCAGAGTATATTGCACAACAAATGTCAATTATGATTTAAGCAAAAAGACAATTCTTATGGTCTTACTAGTAATTTTTTATATCTATTTCTCACCATCTTAATCGGCAAAGTATATGTTAAAATGCCCGCCTAATTAACAATCAATTCAACTGTTTAAACCAAACAATCCAATCCAAACATCAGACTAAAATTAAGCTTATTAAACTATGGAATTACAATCTAAAATAAAATCTGAAACACGTTTTCTTTTGCTAGAAGGTGTTCATAAAAATGCTGTTGATACACTCAATGAAGCTGGCTACCATAATATCGAATATATTACGCATGCTCTTGATGAAGAAACCCTTATTGAAAAAATAAAAGATGCGCGTTTTGTTGGCATTCGCTCTAGAACACAACTCACAAAAAATGTATTGAATGCAGGTGAAAGGCTCGCTGCCATTGGTTGCTTCTGTATTGGCACTAACCAAGTTGATTTAGAGACCGCCAGAATGAAAGGCATACCTGTTTTCAATGCGCCTTATTCAAACACTCGTTCTGTAGCTGAGCTAGTCATTGGTCAATTAATCTTATTGCTTAGGGGTATCCCAGGAAAAAGTAGACAAGTACATAAAGGTAGCTGGCCAAAGTCTGCTAAAAGCTCTAATGAGGCACGTGGAAAAACTCTAGGTATTGTTGGATATGGCAGTATTGGTTCACAACTGTCTGTCCTAGCTGAGAGTTTAGGCATGAAAGTAATTTACTATGACGCAATCACCAAGCTACCGCTTGGTAATGCTACCCAAGTTACCTCACTAAAAAAATTGCTAAATCAATCAGATGTAGTGACATTGCATGTGCCAGAGCTGGAATCAACCAAAAACATGATGGCTAAAACTGAATTTAATGAAATGAAAACTGATTCAATCTTCATCAATGCCGCACGTGGTACTTGTGTAAAAATCGAGGACCTTACAGAAGTGATCGCAAATGGCAAATTGCGAGGAGCGGCAATCGATGTATTTCCTAAAGAGCCAAAATCAAATGACGAACCGCTAGAGTCTCCGCTTCGCGGCTTCGATAATGTCATTCTAACGCCACATATCGGCGGATCAACAGCCGAAGCACAAGCAAATATTGGTTTAGAGGTGGGTGATAAGTTTGTGCAATTTGCTGAGAACGGCACAACAGTTTCGTCAGTTAACTTCCCTGAAATCAACTTGCCACAGCGCCCGAATACGCACCGCTTGTTACACATTCATATTAATCAGCCTGGTGTGCTATCTAGTGTAAATAAGTTATTCGCTGAGAATAATATTAACATCCTAGCGCAAAGCATGATTACACGTGATGAAGTTGGCTATTTAGTGGTAGACGTTGCCGATATTGATTCGCAACAGGCTTTTGACCAACTTAATAAAGTGGAAGGCACTATTAGATTGAGGGTGCTTTATTAACTAGCTTAGTATTAACAAATTCAATACTTGTTAATTAACCATTGGGTCTAAAGTCAATACTTGCAAAACAGCCTCGCAATTTTATAATTATGAGGCTGTTTTTTTATTGGGCTTCAAATGTAAAGTGGCGTGTTTTATTCGTTATTTTCAGCCCAATGTTTCAATTTGCTTGTTTTGCCAATGCCCGGATTAAATGTATTTGTTGGGTCTATTTTTTTGTAGAATTTTTTTAAATCTTGCTTAGCAAAGTATTCGTGACCTACATTATGCTCTGCTGGATACTCTGCGCCTCGTGCATCAAAGAAAGCTAGTACTTTCTTCTTAAGCTCCTTAGCATCGACACCTTTTTTAACAATATAATTTTGATGCATGACATGACAAAATAAGTGGCCGCAATAAAACTTAGCTTCTAGCTGATCATCAATCTCTGGCGGCAACACTTCAAGCCATTGCTTCTCATTACGTGGGAGCGCCACATCCAGCGTCATCATTGGTCCAAACTGCTTACGTTTTAAGGTGTGATAACGACCAACTGCACCTCCAAAAACAAAACGGTGCAAGACTGCTTTCCGTCCTTCTTTGGGCGTACATTCAAAATAAGCACCCCCTGAAGTTTTGAAGAAATCATCAAGGTATGCCCGTGCCTCATCGACACCTTCATTATTCATTTCTAAAATCCAATGATGCGTATATTGTTCGCGAAATGCCTCCATTCTTTTTGGTAAGTGATTGGGCCACAAGTAACTTAAAAGTTGCATCACCTGATCAGACAGTTTGTTCGGCGCAAATTTAAACTTACTGGCGATGCGATCAACATTCCTTTTCAAAGAGAATAGTTTGGGAATATATTTTGAGCCCATCTTATCGATAACAAGAAAGGTATCTTTACCGTATTTCTTACAAACATCGTAAGCATCAGAATGAAGGTATTCGCCTGAAACAGGTAAGGCTTTAAAATTTGACAGGATATGCCGACGTAATTGGGTAAGGTCCTCTACATTATTGGTACCGATATAGAATACTTGTTCTTTTTTAGCAATTGGAAATGTATCAACTCGCACGGCAAATACCGCCAATTTACCAGCACAGCCAGAAGCCTCATATAAACGTCGACCATCATTGTTAAATCGTGATGGTGTATTGGCATCTACCTCTCTAACACGCTTGTGGTATTGGTTATCTGAAGTTAGCTTGTCAGGGTATTGAATATCCTGAGGTTGATATTTCTCTAGTTCTAGATTAGTTAGAATTTCTTCAGGTGTTGAGCCTAGGGTTATACCTAAATTATTAACTAAAGCCAACTCTCCATTATTATCAACCTTAGCAAATAATGATAATTCTGTATAAGCTGGCCCTCGTTGCACTAAAGCACCACCAGAATTGTTACAGACACCGCCAACAATTGATGCGCCAATACATGAAGAACCAATCACCGAGTGCGGCTCACGACTGAATGGCGCTAACACCTCTTCAAGCCCAAATAAAGTACTGCCGGGCAAGCCAATAATTTGCCGAGCATCATCTATTAATTGAATATTATCAATACGCATCGTATTAATAATTATAATTGGCCGATCATACTGATCGCCATCAGGTGTTGACCCACCAGTTAAACCGGTATTTGCAGCTTGCATAATAATTGCTACATCTGCCTTTACACAGGCTTGCAATAGCTGCCATATTTCTACCAGCGTGCCCGGTCTAGCGACTGCCATAGCAGGGCCAGAGCCAAAACGGTAGCCCTTACTATAAGGCTCAATCTTAGCAGTATCGGTTAATACATACGATGCACCAACTATTGCTTTTAAAGCATTAATTAGGCTGTGATTAGGATTAGTATATTTAGGCATCTAAGCAGTTGAGGTTGAATTTTTAAGGTTAAGTCTTAAGGTTTAACCATAAGTTTGATTTTACAAGTTATTTGAGCACTGTAACGTAGTGAAAGTTTCACATCCATTAAAACCAAATCACTGCTTCCATAGTTACTGCTGGTACTGCTGGTACTGCTGGTACTGCTGGTACTGCTGGTACTGCTGGT
>CAZJUK010000021.1:8732-23623 GCA_964549145.1 uncultured Methylophilaceae bacterium
GCTGGTACTGCTGGTACTGCTGGTACTGCTGGTACTGCTGGTACTGCTGGTACTGTAACAAAAATAATTATATCATTTAGCGTATCATTAAGCTTAATTTTAAGGAAGACTTGCGTGACGCTAAGTAAAAATTTACTTCTATCAATTATTCTCGTGTTGCTGTTTGGTGCTTTATTTTTTCTATGGAATCTTGATAGTAAAATGCCGAATGTCACCTTCACTACCCTTGAAAATAAAAAAATTGAAACTGCTACACTAAAAGGCAAGGTTGTACTTGTTAATTTCTGGGCGACTGATTGTAAAAGCTGTGTGGAAGAAATGCCTGAGTTAATTAACACCTACAATAAATATAAAAACCAAGGTTTTGAACTGATTGCAGTTGCGATGCCTTACGACCCACCAGCACAAGTATTTAATTATGCGACCCAAAAAAAACTACCTTTCCCAGTGATGCATGATGGCTTTGCTGAAATATCACAAAAGTTTGGTAATATTTCAGTGACACCCACGGCTTTTGTTTTTGACAAAAATGGAAAACGCTTACTTAAAACAACAGGTACTTTAGATTTTAAAAAACTAGAAGCTTTATTAAATACTCATTTATAAAGAAAAATAAAACGCATGCTTTGGATTAAATCATTTCATATCATTTTTGTGACTAGCTGGTTTGCTGGCTTATTTTACTTACCACGGATTTTTGTGAACCATGCAATGGAGACTAATCCTGAAGCAATCGCACGTTTAACATTAATGGAACATAAGTTGTATCGTTTCATGCTGCCACTAGCCGTCCTCGCAATTATTTTCGGGCTATGGCTTTGGCTGGGCTACGGTATTACTGGCGGTTGGCTGCATGCAAAACTAGGCTTAGTCATTGGCTTAATTATTTACCATGCATATTGCGGGAAGCTGTTAAAGAATTTTAAAGCAGGTAAAAATAAGCATAGTCACATTTGGTATCGGTGGTTTAATGAGATGCCAGTTCTAGTGTTATTTGCAATTGTAATTTTGGTTGTTGTTAAACCTTTTTAGGTTTATATTTAGCTTGATGGATATTTTAGAATCTGACTGGTTAATTCATATGTTGAAGAAATCTGGCAAAACACCGCAAGTGCGTTTGCTAAGCTTTTTTAGTATTTTAGATGACTGGTCTAATGCTCCAGGCTTAAAAAAAGAATTTTATTTTACCCAATCTAAATCAAACATACTTGTTAATGCTGAACCTAAAAGAATACAGGCATTTTTAAGTTTAGAGGCTGCAAAAGCCGGTGCTGCACAACCTGAAATATTAGCATCGCAACTTTACTTTATGGCATTATCTGCAACGCAAGAAAAACTACTTGGAAACAATGTTTCTGGTTTGCAACATGCTAAAAGTGCGGCTGATGCATTGATTAAATCACATACCAAAAAAGAGTTTCGTATCGCCAAATCATCCGCGTATGCGATAGCTGCTAGCTTTCTTGGTATTGCTACCCTAGCTACCGTAATGCTGACTTTGAATCAGTGGTCACAAAACACCTTACCAACCACAACAGCAAGCAAGAGTGTAGTTGAGCCTGCCTTTGTAAAGAGTACTTTAATAGCTAGCCCAGAAAGCACTTCGGCACTTGTTGCTCAAATTGAACAAATGCGACATGGTGATTGCCAATTAATTGAGGCACTACAATTGCCAGACTCTTATAAAAAAGTATATTTTGAGAATATTGTACTTGGTCAAATTTCTACTGTACCAAGTGAGCAAACGCTAGTACGTGAACTACTCAGTAAGATACGCTGTAACTATACCCCAGCATTAATGAAAAAATCAACATAACGTCTAGTAATCCGCAGAAAGAGTAAAAATTAGCAATAAAAAAACTAAACTAGCCAGCTAGTTTAGTTTTTGTAGAGCATGATTAACTTATTCTGTGATTTTTTTCAAATTGGCTAAGCCACCTTGGTACACCGATTGGATCGTCTTCGTCGCAGTTGCATCGTCTTGATTTTCAGCAGGTTTAGCTGCTAAATCTTTACGTTTAAAATTACCTGCCCAAGTCACTTCTGTTGCATCGGCTCCTAGTGGGTTCACAGTAATCGTAGAAGCGTAATTACTAACAGGTAGAACGCCTTTATTAATAACATAACTATATGTTCTTCTATTCGCATCATATGCAGTTAATGTTTCTTCAATCGTACCGCCGTCTTGCAACGTCAACAAACGTACTGCGCCTGGTTTGTTGTTATCGCCATTTACAATTTCAGTTTTAGCAACCGCAGGATGCCATGCACCTAAATCACCGAAATTATGCGCTTTAGCCCAAACAGCAGCGACAGGTGCATTAATGGTGATTTTTTCAACAACGTTTAAATCTGCAACAGTGTGCATCGGCTTGTGCGCGCAAGCAGGCAAAACTAAAGCAGCCGCTAAGGCTGAAATACCAATTAAATTCTTCATAACAATCTCCTTAAATATTAAATTATACTATACAGGTTTGTATACAATATACCTCTCCTACAGAAAGTAAACAGTTATTTGCATAGTAATAACGAATATTAACAATATAATAATTTACAGGTAAGTATACATAGTTATACATCAGATATGAGTCATGATATACTCGATTTATGACTGTGTTAAAAGATAAAATTTTAGAAGTTTCAACTGACCTATTTCTTACTAGAGGCATCAACTCTACGGGTGTAGACAAAATTGTAGCGGTTGCTGGCACAACTAAAATGACACTCTATAAATACTTCCATACTAAAGAAGGCTTGATTTTAGAAGTACTCAAAAAAAGTCAAAGCGATTTTCAAAGCTGGTTAGATGGGAAACTTAACGCTAATAGTAAAAACCCAAGTGACAAAATCCAACAACTTTTTGAATTTATTGAAGAATGGATTACTTCACCTAATTTTTCTGGAATGAGCTTCATTAAAGCGTCAGCTGAATTTCCAAATGAAGAAAACCCCATTCACCAACTTTCTTCGAAACAGTCGCGTGAGTTCAGGCAATACATTGCTAAACTCGCCTCTGAAGCAAATATTGCGGATGCTGAAGGTCTAGCCTTGCAACTTTCGCTTTTATTTGAAGGGACAGTACAAGCCGAGCAAATGAAACGCGGTTCAGGCGCTGTTAAATTTGCTAAGAAAGCAGCAAAAACACTCATTGACAGCGCAGTTAAACAATAACCGCCGCTTACTTAGACGTAACACCCATTTAATTTGTAATACTGCTTGCTTGCAAGTCTTTATAGCTTGCACTCAATAGTGCATGTACAAGATAATAGTGTTTTAATTAAATAATCACTTTTTATGCAAACATTAATCTGCGGCTCAATGGCTTACGACACTATTATGGTTTTTCAAGATAAATTTGAAAATCATATTTTACCTGATCAAATTCATAAACTAAGCGTTGCTTTTTTTGTGCCTGAAATGCGTAGAGAATTTGGTGGTACCGCAGGTAACATAGCTTACAACCTTAAACTACTAGAAGATGAGCCACTCATTATGGCTACGGTAGGTGACGATTTTGCTCCTTATGCGAGTTGGATAGAAAAAAATAATATATCTAGCAAACATATTAAGTCCATTCCTGATAGCTTTACTGCTCAAGCATTTATTACGACTGATTTAGATGATAATCAAATCACTGCATTTCATCCTGGTGCGATGGTTGAGTCGCATCAAAATAGTGTTAAAGATGCAAAAAATATTGCCATTGCAATTATTGCTCCAGATGGGCGTGATGGTATGTTCCAACATGCGCAAGAATGCTTTGATGCCAAGATTCCATTTATATTTGATCCTGGGCAAGGCCTACCTATGTTCAATGGTGAAGAGTTAATACAATTTATTGAAATGGCAACCTACCTAGCAGTCAATGACTATGAGGCGCAAGTATTGCAGGATAAAACGGGGATGTCGCTACAACAAATAGCGACGAAACTAGAAGCTTTAATTGTTACATTAGGCGCAAACGGTTCACACATCTACACAGAGGGTCAACGTATTATGGTGCCCTGCGTTAAAACTGACAATATCGTCGACCCAACAGGTTGTGGCGATGCTTACCGTGCAGGTTTATTATATGGCATTGTAAGAAAATGGGATTGGCCAACATGTGGGAGGCTTGCTTCCACTATGGGTTCAATTAAGATCGGTAGCCGTGGCGGTCAAAACCACAAAATGACACGTGAAGGAATTGAAAATATTTATAGTCAAGCACTTTTAAAACAAGTAGCGGAAGAAGAAGCATCCTAGATTAAATAAAGGAAATATGATGAAATTTACATAATTAATCATAATTAATCATAATTACAACCTTATCATTTTTTATAATTGCCTGTGCAAGTTCAAATTCTGGTAGCGTTTACACACGAGATGATGCACGTAAAGTACAGACTGTAAGAGCTGGTATCGTAGAAAGTGAACGTAACGTGAGATTAGAAGGCACCAAATCGCCCGTTGGTGCAGTGGCCGTGGTGCAGTTGGTGGTATCGCCGGTGGGCAAGTTGGTAGTGGAGCTGGCAGTAAAATTACAGCCGTTCTTGGCGCTGTTGTGGGCGGTCTTGCAGGTTCAGCGGTAGAAGAAGGAGTGACGCGTAAAAATGCTTTAGAAATCACCGTCAAACTAGATAGTGGTCCATTAATTGCTATTGTACAAGAAGCAGATGAAGCGTTTAATCCTGGTGAAAGAGTGCGTATTGTAGAAAATGGCAACACTTCTCGTGTTACTCACTAATCGCCATATTGTTTATATTCTTCATAAAAACATAATCAATTAGTAATATGGCATTCATTTAAGCCACATACCATTTGTCCTATCAAAAACAGGGAAATGATATGTTACTAAAACAAACTAAGCCACAATCCGTAGGCAATCAAAAATACCAAGGCTTGCAATTAAGTCGTCAGCTGAGCAACCAATCTTACACACATCCTCAGTGGTCTTTTCGTAACAAACCTAGCTTGCAGTTATCTTTAGCACGCAACCCAATTGAAATTGCAGAAGCACAACGTCTACGATATAAAGTATTTTCCGAAGAAATGGGCGCACAACTAACTAGTAATGATGGGTTAGATATTGATGGCTTTGATGAATATTGTGACCATCTTTTAGTACGTGATATCTTGACACAACAAGTCATTGGCACTTATCGAATTCTTAGTCCTAGCCAAGCAAATGAAGCAGGTGGCTTTTACTCCTCAGGAGAATTTGATTTAACCCGTATTAACCACCTGCTAGATAATACAGTTGAAGTGGGCCGGGCTTGTGTCCATCGTAACTATAGACATGGCGGGACCATTGCAATGCTATGGGCAGGATTGGCAAAATATATGGAAATGCATCACTACGAACACATGATAGGTTGCGCAAGCATCCCAATGCTAGATGGTGGGCACAGTGCAGCATCTCTGTATTACAAGCTTAAGGACGAACATATGTGTGATGCTGAGTATCACGCTTTCCCACACATTCCGTTACCGATAAATGCATTAAGAAATGATATTCAAGTAGTATGTCCACCGTTAATAAAAGGCTATCTTAGATTAGGTGCAAAAATTTGCAGCGAACCAGCATGGGTTAGCTATTTCAATACAGCAGATATACTGGTAATGTTATCACTATCTAAAATCAATAAAAGATATGCTACGCATTTCTTAAAATAACTGTTGAAAACAACAAACTTTTTCATATTATTATATCGTCTGTGCCGTATATTGCTTCATACGCTAGCTGGCGTTGTCATCGCCACCACAGTCTTGCCTTTTGCCAGCAAACGTAGCGAGTTAAGTCTGACAAAATGGTGGTGTAGGCGTCTAATTAAACATTTCAATATTCAAGTAAACACATCTGGAAAACTTCCAGAAGAGAATCTAGCTTGCGGTATGTTTATAGCCAATCACATTACATGGTCAGATATTCATGCGCTTAATAGCATTATCCCACTGCGTTTTATTGCAAAATCTGATATTAGTAACTGGCCAGTTTTCGGTTATCTTGCCAAAAAATCTGGCACTATATTCATCAATAGAAGTAGTAGAAAAGATGCAGTACGTATTGTAGAAACAACGACAACGATATTAGAAGCTGGTGATAATATTGGATTTTTCCCTGAAGGCACAACCACAGATGGAACGACAATTGCTCCTTTTAAAAGCAGCATTATGCAAGCAGCAATCAATGCCAAAGCCACTATTTACCCAATTGCTATTCGTTACCCATTAGCTAACGGTGGTATTAATACGAAAATGGCCTATGCAGGTGAAACCACAATGCTAGAATGCATGAGTAATATTCTTAAACAAAAACAACCTGTAATTGAATTACACTTTTTAGCCTCTATTGAGACGAAAGACTTGACCAGACAATCTTTAACAAAAGCAACGTTTGAAGCCATCAGCAAACAACTTGGCTTTTGAGTACATACAGTTAATAATTATCTTTTAAGATCGAAGCGTCAAAGGAGTATCTTTTATGTTTGAAGGTACTTGGGTAATCGCTGTATTTTCTAAACACATTGCGGTCAGCATTCCACCCCACAGACAACCAGTATCTAAAGCATAAACATTGTCACGCTGATGCAAGCCTAACGCTGACCAGTGCCCACAAACTACTCTAGCTGCGCTTGTTTTTCTGGTTGGCACATCAAACCATGGCATATACTCTGCTGGCATATCTTTTAGCTCGCCTTTAAACTCAAAATCCATCACACCTGCTGCAGTACAAGCACGCATACGCGTCATGCTGTTAGTAATGACACGCAACCTATCGTAGCCAGCCAGCTTGTCTTGCCAAACATTAGGGGTATTGCCATACATATGCGTTAAAAAGTCTACATAAGCATCAGATTGCAACGCATGCTCGACTTCTTTCGCATAAATTAACGCTTCCTTTAGGTGCCATTGAGGCATTAAACCAGCATGCACCATCACATACTGCTCATTTGCAAACATCAAAGGCTGATGCCTTAACCAATTAAGTAAATCAGATGAGTCTTTTGCTTCGAAAATACTTTGTAAAGTATCTCTTTTATTTGCCCGTCGAATGCCATGCGCAACGACTAAGGCATGTAAATCATGATTACCTAAAACAATTTGAATATGGTCTTGATGTGCATAACACCAACGCAAGACCTCAAGTGATCCACTACCGCGGTTAATAATATCGCCAACCAGCCATAGCTGATCAACATTACTATTGAAATTCAAACGCGCTAGTAAATCTTGAAATGCATGGTAACAACCTTGTATATCACCAATTGCATAAGTTGCCATCAGTATTTACTTTAATGGTGCAGAGCCATTTAACTAGTTAGCTGCAGGCTCATCAAAACTTGCACCAGACTGGTTAGCCATATGGACAACAGCTTTAGCTACTTCAATATCTGTTAAATCTGGATTACCACCACGAGCAGGCATAGTACGAATGCCTTCTACTGCATGCTTCACCAAAGTCTCATAGCCCTGCGCAATACGTGGCACCCAAGCACCTGCATCACCAATTTTTGGAGAGTTTAATACACCTGATGCATGACAAGCTGCACAAGCTAAGGCAACGACCTCTTCACCATTTCTTTCAACTGCTGCATCAGCTTCGGCAGCTACTTCAACCACAGCTAATGGTTTGATACGTTCAACAATAGCAGCATCATCAACTTTAACAACTTGAACAGGCTCTGGATCTTGTACAAATGTATATACAATAAAAATTGGGCCAATAATCCCACCTAAGAAAATAACTGCTTTTTGAATAAAACTTACTTCTGATGCCTGACTCATGATGTCATTAACCTAATTAATTAAATAAAAAATAATTATACCAGCAAGACCGCGTTGCAAATAGAAGTTACAAAGCAAAAACACAAGCTGGCACCTGTTTGTTATAATCCGGCCTTAGCGCTCGTAGCTCAGTTGGATAGAGTGTTGGTTTCCGAAACCAAAGGTCGTGGGTTCGACTCCCGCCGGGCGCACCAAACAATTTCCATATTACTCAAACTATATTGCCTTAACATCGTTAACTTAGTGTTTATTTTTAAAGATCATATTTATGTGTTTTGCACATGTTTCAAATGTGCTGCGCGCAACGCCTCTAACCGGGTCGTAAACGCCTGAGTTTTTTCCAACGGCGCTAGAATATTAAGCCTAAGCATCAAATCAAAAATATTTTCATCAAAACCGATGAGATAAACATCACGGTCAGAGTCCACATGATTCTGGATAATATCTTCTACTGCTTTACTAGAAGTCGTATCGATAAAATCCACATCTGAAAAGTCTAATAGTAAGACTTTATAATCATCAATATGATCTAGTTTTTTTGACATCCCTTTAGCGGCACCAAAGCTAATAGGACCTGATAAATGGAATAAAGTGGCCTTGCCTTTTAAGCCAGTGAGTAAAGAAGCCTCTTCTTTAGATAAAGGATGCTCTTCTTTAAGCGCTGAAATTACATTGATTTTATCAAGTTGTAAATTACTTAAACGTTGTACAAGAATTAAACTTGATACAACCACCCCTGCAGCAACTGCAGTAATTAGATCAACAAACACTGTCATTAGTAACACAACAATCATAATAATCACATCAACTTGTGGTGTGGATTTTAATCGTTTCAGAAAATCCCAATCTATAATATCCACACCAACTTTGATCAAAATTCCAGCTAACACCGCATGTGGGATATTTTCAGCTAAAGGGCTAGCACCTAATACCACTGCCAACAAAACTAAGGAGTGCAGAGCGCCTGAGATAGGGGTCAATCCACCTGCTCGAATATTAACCACGGTGCGCATTGTGGCACCTGCACCAGGAAGCCCCCAAAAGAAACCTGCTATCGTATTACCTACTCCTTGACCGATAAGCTCGCGATCAGAATCATGATGCGAGCGGGTAATATTATCTGCAACCAATGAAGTTAATAAGGAATCGATTGCACCGAGCATCGCCAATACAAATGCCGATTTAAGCATATCTGCCAACAATACGGATGTGAATACAGGCATATGTAAGCCTGGGATACCTGTTGGTATCTCACCAAGGATTTTTGCTTGCCCATCCTGAAAGAATAATAGATAAAGTACTGTGCCAACAATCAATGCAAGTAGTGGCGATGGGAATAATTTATTAAGTTTTGCTGGCCACATATATACAATCATTAGTGTAACAATACCTAAAACTGCAGCATCAATAATGGGGTAGGCATATACATTGGGTAAATTTAAAAATGCACTTAAGATGCCACCTTTTACTGTGTCATATCCAACCAGGGGAGCAAGTTGCAAAATAATAATGATAAAACCAATTCCACTCATAAAACCGGATAACACTGGGAATGGTATTAAGCTGATAAAACGGCCTAATTTAAGCAAACCCATCGCAATTTGAATGAGACCACCGAAGATCACCACTGTGAATGCGATTGCCAAACCAGACTCAGGATCCATCGCCATGTATTCCGCAATGACTGCTGTCATGACTACAGTCATTGGGCCAGTAGGCCCAGAAACTTGAGATGGTGTTCCACCAAATAATGCAGCAAATAAGCCGACTATAATTGCACCGTACAAACCTGCAATTGCACCAGCCCCTGAAGCAACACCAAATGCCAACGCCAATGGAAGTGCAACAACCGCTGCAGTTATGCCTCCATAAATATCACCGCGGATATTATTCAAATGAAGTTGATTAAATGATTTTATGATCATATGAGTTTAGGCATTACGTTATGAATATTTTTATATTAGTAAATAATCATTTAACATAACAGTAATTTATCGGTAGTAACAATGCCATGATTTTTGAATATGGATAAAAAATGTTAATAAAGTAAGATGGTGAAGTAGTGATCAATAACCAAAGCTAAAAATAGAAGCATGAGATATAAAATTGAATACTTGAATGTACTCTTAGCTAATTCATCTGAATATTCACGATAAAGTTTGACTGCGTATTGCATAAACAATATATCAAGAATAATCACTGACACCAGATATATTAAGCCACTCATCCGCATAGCAAAAGGGATCAAAGTAACCACGACTAAAATAATGGTATATAGCAAAATATGTAACCTTGTATACATTTCACCGTGCGTAACAGGCAACATTGGCAGACCTGACTTTGCATATTCTTCACGACGATATAGTGCTAGCGCCCAGAAATGCGGTGGTGTCCAAGCAAAAATTATTAGGACTAAAATCCAAGCTTCAGCGGAAACAGTGCCCGTCACTGCTGCCCAACCTAACGCTGGCGGCATTGCACCCGACAACCCTCCAATAACAATATTGAGTGGTGTAGCTGGTTTTAGAAATACTGTGTAAATAACGGCATAACCGATAAAAGTAAGAAAGGTCAGCCACATAGTCAGTGGGTTAACAAAATAGTAGAGTATGGCCAGTCCGGTTAAAGCCATCACAGTGGCGAATGCAAATGTTTGTTGAGAGTTGATTTGTCCAGTAGGTAAAGGACGGCTTCTGGTACGTGCCATCTTGGCATCAATCTTCTGCTCAATTAAGTGATTAAATGCAGCAGCAGAACCTGAAGCCATTGCGATACCAAGAGTGGCAGCTAGCAATATGTCTAGTGGGACCATGTTCGGGGTAGCTAAAAACATACCAATAATTGCAGTAAATACAATTAAGCCTGATACTCGCGGCTTGCAGAGCGCAAAGAAGCTGCTAAAACTGGCTTTTGCGCTAAAAGCGCTTATTTCTGATGTAAAACTCATTCAACAACCTTTTGCTATCTGTTTAATTTGCACTTACTGGCTTTCTCAGCTCGGTGACTTTCGAGTTTAACACAACCAGTGTGACCAATAGTAATGCAGCCACCATGTTATGCCCGACCGCTAAAAGCAAAGGCAGATGCAATAATAAGTTAGCCACGCCTAACACTATTTGCAATACTAATATTACTAATAGAGTGACTACTAATAGTTTTAGTTGTGTTTGACGTATCAACACAAAGCCTAATATGCTTATATAAATAAAGGTAAATAAAGCTCCTAAGCGATGTATCCACTGAATCGCTATGTAGGCATTTAAAGCCATTGGTTTACCATCTTTGCCTGCACCTAGTTCTCTAAACCAATGAAAGCCACTCGCAAAATCCATTTCAGGCACCATTACTCCATGACAGGTTGGAAAGTCTGTGCAAGCAAGTGCAGCATAATTTGTACTTGTCCATCCGCCCAAGAATATTTGCATAAACAGCACAACAAGCCCTAAACGTAAGAAAAGTCTTGTATTATCTGAGAGTAAAAAGCTGTTTGATGAGACACCCCAGTGACGGTGTGCTATCCATGTAAGTATGGCTAATGTTGTCATGCCACCCATTAAATGCAAAGTCACAATGACAGGCTTCAGTAACATAGTAACTGTCCACATACCAAGCGCAGCTTGGAGCATAACCAACCCTAACAAGCCTGTCGACAACCAAGGTGAGGTTACTATCGTTCTACGTTCCTGCCAGCCTCGTACGAAAATAGCTAGTACAAACAAACCGAGAATCCCGGCTAAATAGCGGTGAATCATTTCTTTCCACGCTTTAGCGTTCTCTACAGGGGACTCTGGGTATGTAACACTTGCTTCAGCAATGGCCTCACTACTTTGAGGCACAGTCAAAGTACCATAACACCCAGGCCAATCAGGACAGCCTAAGCCAGCATCCGACAATCTCACGTAGGCACCAAGCACAACAACACATAAAGTCATCACGGTTGCGGTTAAGGCTAAACGTTTAAACATCTTAGCCACCCCATGAGTTTTTTAACAATTTAACTAAGTCAGATCGCAAATCTTTTGGAGAAACATCTTGTGGATATTGCATCATTAAATTATTTAGAGGATCAACCAAATAGATACTTGACGTTTGAGTACTACCAGCTTTGAAGTTACTTACAAACTGCTTAGTAGTTTTATCTTCACCCATTAAGATGTTTAAGTCCAAAAATAGGTTTTGAATCTCCTGCGTTGCATCATTTTGATTCACGTTTGGCAATAACAAAATACGTTGTACACGATCAAATTCTTTTGCCAATGAAATGTGAACTCGGTTTAGTTTATCTAACGTCGCTTGGCATTCTGCCTGGCAACCATTATCGGCAATCACAACAATACTCCATTTTTTATCCCAGTTCTCTAATGTAAAGTTTTTACCTTGTGTGGTTTGTAACAATGGGAATTTCAAGCTAATTGGTGGCGTAATTAGATTTCCAAAGCTTTTACCACCTGGCCTGATATCTAAAAAATGTAGCATCACCGCCATTGTAAATGGCAATAAAAATACTACCGCCAAAATCAACAATGTCTGCCTACCTTTACCTAACTTTTGTTTACCGCCCAAACCTTTAGCTTCGTTCATTAATTCAAGTTTCCTTTATTTACTTTCTTAACATTTAATACGATATATATCACAAGCAGTGTAAGTGCAAAACCAAACCACTGATATGCATAGCCTAAATGCACATTAACTCTATCAGAGGGTAATGGCCAATTTCTAGCAAAGCCTGCACCATCGCTTTCAGGGCTTAGCTTTATTACATAAGGCAGCACCTCAAACGGAACTGTCTTAATATATCTTTCCATATCAATATGTTGCCATACCAGTTGCCATTCCGCATTAGTTGGCTGTGGCGACTCTAAGGTAAAGAATTTAGATAGCGGGAAAAATATATCACCTTGAAAAACTTGCAATCCTGTCGGTGTGTCAACTTTTGGCACTTGTCTATTTAAATTACCCTTAATCCAACCTCTATTCACTAATACATATTTTTCCGATATTCCTTCAACTTTTACAGGTGTGATTACATGGTAACCAACCCTATTATCGTTGACTTGATTATCAAGTAAAACTTGATATCGTGTGTCATAAACCCCTGAAAACGTGACTCGCTTATAACGCCAGTCTTCTTTATCTTCTATGGTAATTGGTAAGTTGCTTGGTTTATTATTTAAGCCTATTTCTAACTGCTGCTGCAAGGCAAGCTTTGCTTGGGCTTTATCATATTGCCAACTACCAAGCTCGACACATAATGCTGCAGCTGCTATAGCAGCTATTGTCATGCTGATTTTAGGCCTAAATTGATATTTCATCTCATCCTATTAATACGTTCCAATGTCAGAAAGAAATTTTGAAGCCAGCTGAAGTAGGTTCTTAAGATATTGCAATTGCAAACCAACGATACAAACTGCATAATAATCAAAGTGAATACAGGAGAAATAAAGTGTTATTAAAAGTCATCATCATTTCAATGTTAGCCCTAATTGGGTTTAATTTATTTTCAGCTTTATTTATTATGTTGAAAGCCGATAAAAGTGATCCGCGGGTTGTAAAAGCGCTCACTTGGCGTGTGGCGTTGTCAATTTCTCTGTTTGTACTACTAATGCTAGGGTTCAGATTTGGCTTCATTGTGCAAGCTTCATAACCTCTATGTTTTCGGTTGTTACTCTTTGGCTAAATTCCCACCGCTAGCACCACTTACCTTCTCACTCGCATTATAAAATGCATATGTTAATGTAACTGTTCCAATATCTTTAGGTAAGTCAGGGCTAATAAAAAAACGTATTGGCATTTCTTTCACTTCTCCTGGCTTTAACGTTTGTTGATTAAAACAAAAGCACTCAATCTTTTTGAAATATAACGAAGCTACTTCTGGTGAAACACTAGGCACTGCTACTCCTATAACACTCTCGCTTCCATTATTCTTAGCGGTGTAAGTTGTTAGTTTAATTTCACCAGGGTGCACAGTTACACTACTCTCGGACGGCGCAAATCCCCAATCAAGGCCAGGCATTGCATCCCCTGTAAATAACACTTCAACCGAACGTGATGTATCTACTTTTAAGTTTTTACCTGCAGCCGTTGCGGTTGTATCTGCTTTCCCATTCAAACCAATCGCTTTGCACATAACATCGTATAGCGGTGCTATTGCAAAACCAAAAAGTAAGCCAGCAAATACAATAAATGAAAGCTTAATAGCAATTTTTTTGTTTTCGTTATTTTTGCGCTGATCACCCATACTTAACCACCTCTACCTACATTTTGATAAACCGCTAAGATATAGACAGCTATTGCAATTACAGCTATGGTCCAGCCAATAATTTTGCTTCTTTTACGCTGATTTTCATTTTTCATCATTGTTCCTTATACGTCCTGATATTAACAAAACACCCTAACAGTTAATTGATAACTTACAGCAAGTTAAGTTCGACCTTTTAACTACCACTGCCATAAATATTATGTCTATAAATGCGACATTTCCATGACAAACGCCACAGGGTATAAACCATGTGGCGTTTTAATTACCGACTAAGGTTAGAGTATGTATATAAATACAAACAACAATAACCAAACCACGTCAACGAAATGCCAATACCACGCAACGGCTTCAAAACCAAAATGATCATGTGAATCAAAATGACCCTTAAACACACGGAACAATATTATTGCGAGCATAATGGTGCCCATGGTTACATGTAAGCCATGAAAACCAGTCAACATATAGAACGTTGAGCCATATATACCGGAAGACATTGTAAATGCAGCTTCAGAATATTCATGTGCTTGTAAATACAAGAACAACACACCAAGTGCGATAGTAAGCATTAAGCCAATAGTCAACTGCTTGCGGTTATTTTTCATCAAACCCCAATGCGCATAAGTTAGCGTTGCACCTGAGATCAATAAGATTAATGTGTTGTATGCTGGCAAACCCCATGCACCCAATTTCTCAATTGTTTCGGCAGCAGCCGGTCCAGCAGTTGGCCATGCAGCAACAAAATCTGGCCAAACTTTACCTTCCTCAATCCAACCTAATGCGAAGTTACGGATATAAAATAATGCACCAAAAAAACCAGCAAAAAACATGACCTCAGAAAAGATAAACCATGCCATTCCTTGGCGGA
>CAZJUK010000022.1:0-23606 GCA_964549145.1 uncultured Methylophilaceae bacterium
TTTAATTTGTAATGTATTTCAGCCTTATCCACCACGACGCATGCTATCAAAGAAGTCTGCATTATTTTTGGTGGCATTAATTTTATCTAGTAAGAATTCCATTGCGTCGACATCATCCATTGGATAAAGGAGTTTTCGTAATACCCATATTTTTTGTAACACATCTTTCTCTATGAGTAACTCTTCACGTCGCGTGCCTGATTTATTTACGTTAATCGCAGGATATAGGCGTTTCTCTGCCATTCGTCTATCAAGATGGATTTCCATATTGCCGGTGCCTTTAAACTCTTCGTAAATTACGTCGTCCATACGAGAGCCTGTATCAACGAGTGCTGTAGCAATGATAGTCAATGAGCCGCCTTCTTCAACATTACGTGCTGCACCAAAGAAACGTTTTGGTTTCTGCAGAGCATTGGCATCTACACCGCCAGTTAATACTTTGCCCGATGATGGAATGACTGTATTGTAGGCTCTGGCTAAGCGGGTAATTGAGTCAAGTAAAATGACCACATCTTTTTTGTGTTCTACTAATCTTTTTGCTTTTTCTAATACCATCTCAGCAACTTGTAAATGACGCGTAGCTGGCTCATCAAATGTTGATGCTACAACTTCACCACGGACAGATCGAGTCATTTCAGTCACTTCTTCTGGGCGCTCATCTATCAGTAATACAATTAACAATACATCGGGATGATTGGATGTAATCGCATGTGCAATGTTCTGCATCATTACTGTTTTACCACTTTTTGGACTAGCGACTAACAAGCCACGTTGGCCTTTGCCTATCGGAGCGATCATATCGATCACACGACTAGTCTTATTTTCCTCAGCCTTAATGTCACGCTCTAAAATAAGGGGTTCAGTTGGAAAAAGAGGGGTTAAGTTTTCGAATAGAATCTTATGTTTAGTATTTTCTGGCTCCTCGCCATTTACCATTGCGACCTTAACTAGCGCAAGATAACGTTCTCCATCTTTTGGTGTACGGACTTCACCTTGTACACTGTCACCCGTATGCAGATTAAAACGTCTAATTTGCGAGGGCGAAACATAAATATCGTCGGGTCCTGCTAGGTATGATGTATCAGCAGAGCGTAAAAAACCAAACCCATCAGGTAACACCTCTAAAGTTCCGTCACCAAAAATGCTGTCCCCATTTTTAGCTTTATTTTTTAGAATAGCAAAAATAACATCTTGTTTTCGCATGCGGCTGGCATTGTCGATTTTATCGGCAATAGCCATATCCACTAGTTCGGTTACGGGTAAATGCTTAAGGTCTGATAAGTGCATGAGTATGCTCGCTTGATGGGAGTTACGGAGTGTTAATGGATAAGAGGCTGACTTATTGTTAGAAATAAGACAGCTTTGGATTAGTTAAATATTGCTATCGATAAATGCCATAAGTTGAGATTTTGATAAAGCACCAACTTTAGTTGCTTCAACATTACCATTTTTGAACAGCATTAAAGTTGGTATGCCGCGGATGCCAAACTTTGGCGGCGTTGCTTGATTGTCGTCAATATTCAGTTTAGCAACAGTCATTTTTCCATCATATTCTAGAGCAATCTCCTCTAAAATAGGTGCGATCATCTTGCATGGACCACACCACTCTGCCCAGTAATCAACTAAAACTGGCAGCTGTGATTGTAATACTTCTTGTTCAAAACTCGCATCGCTAAGATGGGTAATTTTTTCGCTCATGGTGACCTCAACGGTTTGTTGTATTATAAAGCGTAAGTGGAATGCAAAATGCTAATAAATCTAGCATTCGACTTACTGGATTAGGTGTGACAGATTCTGTCAAGTAATTTTAATTGTAAGCAATTATATATCACTAGCACAGTATAGCAAGCCCAAAGTTGTTCATTGCAAACTCGGTAAGCCTAAACCAATTGATATTGATAACGCTCAAAAGTTGCTGTGCGTTCTGTCATTTTTGTTATTTTTATTTTTATTTGCACATTGTCTTTAAACATAGTTATCGTGTCGTCAACTGAGTACTCATCTCTTGGCACAATCAGGCTGGCAATTTGTTTTAGAGCGCTAAGTTCTGGCAATAGTATTGCTTTACCTTTTATAGGCAACTTATCTTTTTTAAGGCTGACTGATTTTCCGCTTGGCGAGATTAACTCAACACCAACATCTAATTGGTTTAGTTCATTGATGTTTGCCCAACGTACGACACCTATTTCCCACAATAAAGTTTTATTATTTTTTATTGCAGCAATATCACCTATGTATATTGCGACTTGTGATGAGTTGAATTTGCGCAATGCAAATCCACCAGCACTGGTATTTAGCACTTGCCATCTTGAAGGCTTAGTTGACGCATTATGTCCCGCTAAGTCTTTGAAGTCATAACCAATTTTAGGAATAAAATAATGTGCTTCGTCTATACCAATACCTAGTTCTATGCCGTCTGGTTGATGCGTTCTGGTGAATACTCTCAGTGGTGATTGTCCAAAATGCATGATGAGGTGTGAAAGAAGATCTTCGTATCGATCTATTATTGCATTACTTGGTAGGCTGCCATCATTTGGTACAACGCCGTCTTTTAATAGTTTTAAATGGGTATCAATACGTCTAGCTACCTTAATGGTTACTAACAAGATATCTGTTTCAATTTTAGGAGATGTTCTATTTTTAGCATAACTAGTGGGTGGTTTATCGCTATCAAGTTCGACTAAAAATACCCCATTTGCACTTTCTACAAAGCCGAGGCCTCTTAGCTCTGCTTGATCTGAGATGCTTGTTAAATAAGCATCTGTTTTTACAATATCTAAATTAGACAGGCGGTGTGGGTTTGCTAGAGACAACAATAAAACTTGCGTATATATTTTATTGACTGTGCTTTCCTTAGCTTTTGGTAGCATTTCAGTAACAACCAGCGATTCAGCCGATTGCTTTACTGCGCAATAATAAAGCTGATGTATTTCAGCCCATAGGATAGCGGGTGGTGTTCGATAAGTAATAAACTTGATAAACACGATTTCTTTAAGTGCATGAATTGCACGCTGTACTGTGAGCGCAGTAGATTTATCAATATTTAAATTGATGATTTTATTTTGTAAATCGACTAGAGCAAGTTTGTAGCCATAAGCTAGCTCTTGCCACATTAGCTCTGCGGCACTAGAAAAACCCATGTCATTCTTTGAGATAGGTAAACTAGCATTACTATAATGCGGTAATAAAGCGGTATGAACTTGTATGGCTGATTTACGGTAAATTTCGAGTGCGTTAACTCTATTAGAAAAGGTGACTTTTTGGCTATTAAGAATTCGTAATTCTTCAATTAAAGCAGAACTCGCGCTAATTGGGTCGCCATAAGGCAGGTTTTCAATAAATGAATTGATCTTATTTGACCGTGTTTCAGCCAATAGAATTGGGTTGTCATCTATTTCTGGTAGCTTAAGACTTGGTGGCATAAAAACTCCGTAATCAATGAATGATCTTATCGTTTATTCGTGTTCTTGTCACTTATATTTGGCGTTTTGAATTGACGGGTTATTGAGAGGGTGTTTTTATGGTGAAAAACGGATTGCTTGTTTCTGTACACATTCGTGGTTCAGCACTTTTTGTTAGCGGCGGCCTGTACAGTAGATAATGTTAGCGCTAAAGGTACGACGATTATGGGCCTGGTATTCGACTATGAAAGTATTAAGACGGTAGGAAATTATATGGATTAGATATCCTGTTACTTTAGGTAATGATCACATCGCTAAGAAAACTCGATCTACTGAAGTTTTACCTACAACTTACATTTGGAACCATGAAGAGTACTTGGACAACATTAATAGTGGCCTGACTAATCAACATTACTTAGGGCGAGTTTTATTGATAAAGCTTTTGCGCCACAATATTGCTAGCAATGGTTGATTAAAATTGATTTAAGCGGGTAAGTTGATTGGGTTGCTCGCTCCATCTAAAATCATTAATTTGTTCTCTTCGGCGAATTGCATTAGTTCCTCAAAACCATCAGGATTACTTGCTTTTAATTGCATATCGACAGCTAGACACCGTATACCATCCACCATTTCTGGTTTGAGGTATGGAGAATAACGCAGTTTGCGATCCTCACCAAAAGTAGCGTAACTGCTACAAATACGATCTACCCAGTCACTTGGGCGAAATTTTTTACCTTCGCGAGTTAGACTTTGAATAAAAATCTCTTTAATTTCTGCTGTTATCGTGCTGTTTTCCATAGTTCTTTTTTCCGTAGCCCTTTGTATTTAAGTGATAAGAATTAATTGGTGTATTCAAACACCTTGACAACTTTAGCTACCCCTTGTGTGTTCCTAGTAATTTCTACGGCAGCATTTGCTACATCTTGAGTGACTAGACCCATTAAGTAAACTACACCATTTTCAGTCACTACTTTGACATTGTTTGCGTTAAATTGATTTTCAGTCAGAAACTTGGTTTTTACTTTTGAAGTAATGTAAGAGTCATTAGCACGCGAGCTAAGAGAAGTTTTAGCCCCTACGGTAATGTCATTCGTAATGTTGCGTACGTTTGGAATTTCTTTAATTAAGTTCTCAGCTTTATTTCTAGCTTCTGTATTAGGAGCTTCGCCAGTTAATAATACGTTGCGATTGTAGCTGGTAATATTAATATGGGCCTCTTTGCCTAAAGTAGTCTCCACTTGGCTGAGCGCTTTTAATTCGATGTTTTCGTCCTCTAGATATATCCCTGCGGTACGGCTATCTGCAGCAACTGAGCCACCTACAGCAGCGCCACCAACTACAGCTGGCACACAAGAGGCAAGAAGCGAAGAAAATATTGTCGCAAGAACTATATTAAAAACTGTTTTTGCAGATATTACTTTTAATGTTGTCATCGAGGTCTCCTAAACTAAATTATTTTAATGTTGCGAATGATACGCCTATTATGTGTCAAATGCATTACGAACCTATTTAATGTGGTTTAAGTCATTTCTAGTCACTAAACAGCATCAAATCGACAAGCTTTTTCACCATATTTTTGCAAATAATGCTCTGCGGTTACGATGAGTTTTTTTGCTTATTCTTTGTAATGCTAGCGCCAGCATTATCAAAATGATTGTTACTATGCAATCTAACCTCAACCAAAACTAATATTTTGGCTTCCTGCATAATTAAATAAACTTCCCCAAAACTGCAGTGATAATTTCGTGTCACTAGTTTTGGGCCATTATTAATTAAAAAAGTTGCAGCTAATTGCTTTGCATTAAAGCCGGCATTATTTTTGTTCATTAGTAATAAAGATTTAAATGTTTTAAATTTAAGCTTATATTGATAGCTGTTAAGCGGTCTTAGCGTTAAAATTCAAGTCATGTCAGAATCAATATTATATGTGGTTGCTACCCCAATTGGAAATTTAGGTGATATTACGCTTCGCGCCTTAGAGATTTTAAAAAGCGTAAATGTGATTGCTGCCGAAGATACCCGACATACTGCTGGCTTACTCAATCACTTTGGTATTCAAAAAAAATGCCTACCTGTACATCAGCATAATGAGCAACAATCTGCTGCGCAGCTAATTAAGCGTTTGCACGCTGGTGAAAGTATTGCATTGGTTTCAGATGCGGGCACCCCGGCAATAAGTGATCCTGGTGCTATAGTTATATCTGCAGTACGCGATGCCGGTTTTAAGGTAGTTCCAGTACCTGGAGCCAGTGCAATCATCACAGCATTAGCCGCTAGTGGTATTTCCAGTAATGGCTTTACGTTTATCGGGTTTTTGCCCGCAAGTAATAGTCAGCGTAGAAAAGCACTGAATGCGTTAGATACACATATCTTTACATTAGCAATTTATGAGGCGCCGCATCGTATATTAGATACGATAGGTGATATGAGCAGTATTTTTGGCACCGACCGAAAAATAGTGATAGCACGTGAGCTGACTAAAGCGTTTGAAACTTTTTTTCGTGGTCATTTAGCCGAAGCTTTAGAATGGCTTAAAGCTGATTCGAATCAACAGCGCGGGGAGTTTGTATTGTTGGTTGAGCCTCAAGCTATCGTAGAAAATGATGACTTAAGCGAAAATGTTTTGAAGGTGTTAACCACCCTTTTAGCAGAATTGCCATTAAAACAAGCAGTAATGTTAGCAACTGAAATCACTGGCGAAAAGAAAAACCGACTTTATGAGAAAGCATTAAGTATTAAAAATGACTGAAAAAATAACGATTACTCGGCCTGATGATTGGCATCTGCATTTACGTGATGGTGATGCTTTGAAAGCAGTGCTTCCCGACACCGCCAAGCAATTTGCGCGCGCAATCGTTATGCCTAATTTAAGTCCACCTATAGTAAATATCATTCTGGCAAATGCTTACTATGAACGTATTTTTGAAGCTTTGCCTACTGAGTTGAGTTTTCAGCCTTTAATGACTTTGTATTTGACTGACAATACAACAGTGGAGGATATTTTGAAGGCTAAAGCCAGCGGTATTGTCTATGGGGTTAAGTTATATCCTGCAGGCGCAACCACGAATAGTGAATCTGGCGTGACTAATTTAGATTGTTGCGGCGATGTGCTCGACGCCATGGCTGGAGTTGGCTTGCCATTACTTATTCATGGTGAAGTCACTGATAGTGAGATTGATATTTTTGACCGTGAATTTTTTTTTATTGAGCGTTACATGGACAAGTTGCTATCTGACTACCCAACTTTAAAAATTGTTTTTGAGCATATTACGACCAAAGATGCCACAGATTTTGTCATGCAAGCGCCTAGTAATGTCGCTGCAACAATTACCGCGCACCATCTACTCATGAATCGTAATGCTATGTTGGTTGGTGGAATTCAGCCACACCATTATTGTTTGCCAGTATTAAAGCGTGAGTTGCACCGCCAGGCATTGGTTGAAGCAGCTACTTCTAGCAACCCTAAATTCTTTTTAGGGACAGATAGTGCGCCACATCCGCAGAATGCAAAAGAGCAGGCTTGCGGTTGTGCAGGTATGTATACCGCGCATGCGGCAATAGAATTGTATGCTGAGGTGTTTGAATCTGTGAACGCCATGGATAAACTCGAATCTTTTGCGAGTTTTTACGGTGCTGACTTTTATGGCTTGCCAAGAAATACCGATCAAATTACGTTGGTTAAGCAAAGTTGGCAAGTGCCAGAAACAATACCATTCGGAGATGAAGTAGTCGTTCCATTTAGGGCAGGTGAAGACATTGCTTGGCGCTTACTAAGTACATAAATAATATTAGGTGATTTGCTTATTCTGCATGTTAAAATAATTTAAAGCTGGCTAGACAGTCGCCGCCTGAATTTCAGGGGGAGGAAAGTCCGGGCTGCATAGAGCAGGATGACGGCTAACAGCCGGACGCTGAAAGCCGTAAGGTATAAGGCGAGGAATAGGGCCACAGAGACGAGCGTATTTAGTTACGGTGAAACGCGGCAACCTCCATCCGCAGCAAGACCAAATAGACTAGCATTTTATTTAATGGTGTTTAAATCTTAGATTTCTAGGTCATTAGTAATCAGGCGTTGCTCGCGCTGTTAGTGGGTAGGTTGCTCGAGCGTATTAGTAATAATGCGCCTAGATGAATGACTGTTGCGCGTTGCAATACACGACAGAACCCGGCTTATCGGCCAGCTTTTTCTTTTCCTTTTTTGCTCGCGATAAAATTCAAAAGCATACAGCTTATCTCTCATATTTTACATTGAGTACATCTTCTATCTATATGATTATTATGATAATTGTTTTTTCATGAAAACGATATAAGTCATTGTCTTATAAAGAAAAAATACTAAAAAGTGCTTGCAAAGCACTTTTTTTTTATCTATAGTGGAAATTAGTGGGTAAAAGTAGTGTTTTGTGGGAAATAGCTAGTTTTGCTAAGGGGGCTAGCTATTTCTCTCTTTTAGCTCACTAAGTTTAAAAATAACATCATCAAATTATAAGGCAAAACATAACGATGTTTCTTCGTGGAGCAACAAGTTTAAATATAGATGTTAAAGGGCGGCTTGCGGTGCCAACTAAGCATCGCGATGCATTGCTTGCGCAATCGCCAGACGGGTTGGTATTGACTGCGCATTTAGATACATGTCTTCTGCTTTATCCTAAATCTGCCTGGGAGCCTATCCAAGCAAAAATCATGAGTTTATCGAGCTTTGATAAACGCTCAGCTGCTTTGCAGCGCCGGCTGGTGGGGCATGCTGAAGATGTGGTATTGGATAATGCAGGTCGATTATTGGTCTCTAATGTTTTGCGAGAATATGCTGGTATAGAAAAAGAAGTAAGAATTGTTGGTATGGGTACGCATTTTGAGCTCTGGAATGCGGATGCTTGGCGCAAGCAAAATGAGGAGGTTGATTTTTCAGAAATGCCAGCCGAGCTAGAGGGCTTTTCATTGTCATGACCAAAGTGAGCGCTGCACCACCCACTGCATCGGTCATGCCGCCGGTAGGGTCGGAGTCGCTAGCGCATACAGCAGTAATGCTTAATGAGGCAGTAGATGCTTTGTCAATTAAGCCTAGCGGCACCTACATAGACTGTACATTTGGACGTGGTGGTCATAGTAAAAAAATCCTAGAGCGTCTTGATGCTAAAGGTCGATTATTTGCCATTGACAGAGATTTAGCAGCGATAAAGATAGCATCATTAATTAATAACAAACAATTCCATATTGATCATTTACCTTTTTCAGCATTAAGTGAGCTAGTAGATGCGCATCAGCTTACTGAGATAGATGGGGTTTTGTTAGACCTTGGTATATCGTCGCCACAGATAGACGAAGGTGAGCGAGGGTTTAGTTTTAGATTTGATGGTCCTTTAGATATGCGAATGGACCAAACGCGCGGTGAAACAGCGGCTGTAATTTTGGCTGCTATTACAGAAAAAAAACTAATAGAGGTGATAAAAAATTATGGTGAAGAACGGTTTGCTAAGCAGGTTGCAAGGGCGATTATTAAGGAGCGCACAGATGGGCGCCCCATTACAACTACAGGCCAGCTTGCCAAGGTCGTGGCAAGTGCAATCACAAAGGTCGAACCGGGGCAGAACCCTGCAACGCGCACCTTTCAGGCTCTCCGGATTTTCGTCAATAAGGAGCTTGAGGAATTATCGTTAATACTACCGCAATGTATAAACTTGTTGAGTGAGAGCGGACGGCTGGTCGTGATTAGCTTTCATTCGTTAGAAGACCGTATCGTAAAGCGCTTCATTAAAAGTGAACAAAATAGAGATGAGTTTCCAGCGAATTTTCCAATCAAAGCGCAAGACTTGCCCCAGCCTAGGTTAAGGCCGGTAGGTAAAGCAGTTAAGCCAAGTGTGCAAGAAGTTGAAAATAACCCAAGAGCGCGAAGTGCAGTGATGCGAGTTGCGGAAAGGACTGCAGCCTTATGACGCATTTAAACGTCAGTTTATTTTTAATTGTAATTTTGCTCAGCTTGGGCGTAGTAACCTCGCAGCATAAAGCACGAAAGCTATATATAGAGTTGGAGCGATTGCAGGAAATATCAAAAAAATACAGTATTGAATACGGCCAGCTTCAACTGGAGCAAAGCACTTGGTCGATGCATTCTCGGGTGGAGGAAATGGCAACCAAGCAGCTAAAAATGCAGGTGCCAACGTCAAAGCAAATTCAAGTCATTATTTTAGATAGAGTAGCAAAATAAGATGGCTTATATACATCCAAAAAATAACATAGTAATGCTGCCAGTTTGGCGCAGAAGTTTATTGCTTATCTTGATATTGATGGGTTTTATGGTCTTGGTTGCACGTGGTATTTACTTGCAAAGCTTACAAAAAGAGTTTTTGCAGAAAAAAGGTGATGCGCGATATACGCGTTTGCTCAAGCTGATTGCACATAGGGGAAAGATTACTGATAGGAATGGTGAGTTGTTAGCTATTAGCAGTCCAGTAGAGTCTGTGTGGATAAGTCCTGCAGATGTGCAGATAAGTAAAAAACAAAAAGTAAAATTGGCTAGGTTACTTAAAATTAAAACGAAAACTATTGATAAAAAAATAAAGAATAAGAAAAGAAGTTTTGCTTACATAAAACGCAGGTTGCCACCAAAAACGGCTAAAAAAGTCATGGCTTTACAGGTTCCTGGCGTATATTTACAAAGAGAATACAGACGCTTCTACCCTGCAGGAGATGTGGCGTCACATGTTGTTGGTTTTGCTGGAATTGATAACAAAGGCCAGGAGGGTTTTGAGCTTATTCAAAATGAAGCGCTTTCTGGTCAAGCTGGTCATCGCAAGGTGATTAGAGATAGAAAAAATCGAATAGTGGAAGACTTGGAGGCAGTTAGTTTGCCTAAAGATGGCCAAGACTTGGTGTTAAGTTTAGATCAGCGCATTCAATATTTAGCTTTCCGAGAGCTATCTAAAGCGGTTAGTATGCATCAAGCAAAAGCTGCCTCAGCTGTGGTGCTTGATGCTAAGACAGGTGAAGTGCTAGCGATGGTTAATCTTCCAACCTATAACCCGAATAATCCAGTTAATCTTAGGGGCAAAACGCGTAATAGAGCGTTAACTGATATTTTTGAGCCTGGTTCTACCATGAAGCCAATTACTGCTGCAGCAGCAATGCAGTTTGGTCCTTATAAACCTTACACCAAAATTCAAACGGCACCTGGTTATATGAGCATTGGCTCAGCAACAATACACGACGTGCATTCGCACGGTGAGTTAAGTGTTGCGCAAGTGGTGCAAAAATCATCAAACGTAGGTGCAGCCAAAATAGCGTTGAGCCTTAAGAAAGAAGAGTTGTGGAGTACTTATAATCAACTTGGTTTTGGTGGTCGTACAAATGTTGGGTTTCCTGGTGAGGTTTCTGGCAAAGTGCGTGCTTATAAAACATGGCGGCCAATAGAGCAGGCGACAATGTCTTATGGGCATGGGATTAGTGTGACTTTGTTACAGTTAGCACGTGCTTATACAGTGTTTGCCAATAAGGGTGAGTTAATGCCGGTTTCATTGCAAAAACTAGATGAAGTGCCGCTGGGTCATCCAGTTTTCTCTGAACAAGTGGCTAACGATGTCAAGGATATGTTGGAACTAGTGGTGCAGCCTGGTGGTACTGCAGTTAAAGCGCAGGTTGCAGGTTATCGAGTGGCAGGGAAAACCGGTACGGCTCATAAATTAGGGCCAAAAGGGTACGAAGATAGCAAATATGTGAGTTCATTTGTAGGTATGGCGCCTGCTTCAAACCCACGTCTGATTATGGCCATAATGATAGATGAGCCTACTGCCGGCCAATATTATGGTGGGACTGTTGCTGCGCCAGTATTTAGTGCCGTCATGACTGATTCGTTAAGAATATTGGGTGTGCAGCAAGATGCGCCTAATAATAATGTTGTGATATTGCCTGGTGCTCTCGATGATGCAAAGGAAATCATATGACAAAGTTTGTAATCAAGTCCCCCGTTACAAGTATTGTTACCGATAGTCGCGCGGTTGTTGCTGGTAGTTTGTTTTTAGCGTATCCAGGAATTAGTGTAGACGGTAGGCATTATATAGATACTGCAATTCAAAAAGGTGCTGCAGCAATTTTATGGGATTCAAAAGATTTTTCTTGGCGACCTAGTTGGAAAATCGAGCATATACCTATTGTTAATCTTAAACAGCAGGCAAGCAGAATTGCTGGGCAATTCTATGGAGCGCCATCAAAGCAGTTGTGGACAATAGGTATTACAGGCACCAATGGCAAAACTTCAATTAGTCAATGGATTGCGCAGTGTTTTAATGCATTAAGTAGGAAAGCGGCGGTGATTGGCACTTTGGGTAATGGCTTACCCAATGCGCTTACGCCCTCTGCTAATACCACACCAGATAGTGTGTTATTGCAAGGCATGTTAGCGCAATATGTATTGAAAAAAGTTGAAGTGGTGGCGATGGAAGTGTCTTCCCATGGCTTAGATCAAGGTCGCGTTAATGGTGTGCACTTTGATGTGGCAGTGCTGAGTAATTTATCTAGAGATCATCTGGATTACCACGGTACGATCGAAAAGTATGAAAATGCAAAGCGCAGATTATTTGGAAGTGACAGTTTGAAAGTGGCTGTATTGAATGAAGATGATGCATTTGGTAAAACAATAAAAAAAGATTTAGCTAGGTTGAGAGTGGAAACCATGACTTATGGCATTGATGCCGGTGATGTTAGAGCCTCGAAAATTAACTATGAAGGGAACGGTTTTAATTTTACGGTGAGTACGCCCTATGGGCAAGCACAGGTCAATGCAAGTTTGTTAGGTAAATTTAACGTATATAACGTGCTTGCTGTACTGACTACATTGCTGGTTTCAAAAGTGAGTTTAACTGAAGCGGTAGAGGTGATTGCTAGTATCCCGCCAGTAACAGGCCGTATGCAAATGATTGGTGGTGATCATTTGCCGCTAGTCGTAGTGGATTATGCACATACGCCTGATGCGCTAGAAAATGTGTTGCTTGCTTTGAAGCTGCAAGCTAAAGAGAGGTTAATCTGTCTGTTTGGTTGTGGTGGTGATCGTGACCAAGGTAAGCGTCCATTAATGGGAGAAGTTGCTAATAGGTTAGCAGATGCGGTAGTTGTGACCTCTGACAACCCTAGAACTGAGGGGCCAGCTGCAATAATACAAGAAATTCTAGAGGGTTTAGATGGTGAGTATGCGGTTGAAGAAGATCGAGCTAAGGCTATAGAGCTAGCAATTTCTAACGCCATGCCTGGGGATGTTGTTTTGATAGCAGGTAAAGGTCATGAGGAGTATCAAGAGGTTGATGGTGAAAAGCGATTTTTTAGTGATTTAGAGCAAGCACAAAAAGCATTAAAACATTACGAGATGATCTCAACATGATGCTGCTGTCTGAAATTGCGAACGCTTTAAATGCCAATATGATTGGTCCTGACATGTTTGTATCTAGTATTGGTACAGATAGTCGTTGTATAGCAAAAGATCAGCTATTTGTCGGGTTAAAAGGTGAGAGATTTGATGGTAATAAATACGCATCAAAAGCAATAAAAGATGGTGCCTCTGCAGTTGTTGTTTCTGATGCTAGTTTGAATATCCAGTCATCCGTTGTTGTGAAAGACACACGTTTAGCATTAGGCGAGATAGCACGTTTTTGGCGGAAAAAGTTTAATCTACCTTTAGTGGCTGTTACCGGTAGTAATGGAAAAACTACAGTAAAAGAAATGATCGCAGCGATTCTGCGTGCTGATGGAAAAAATGTACTCTATACAGAAGGCAATCTGAATAACGATATTGGTGTACCACTCACCTTGCTAAAAATCAATACTGAACATGCATATGCTGTGATTGAGATGGGTATGAGCCATGAAGGTGAAATACGTTATCTCACCAATATTGCTATGCCAAGTGTGGCCATTGTAAATAATGCAGGCTCAGCACATATCGGAGAGGTTGGCTCGCTTGAGGCCATTGCTCGCGCTAAAGGTGAAATTTTTGAAAGCTTAGATGAAAATGGTATTGCAATAATTAATGCAGATGATGATTTTGCAGATTATTGGAAGCGAAAAAATAAACAAAATAAAATAATGACATTTGGTCTTAATGTAGTTGCAGATATTTCAGCTACATTCGAAATTAAAGGCCAGCACCTAAATATTAATTTAACAACGCCGAATGGCAGCATTTCCTTTGATTTAAAAATGCAGGGTAAGCATAACGTAAGCAATGCATTGGCAGCAAGTGCTGTCGCCTTTGCATTGGGTGTATCAAATAACTCGATAGCGAATGGGTTAAAAGAAATGGGTGATATCAAGGGCCGTTTAACTTGGTTGCCTGGTTTTCAAGGGGCCACTGTCATTGATGACACTTATAACGCCAATCCTGACTCGATGAAAGCAGCCATAGACGTATTAGCAAATCAGCAAGAGGTTAATTCGGTTAAGGGTATTTTTGTGATGGCCGACATGGCAGAGCTGGGTGACGGAGCAGCTAGCATGCATAAAGAAATTGGCCGGTATGCAAAACTGAAAAATATCTCTAAATTTTATACTTTTGGTAACTTAAGTCAGTTAGCTAGTGATGTTTTTGGTACAAATGCTAAGCATTTCCAATCCTTAGACTCTTTAATTTATGCCATTAAATCAGATATGCAGGAAGCAGTAGCTGTATTGGTAAAAGGGTCGCGCTCTATGAGGATGGAGCGTGTAGTGGATCAAATTGTAATTAAGCAAGTGATGGCCAGGCAAGCTAATAAATCTACAAAGCTAGAGGGGTTGAACTAAATGTTATTAGAATTAGCAAAATACTTGGCTCAAGACATAAGGGGATTTAATGTTTTTAATTACATCACCTTACGTGCTGTGTTGGCTACATTAACATCACTTATTATTTCCTTCATGGTTGGTCCGACTATGATAAGAAAATTAACGCAATATAAGGTTGGGCAGTCTGTACGTGATGATGGCCCACAAACACACTTAATTAAAGCAGGAACGCCGACAATGGGTGGTGCGCTAATACTGGTTTCGATAGGTCTTTCTACATTGTTATGGGCAGATTTAAGTAATCGTTTTGTATGGGTCTTGCTAGTGACAACGCTAGGCTTTGGCGCAATTGGCTGGGTCGATGACTATAGAAAGGTTGTCCATAGAAACCCAAAGGGGTTATCTGCCAAAGCCAAATATTTTTGGCAAAGCTTGATCGGATTTGGTGTCGCTGTGTTCATATATCAAACTGCAGCTAGCCCAGCTGAAACATCGCTCATCATCCCATTTTTCAAAACCTTTTCATTACCCCTTGGTATGGTGAGTTTTGTTGTTTTGGCATACTTAGTCATTGTTGGTAGTAGTAACGCAGTAAATCTTACTGATGGCTTAGATGGATTGGCTATTTTGCCAACAGTAATGGTCGCTGCAGCATTGGGTTTGTTTGCTTATGTGGCAGGTAATTTGAATTTTTCAGGATATTTAGGCGTGCCGTATGTCGCTGGGGCAGGTGAGCTTATGATTTTCTGTGCAGCGATGGCAGGAGCAGGTTTGGGATTTTTATGGTTTAACGCTTATCCCGCAGAAGTATTTATGGGGGATGTTGGAGCCCTTGCATTAGGTGCTGCTTTAGGTGCGCTTGCAGTCATCATTAGGCAGGAAATCGTACTATTTATTATGGGAGGTGTGTTTGTTGTAGAAACTGTATCGGTGGCAATGCAAGTGTTGTATTACAAATACACAAAAAGAAAAACAGGCATAGGGAAACGAATTTTCTTGATGGCGCCATTGCATCATCATTACGAGCAAAAAGGATGGAAAGAAACACAAGTTGTTGTACGTTTCTGGATTATTACCATGATGTTGGTTCTAGTGGGATTATCGACACTTAAGCTTCGATAATTATTTATATAAATTTATTAAATGAAAACTACACTTAAAAATAAGGATGTTGTTGTGTTGGGGCTTGGGGAAACAGGCCTTTCGGCATTACGCTGGCTGCGCAAGCAGGGCGCAATTTTAAGTGTTTGTGATACTAGATTAGTGCCGCCTAGTATTGAAGATGTGAAACAAGAAATGCCTGAAGTAGCTATTTTGCTTGGTGAGTTTGATTCGGCAAGATTATGTGCTGCAGATTTAATTGTACTAAGCCCTGGGATTGCTTTAGCAACGCTAGAAATTCAAAAAGCGATTACTGAAGGAGTGTTAGTGGTCGGTGATGTTGAGTTGTTTGCGCAGTATAGACCTGAACGCGCCAAGGTAATTGCTATTACGGGTTCGAATGGCAAGTCGACAGTAACAAGTCTTGTTGGCGAAATGTGTAAAAAAGCAGGATTAAATACGATAGTAGCTGGCAATATTGGTCTGCCAGTGTTGGACACATTAAGTATGCCTGCCGCAGATGTGTATGTGATTGAGTTATCTAGTTTTCAACTTGAAACTACGTCAAGTCTGGAAGTTGATGCGGCAACAATGCTGAATCTAACTGAAGACCATATGGATCGATATTCAGACATAACAGCTTATGCTCAAGCAAAAGCGCGTATTTTTTATCATGCGAAATATCAAGTGCTAAATCGTGATGATGCTTGGAGCATGGTAATGCTTAGGCCGGAAGTGGATACGCGAACTTTTGGGTTGGGTGCTGACGAGGGTCAATTCTGTTTAATCAACAAGAATGATGAAGTATATCTTGGAGATGGCAATGAGCGACTTATTAAAGCCAAAGATGTTACATTAAAAGGCAACCATAATTTAGCCAACGCCTTGGCAGCAGTTGCACTCTGTCGATCCATTGGTTTGGAATATGCTGACTTACTCTCTGTATTAAAATCTTTTAAAGGCCTGCCTCATCGTATGACATGGGTGTCAAATATTGGTGGTGTTGATTTTCTCGATGATTCAAAAGGTACTAACGTTGGAGCAGCCTGTGCTGCATTGTCAGGTTTATCAAGCAGCGTAGTCCTTATTGCTGGCGGTGATGGTAAAGGTCAAGACTTTGCACCACTAAGAAAGCCTGTATCTGAGCATGCGCGAGCAGTTGTGCTAATTGGTAAAGATGGTAATCGAATAGAGGAAGTTTTGTTAAGCACTGATGTACCACTATACCGTGCGCAAGATATGCGAGAGGCTGTGGCAATGTCAAATCGATTAGCAAAAGCAGGTGACACGGTTCTGCTGTCCCCTGCATGCGCTAGTTTTGATATGTATGACAATTATGTGCATCGCGCAGAAGCATTCATTGCCGCTATCAAGCGTTTGGAGTTGGCGGCATGTTAGCGACAACTTTTCAATCTAAAGTGCGCGTGAACAACCCTAACTATGATCAGCTGCTGTTATGGCTTAGCCTGATTCTGTTAGGTATAAGTTTGGTGATGGTGTATTCCTCATCTATTGCAATTGCCGAGGCAGATAAAGCAATTGGCTATCAAAGTACATACTATTTATTCCGCCAAGCTATTTTTATCGTGATAGGCATCAGTGCTGCTTATGCAGCATTTCAAGTACCAATCGACCTATGGCAAAAATTTGCGCCACATTTATTCCTGTTTGCCATGTTTTTGCTAGTGTTGGTATTAATTCCAGGCGTAGGTAGAAATGTAAATGGTAGCCAGCGCTGGTTATCTTTAATCGTAATTAATGTACAGCCATCAGAATTTATGAAGTTGTTTGCTGCGATGTATGTTGCAGATTATGCAGTACGGAAATCATCGGAAATGGATAGTTTTATGCGTGGATTTTTACCGATGGTTATTGTCATGTTCATTGTTGGATTTTTATTGTTAAGAGAACCAGACTTCGGTGCGTTTGCTGTTACAGCAACTATTGCTATTGCGATTCTTTGGTTAGGCGGTATTAATATCAGAATATTTCTTGGCTTGCTAATTTTACTGCCTATTGCCATTTATTTTCTGATTTGGAGTTCGCCATATCGTTTACAACGTGTGATTGGTTTTTTGGATCCATGGGCCGACCCTTTCGGAAGCGGCTATCAATTAACCCATGCACTTATCGCTTTCGGACGAGGCGAATGGTTTGGTGTTGGCTTAGGGGCTAGTGTGGAGAAATTACTATATTTACCTGAAGCACATACCGATTTTTTACTCGCAGTGATTGCTGAAGAGTTAGGTTTTGTTGGCGTAATTACAATCTTAGGTTTGCTAGGTTGGATAGTTATACGTGCATTCAGAATAGGTAAAGAAGCAATAGAAAATGAGCGTTACTTTGCCGCATTGTTGGCGCAAGGCTTAGGTGTATGGGTAGGTGTGCAGTCTATTATAAATATCGGTGTGAATATGGGGATATTGCCTACTAAAGGATTAACGCTACCCTTACTATCCTTTGGCGGTAGTGGCATTTTAGCCAATTGTTTGATTATTGGCATTTTACTGCGTATCGATTTTGAAAACAGACGCTTACAAAAAGGGCTACCTGTATGAGCGAGCCTTTAAATAAAAAGAAGCCTACTTTAATGGTAATGGCTGGTGGTACAGGTGGGCATGTCTATCCGGCAATGGCTGTGGCAGATTATTTGCATGACATGGGCTGGCGAATTGTTTGGCTAGCGACAGAAGGCGGCATGGAAAATACTTTAATAGCAGATAAAGATTACAGTAAAGCCATGATTACGATGCGTGGTGTTAGGAGAAAAGGGTTAATAGGTTGGTTACTCTTGCCATTTAAATTAACTATCGCGTGTAAGCAATCAGTAAGTGCACTAATAAGTCACCGGCCTAAAGTTGTATTAGGCATGGGTGGTTTTGCTGCTTTCCCTGGGGGGTTAATGGCAAGAATGATGAGGAGGCCATTGGTCATTCATGAGCAAAACTCAGTAGCTGGGCTTACCAATAAAACATTGAGTTTAATAGCCAATAAAGTATTGGTTGCATTTCCTTCAGCTTTCAACGGTAAAGGTGAGTTAGTGGGCAATCCTGTGCGTCAAGCGATTACACAGTTGTCTCCACCAGAACAGCGATTTAAAACAAGAAAAGGAAAGCTTAATTTATTAGTTGTTGGCGGCAGTTTGGGTGCGGCTGCATTGAACGAAGTATTACCAAAAGCACTGGCTGCCATGTCTGAAGACTCAAGACCCAATGTGATACATCAAGCCGGCATAAAGCATATCGAAGGATTGGGAAATAATTACCATAACAGCAATGTGGTAGCTGAAACAAAAGCCTATATTGAAGATATGGCTAGTCAGTATGCCTGGGCAGATTTAGTCATCTGTCGTGCCGGCGCGCTTACCATCGCTGAACTAGCCTGTGTGGGTGTGGCTAGTGTGTTAGTTCCTTTTCCATTTGCTGTCGATGATCATCAAACATCGAATGCACAATATTTGAGTGGAAATGGTGCGGCAATATTAATACAACAAACTGCATTTAGCATTCAGAAAGTAACGGAATTACTAGAAGAGTTAACGAGGGAGATGTGCTTGGAAATGGCGATTAAGGCATATGCATTGGCAAAACCAGAAGCGACAGAAGCTGTCGCAGAAATATGTATCAAATTAGCAAGCAATCAAATGCAGGAGGCTCTAGTTGATGAAGCATAAAGTTAAAAATATACATTTTGTCGGTATAGGTGGTTCTGGCATGAGTGGTATTGCCGAAGTGCTGATTAACTTGGGTTTTCAAGTAAGTGGCTCTGATTTAGCTAGTAACTCAACAACCAAACGCTTGGCAGGATTTGGCGCAAATATATATCAAGGACATTCAAGCGATCACTTGAGTAAAGTTGATGTGGTAGTAGTTTCAACAGCTGTTCAAGAAGATAATCCAGAAGTAGTTGCAGCAAGAGAAAATAAAATCCCAGTAATTCCGCGTGCACATATGTTAGCTGAACTCATGCGTTTTAGACAAGGTATCGCCGTGGCTGGGACACACGGCAAGACGACGACGACAAGCCTTATAGCCAGTATCTTAGCTGAAGCCGGCATGGACCCAACTTTCGTCATTGGAGGCAGGTTAGAGTCAGCCAGCGCAAATGCCCGACTTGGTACGGGAGAATATATTGTAGTCGAGGCTGATGAGTCAGATGCTTCGTTCTTACATTTAAGTCCAATTCTGGCTGTGGTTACGAATATTGATCGTGAGCATATGGAAACTTATGCACATAGCTTTGATAAGCTTAAAAATGCTTTTATTGAGTTTTTGCAGCAACTACCTTTTTGGGGCATGGCAGTGGTTTGTATTGATGATGAAAATGTTAGGGAAATATTGCCGAGTGTCACTAAGCCAATCATGACTTATGGTTATAGTGAAGATGCACAAGTTCGTGCAAAAAATGTTCAAGCAGACAATGGAAAAATGCATTTTACTGTTGAGCGTATTAATGGCGCGACGACAACGTTTGATGTCACATTAAACTTACCGGGACATCATTATGTCCGTAATGCGTTAGCTGCAATTGCTATTGCCAGCGAATTAAATGTATCAGATGAAGCTATTGTTAAAGCGTTAGCTGAGTTTAAAGGAGTGAGCCGTCGATTTGAGCATTATGGTGCAATTCCAACAGCTGATGAAGGAACATTTACCCTGATTGATGATTACGGGCATCATCCTGTTGAAATAGGCGCAGTCATTAATGCTGCACGCGATGCTTTTCCTAATCGACGATTAGTGATGGCCTTCCAGCCGCATCGTTATACCCGTATGCGTGATTGTTTTGAAGACTTTGTAAGCGTGTTGTCAGATACAGATATTATATTGCTGACTGATGTTTATTCTGCTGGTGAAACGCCAATTGTGGCAGCCGATACGCGAACGCTGATTCGCTCAATTCGTATTGTAGGTAAATCGGAACCAATTTTTGTAGAGAATACAAACGTAATGCCAGAGGCTATATTGAATATAGTTAAAAACGATGATGTTGTTATTGTAATGGGCGCCGGTAGCATTGGTCGCGTTGCATTTAACACAAAGGAGTTAGCCAAGTGATGGTAGCTCCGACGATATCATCTAAGTTGCTTGTGAACGAACCAATGACAAGGTATACCAGTTGGCGTGTAGGCGGTAAAGCTGATCAAGTATTTATTCCAGATAGTTTGGAAAATTTAACTGACTTCTTAAAAAGTCAAGATGTAATAGAACCAGTTTTCTTCATGGGCTTGGGTAGTAATTTACTAATCCGCGATGGCGGTGTGCGCGGCACGGTTGTTGTGATGCATCAGGCGCTAAAGGACTTGCGCGTAGATGGTGAGTTCATTTATGCAGAAGCTGGAGTGACATGTGGAAAAGTAGCGCGGTTTAGTGCCACACAAAATACTAAAGGTGCTGAGTTTCTAGCTGGGATACCTGGCACTATAGGTGGTGCCTTAGCAATGAATGCGGGATGCTATGGGAGTGTTACATGGGATGTAGTGCATCAAGTGTTAGCCATCAATCGTAATGGTAAAACACATGTGCGAAATGCTTCAGAATTTATTACTAGCTATCGAAGCGTAGAAATGCAAAATCCTGGTGAGTGGTTTTTAGCTGCTTGGTTGAGGCTTGAAGATGGTAGCGCAGAGCAAGGGAATAAAAAAATTAAAGAATTGTTAGCCACGCGTTTAGCGAGTCAACCACTCAATATGCCAAGTGCGGGTTCTACCTTCCGGAACCCAGAAGGTGATTTTGCTGCTCGGTTAATTGAGGCTAGCGGTCTAAAAGGACGTAAAATCGGTGGTGCACAAGTATCACCTAAGCACGCTAATTTCATCGTGAATACGGGTGATTGTACGGCACTAGACATCGAGCTTTTGATTGAGTATGTAAAGGAACAGGTATTTGAGAAGCAGGGTGTTGCCTTACAACAAGAAATTAAGGTGCTGGGCGATTATGCTTAAAAAGTCTGATAAAAATATTGCAAACAAATTAGGCAAAGTTGCCGTCCTGCTTGGTGGAGATTCGTATGAGCGTGATATTTCGATTCAAAGTGGCTCGGCAGTACTGGCTGCATTGCTCAGACAAGGGGTTGACGCGCATGCGTTTGATCCAGCAAGGCAAGTATTAAACGATTTAAAGGCATTTGAGCGGGCATTTATTGTTTTGCATGGCCGCTTTGGTGAAGATGGAGGAATTCAACATGAGCTTGATTTGATGGGATTGCCGTATACGGGTAGTGGTGTGAGTGCCTCTAAAATAGGTATGGATAAATGGCAATGCAAGATCAAATGGCGAGAGGCAGGCATCAATACACCCGAGGATGAACTATTGACTGCAGAAAGTAATTTTGCGGCAATTGTCGAAAAGTTAGGTTTGCCGCTATTCGTGAAACCAGCAAATGAAGGTTCTAGTATTGGCGTTAGCAAAGTTAATGATGTAGCCGACTTGCAAATGGCTTATGAATTAGCAGCAAAATCAGACCCTATTGTGATCGCTGAAAAATATATTGATGGTGGCGAGTACACAGTGTCTATTTTGGGTGGGAAGGTGTTACCAATCGTAAATATAGCTGTCAAAAATGAGTTTTATGATTATAAGGCTAAGTATATTCAAAATGATACCGAATACCTATGTCCTTGCGGATTGAGCGAAGCTCAAGAAAATAAAATTCAAGCAGAGGCATTGATGGCGTTTAATGTTATTGGGTGCAAAGATTGGGGGCGTGTAGATTTCCTCATGGATAGCTCAGGCCAGCATTATTTTATTGAAGTAAACACAGTGCCTGGTATGACGGGGCACAGTGTTTTACCGATGGCAGCTAAAGCTGCAGGTATTGGCTTTGATGAAGTTGTTATGCGGGTATTGACTAATACATTAGATGAAATCTCAATTGAGGTGGTTCATGTGGCATAAAGCGCAACTGTTGAATTGGATAGCAAGCTTATTATTTTCCTTGGCCGCTGTGCTTTTGCTTTATGGGATTTTATTTACTGTGATTAGTTTGCCTATTTTTCCTTTTAAAGAATTGAATGTGCATGGCGAAACACATCGTGTGAACCGTGAGCAAGTGAAGCTGATTGTAGCAAAACATATTCATGGCAATTTTTTTACATTAGATTTAATTAAAACACGCGATGCTTTTGAAAAGCTACCTTGGGTGCAAACAGTGAGTATGAGGAGGCGTTGGCCAGACACATTAGAGGTTTCGATAAAAGAACATAAGGCACTAGCGCGTTGGGATGATATTGCTTTAGTCAATACGCAAGGCGCATTATTTGATGCGGCAAGTGATGCAGACTTACCTGTATTTTACGGCCCTAATAATAGCGTCATAGAATTAACTGAAAGATATGAGATTCTTAGTAAAGCCTTAAGTAAAACAGGTATGAAAATTACTAAAGTCAGTCTTTCTGCAAGGCGTGCCTGGGAAATTGAAACAGATAAAGGCATATTGATCGCATTAGGTCGTGAAAATATAAAGTCAAGATTAGAAAAGTTTTCTAACGCGTACCAGACTACATTAGGTGATTTAAATGTAGATATTAAATATGCAGATTTACGTTATCCAAATGGGTTCGCAGTAAGAAAACCAAGCAAGCTGCCAATAGAGGCTCTTAAAAGGCAAGGCTCGAGTTAATGCAAGACAGAGGGGGGTAGGGAATGAGTAAAGTACGTGAAGATAAAAATCTGATTGTGGGTTTAGATATCGGCACATCAAAAATTGTGACATTAGTGGCCGAATTGCTAGCTGATGGAACAGTAAAGGTAATTGGATTAGGCCAACATCCATCTCGAGGTCTAAAAAAAGGCGTGGTTGTTAATATTGAATCGACGATGCAGGCGATACAGCGCTCATTAGAAGAAGCTGAATTAATGGCTGATTGTAAAATCAGCACGGTGTATACCGGTATCGCTGGTAGCCATGTAAAAAGTCTGAATTCGCATGGCATGGTCAAAATTAAAGATGCCGAAGTCACTCAAATGGATGTTGATCGTGTGGTCGAAACGGCGCGTGCAATTGCTTTGCCTGCCGATCAGCAGATATTACATATTCTTACTCAAGAATTTATTATCGATGGCCAAGATGATGTAAGAGAGCCTTTAGGGATGAGTGGTATGAAGTTAGAAGTGAAGGTGCATATTGTCACAGGCGCAGTGGCAGCAGCGCAAAATATTGTGAAATGTATAAAACGTAGCGGGTTAGATGTAAGCGATTTAATTTTGCAGCCTTTGGCATCAAGTGTAGCTGTGCTGACAGAAGATGAAAAAGAATTAGGTGTTTGTTTAGTAGATATTGGTGTGGGTACGACTGATATTGCTGTATTTAAAAATGGGTCGATATCTCACACAGCAGTAATAGCAATTGCAGGTGATC
>CAZJUK010000023.1:0-22850 GCA_964549145.1 uncultured Methylophilaceae bacterium
AAGCCGAAACGCATTTCTGTAGCTGCTGGTGTTGTCCACATAATAATTCTCCTTGGGTTATTAGTTCAAACATCCATCATTACTGATGTGTTTGTATGTTTTCTATATTACACCTGAGTTTCATTTTAACACTGAGGAGTTAACGTAATCACACCTAATGATTTTACTTAATGGAAGAAGGCATCATGTTTCTCTAATACGATGGTATTGACGACCTTAAGAGCGAGTAAATAGCCTAACATCATACTAGCTGGCCCACCGCCTGCTATACAACAACTTGTTTGCAATGATATTAATGGTGAATTTAGATCATTTTTTTCTTCGATTAAGAGCTGCAAGACAACATTGAGCAACCTGCTTTTTCCCGCGCCCAATCAGGCCGTTTTTGTTCAAACTGTTCCATACCTTTTTGTGCTGTGTATGGGTTTTTAAGTAAATTAAGTAATGTGAGCAGGTGTGTGTTATTTCCTTGTTCAGCTAAGTCTATGGCTTCTTGTGCCATATAGTTGCGTAATACGTAGCGTGGGTTATGCGTTTGCATTTTTTCTAAGCGTTCTGCTGGTGGGAGTTTACTTTGCTGTACACGGTCGGCATAATTATTAAGCCATTGCTGTATGTCCTCACTAAATTCTTTTAATCTAGCTTTGGTATAAAACGCATTGGCTAGCGTATCGATATTAGGCTGATTAATATCTAATGCAGCTAAATGTGTAAAAAACAATGTCATATCAACTTCTGCACGCGTCATTAGCTCAAAAATACGGTTAACCATTTCGCCGTCATTATCTTGCCAACTGTCTAAGCCAAATTTTCCAGTAAGTGATAAGGTAAGATGCTGCATATAAGTGTGATCGTAATGGTTAATGGCATCAGCTAAGCCTTGGGTATTAGGCAATATAGAGCCAAGCGCGTCAGCTAAACGTTCCATATTCCAACGTGCAACATCAGGCTGACGGCCATAGCAATAACGTTTTCCTTTTGCGTCAGTGGTGTTCGGTGTCCAGTCTGGGTCAAAATTATCGACCCAACCATACGGGCCATAATCAATGGTTAGGCCAATGATAGAGAGATTATCTGTATTCATCACGCCATGCACAAAACCGACCCGCATCCAGTGCGCAATTAATATAGCAGTTCGTTCACAAATTTCTTTAAACCAAGCTTCAATTAACACAGTAGATGGGTTGTTTTTATCAAGTGGTAATCCTATTTTTGAATGCCAATCGGCAAAATCGCGATCAATAGTGAAGCCAATAAAGCGCTTAAGTAAGTCTAACTCGTCATTGCTGGCAAGTAATTCAAAATGCCCAGGACGTGTGAAAGAAGGGGCAACTCGGCACACAATAGCGCCAGTTTCCATTTTTGGGTTGCCATCGTAGAACATATCACGCCTGACTAAATCGCCCGTTGTCACTAGGCTAAGTGCTCGCGTTGTTGGTATACCTAAGTAATGCATGGCTTCAGAGCATAAAAACTCACGTAAGCTAGAGCGCAATACAGCGCGTCCATCAGCATTGCGCGAATACGGTGTTTCACCAGCGCCTTTGAGTTGCAGTTCAAATCGCTTGTTACCGTGTATGAGCTCACCTAGGTAAATAGCTCTGCCATCGCCTAATTGACCTGCCCAGTTGCCAAACTGGTGGCCACCATATCTGGTGGCGTAAGTGGTCATGCCTACTAGTGCGCCATTGCCACCTAAGCTTTGAATCAACTCAGCGTCTTGCATGTCTGTTTCAGTTAAACCGAGCATGGCTGCAACACTTGTGCTATAGGCCAGAATTTGTGGATTTTTTACAGAGGTAGGTTCAACCGCTGACCATAAGGCATCAGCGACGGGTCGCGTGAAACTACCATTAGCTGAATCTTGCGGTAATTCATTCGTAAAGCGGTTATCAAATTTAAGCGGTCTCATAGTTGTTATTTTAGACGGATTATGTTGGTCAAGTTTAATTTTCTAAACAAAAACTAGCAGCTTACTCCTGTATCATGTTGGTCTAACAATTTTGAACGCATTTAATGAACGTATTTTATGAAGAAAGTGGCCACTTTAAAGCGGCTGCAATCAAGCAAGAAAACGCAGGTAGCTTGCAAATTGAGTCTATTTCAGGCAAACGATCAAAAATAAAGTTAGCCAATGTATTGCTTCGATTTGAAGGCGAGCTAGGTGTATTTATGACGTCTGCTCAAGCTGAATCGGAACAATTAGATATACAGTTTTTGTGGGAATGTTGTACTGAGCAAGAATTTGCATTTACTGATTTAGCCAAGGAGTATTACGGCGCTAACGCTAGCACGATGCAATTTGCTGCTGTCGCCATGAAAGTGCATAGTGCGCCTATTTATTTTTATCGTAAAGGTAAAGGCCATTACAAATCTGCCCCAGAAAAAACGCTTAAATTAGCGTTGGCTGCCGTTGAACGTAAACGTTTACAGGCAGAACAAATTGTTGCTTGGGTAGAAATGCTTAATCAAAAGCAATTGCCTGATGGGTTTTTAGAAAAAGCGGATGCACTGCTTTATCAGCCTGATAAAAATGGCATGGAATGGAAAGCGATAGAAGAGTCTGCCAAGAGTACTGGTAGGTTAGCGTTGACAGTGATGTTTGAGGCTGGCCTTATTGCAAAACCACATGATTATCACTTTAATGCATTTACACGTGAAATGTTTAAAGATGGTGTGGGTTTTGGAGCGTATGAAGCAATGAATGATTTGGCTTTTTTAGATGAATTACCACTCGCAAATGTTGCTGCTTTTAGTATAGACGATGAAACCACTAACGAGATAGATGATGCCTTTAGTTTAGAGACCTTAAACAATGGTAATAAACGCGTGGGTATACACATTGCTGCACCATCACTAGCAGTATTGCCTGGCAGTGAATTAGATAAAATTGTGCTTAATCGGCTTTCTACTGTGTATATGCCTGGGCATAAAATAACGATGTTACCAGAGGCCATTGTACGACCATTTAGTTTAGACGCTGGCGAAGTTAAGCCTGCATTAAGTTTGTATTGTGAACTAACACCTGAACTTGAAGTTGTATCGCAAGTGTCCAAACTTGAACGTATTAAGATCTCAGAGAACTTAAGACACGATAGTTTGGCGCCTTATTTTAATGTGGATACGTTGGTGGAAAACAGCGGGCATGCACTTTGGCCTGAATTGAAATTTTTGCATGACTTTGCAGAATCATTAGAAAAAAGACGTGGTAAAGATGACCCTAATCGGGCGCCGCAGATTGATTACAGCTTTTATGTGAATGATGATGCCGTGAATATTGTGGCGCGTGAACGTGGCGCACCAATGGACAAGTTAGTTGCTGAATTGATGATTTATGCCAACAGCACTTGGGGTGAAATGCTGCAACAAGGCGGATTCGCTGGTATTTATCGTGCGCAAACAGGTGGCAAAGTATTTATGACAACAGAGGCCACCCCACACCAAGGTTTAGGCGTCGCTCAGTATGCTTGGAGCACATCACCATTAAGGCGTGCAGTCGACTTGATTAATCAGCGACAAATGATTGCCATGCTAAATAATGAGCCAGCACCTTACGAAGTGGCCGATGGTAAGTTGCAGGCAATCATGCGAGAGTTTGAACTGACTTATCAATCGTATAATGAATTTCAAACGCGTATGGAGCGATTTTGGTGTCTGCAATATTTAATTCAAGAAAATCTGACTGAAGTGACAGCGACCGTTTGGCGTGAAAATTTAGTACGTATTGACGGTATGTTTTATATTACCAAAGTACCAAGTCTGCCTGTGCTAAAAGCTGGCACACAAGTCTCATTGAGTATTTCTCATGTAGATAATTTGTTAATGGAATTACATTGCAAATTTAAGCAGGTGATTGAACCTGAGGTTGTGGAAAAGCCTGAGATTGAAGTTTTAGATGCGAATATTTAATCGTAGAATACATAGAAGTGTGGCGGAAGAAAGCGAAGTCAGTGTGACTGAAACAGACGGCGTACGTTTTTTGCATTTAGGCTCAGTGACGGTACAAAGTAGTATGCGTATTAAAGATCCGAATGCTCTCGATTTAAGTTATTCGCGCGGCATTATGTGTTATTTGTTATTTTCAGAAAAAATTGAAAATGTGTTAACTATTGGTCTAGGTGGCGGCTCGGTCGCTAAGTATATACACGCATATTGCCCTAAAGTCCGTCAAACTATTCTAGAGATTAATGCACAAGTCATACGAATCGCGCGAACATTATTTTTTGTACCAGATGATAATGAACGGCTGAGTGTTATTGAAGGCGATGGCGTACAGTATTTACTAGACCACTCAGTTAGCCATCAGTGCTTAATAATTGATGGGTTTGATTCGCATGGTATACCGCCTAATATGTGTACACAAGATTTTTTTGATAGCTGTTTTGAAGCAATAGATAAGCATGGTATTTTTGTCATTAACTTGTGGGGTTCAGATAAAAACTTTGATGTATATTTGCAAAGGATAGAGTGTGCGTTTAATAACAGGGTGGTCGTAATGCCTACTGGCAAAACAGGCAACATGATTGTTTTTGGCTTTAAAGCACCTTACAAGACAACTCAGAAGAAAATGCAAGCACGGGCAAAAGAGCTCGAAAAATTACACAAAATAGAATTTTCAGACTTTTTAGATAAACTACATCATAAAAATGGTCATCAACAGCTTTATGCCATATTGGAATCCAAATGAATCAATTATATTTCGCAACCTGCCCACGCGGTTTAGAGCAATTATTAGCTAATGAATTAAAAGACGTTGGTGCTAAACAAATTAAACCAACTGACGGTGGTGTAGGGTTTACAGGCGATATTGCTGTTTGTTACAAAACTAACTTATATTCGCGCATTGCTACACGTGTTTTGTGGCAGGTAGTACGTGGAAAATACCTAACTGAAGAAGATTTATTTCAAGCAGCTTTTAAAATAAACTGGGCCAACTGGTTTGATGTTAAACACGACTTTATGGTGAAGGTTACAGGCGTTAAATGCCCACTTAAAAGCTTGGAGTTTACAACGCTTAAAATTAAAGATGCAGTGTGTGATAAGTTCAGGCAGGCTGTAGGGTCCCGACCTTATATTGATACTAAAAATCCTGCGATACGTATTCATGCTTATTTAACCGCTGAAGACTATATTTTGTATGTAGATACTTCAGGCGACTCATTACATCAGCGCGGTAATAGAAAAGCGAGCATAGAAGCACCGCTGCGGGAGAATTTAGCTGCGGGCATTTTGAGGCTGTCTGGCTGGCAGGTTGGGAAGCCCCTTATGGACCCAATGTGTGGCAGTGGCACTTTTTTATTAGAGGCCGCTATGATGGCATTAGACATAGCGCCAGGTTTAAAACGTGACTTTGGTTTTCAAAAACTAAAAAACTTTGAATCTGATACATGGAAAAAAATTAAAAATGTAGCGTTAAAACAGGTAAAACCGACTAGCTTTCAACGAATATATGGTGGCGATGCTGACTTACGTGCGGTGCGAATTGCAAAAAGAAACTTAACTGAGGCGGGCTTGATTGAAGCAGTGCAGTTGGCACATGTTGATTTTATAGAAGCCGTTCCACCATTTGACCACGGCATATTGGTCACAAACCCACCTTATGGTGTGCGAATAGGTGAAGATGAAGATTTGGCAGCACTTTATCCTAAAATAAGTGAGGCCCTGAAACGTAAATTTGCAGGTTGGAATACTTACTTTTTGACTAATGATTTGCGTATGCCTAAATTGATGCGTTTATCACCAAGTAAGAAAACTCCATTATTTAATGGGCCGTTAGAATGTCGTTTGTTTGAGATTAAAATGGTGGCTGGCAGTAATCGAAAGGATAAATGAAATGGCTGATTCTTTACTCGATCTCCGCACACGTATCAATACTTTTGTAGAGGAACGGGACTGGGCTCAATTCCATTCCCCTAAAAATCTCGCTATGGCGATGATTGTAGAGGCAGGTGAAGTTGTTGAGCATTTTCAATGGATGACTGAGCAAGAAAGCGGCAATTTAAATGCTGAAGAAAAAGAGCAGGTAGGCCAAGAATTATCTGATACCTTTGTTTACTTGCTGCGTATTGCTGAAGTGAGTGGTATTGATTTGATTGAGGCGGCTAATAAAAAAATAGATATCAATGCTAAAAAATATCCTGTTGAACAAGTAAAGGGTAGTAACGCGAAATATACTGAATATTAGTCAGTAATATAGGAGAAAATGATGGAAGCTAAGATTACGTCCCCTGTGACAGATTATTTAAAAAACCAAAAAATTAGTTTTGACTTAGTCGAAATTCCGCTCAGTGAAGATCAAAAATCTGTTCGGCATTTAGAAGAACTATTGACGGGTAAAGGTTTAGATTCAAAATCTGTAGTACGCAGCGTGTTATTTCGTGGTGGCTCAGGTAAGTTTTTTATGTTGGCTTTAGCAGGTGGTGGACGTGCCGATTGGAGTGTTTTACGAAAACACGTTGGTTGAACGGAAATTGCGGATGGCTGAATTTGATGAAGTTCTAGAAGTGACAGGTTATGTGGTGGGCGCAGTGCCGTGATAGGTTTTGCGTTATCACTCAAAGGAAATGACTTGCTCAGACAGCTTGCAATAGCTGAACAAGGTATTTTTGTAAAAGAGTAATGCTTAAATAAATATCATTAGCGTTTATAAACAAAAAAGCCTAGCAATGCCGGGCTTTAAAAGCGATATGTACAATTAATGTTACTTTATTTTAACGCTGCAATCGTTGCGTCGTAGTTTGGTTCCTGTGTAATTTCATTGACTAATTCAATATGCGTAATAACATCATTCTCGTCTAATACCATTACTGCACGTGCTGACAATCCTGCAAGTTTGCTGCTGAATAATAATACGCCATAGTTCATTAGGAAATCACGACCACGCATAGTGGATAATGTCGTGACATTTTCAATACCTTCTGCTGCACAGAATCGTTTTTGTGCGAACGGTAAATCCGCAGATATATTGATTACGACTGTGTTATCCATGCTAGTTGCAAGTTTATTGAACTCACGTACTGAAGTTGCACAGGTCGGTGTGTCGACACTTGGGAACATATTTAACACTTTGCGCTTACCAGCAAACGAATCTAGCGTTACGTCAGCCAGCGCTGAATCAACTAAAGTGAAATTTGGTGCTGTGCTACCTATGTTAGGTAAATTACCTGCTACATCAACTGGGTTACCTTTTAGCATGACTGAACTAGACATTGTTTTCTCCTGTAAACATTAACTGTTTCTAAACTTCATTAATTAGCTATCATAAAACAAAAAGCACCTAAATAGTATAGGTGCTTTTTTAAATAGTACGAAAAATTGATATGAAGCGTTATTTAAATGACTTCACTTAAGTAACCGATGGTCATCGTTTGATTATGTAATACGCTATCTGTGGTGTTTGGTCTTGGGGCTATTTCACCGTACGAATAAAAGCCAGCGACGCTCGTTTGTGGACCTAATATTTGTTGTACTAGTTTGACTTCATCAACTACTTGCTCCGCCATCACGCCTTTACGTCCTACACAGCTTACACATAGGGCTAGACCTGTTTGGTTGGTTTTCTGTTCACCCAGCCCATCTAAAACAAGATTAGCGGCTGCGCCTGCCCCATCGACTAATCGGTCATGATTAGTTTGGCATAGACGTACGGTCTCACCTTCTTCAACGTTTCCTGCGAAGGTTAGGCTGTTTTCAGACGGGTCGAAAGCTAACAAAGTACGTATTTTTTCAACCTCACGTTTACCTTCTTCAATCACCGCTAATGGAAATTTTAAGCCGCTAGCTGGCAAGCCTCTAGCAAATGCTTCACCAATATACATTCTATATAGTGGTAATGCTGGCCTGTTATCCATTTCATACACCACATTTTTAATTGATTTTGTGATTTTGCGTGGTGGGCCATAAGGTTTCCATCCACCAAGCGCTCCACTTGATAACACTAAACTATCACCATATAAGCCGACAGCAATCACCATATTGCTTGAGATGTTGTCGTTAAATATTTGTAGTGTTTTTACAAATGCACCGCCATCACCTGCTAAGCCGCCAATCATAGGCACATCGCCTAGCACGGATTGGAAGCCTTTGAGTAGCTCAGAACCATTGACGTTTAGACCATCAGAAATAACAATGACCGTTTTTAGATTATCTGCTTTGATTTCTCTAGAAAGTTTGGCCCCTGTTTCAAACGAATCCTCCATCTTGGCAACTTTTGCTTGCACAACACGCTGTATTACCTTTTGCCACTGAATAGCCGTGATTTGGATAGAATCATCATGCACGCCATTCGGACTAATTTCTCCAAAAGTTGTGCAGCCAACTACCTGGGCAGCTGGATAACGAGATTTTAAAAAATTTTGGAGTTTGCCTTCTGAGAATCTTTTGACTGATCCAAAAACTAGTACTAAATTTGCTGACGCGAGCGGTGATTGCTTAGGTAAATCTTTTAAATTTAGTTTAGCGCTAACCGATTCTTGAGCAATAATCATTTAACATTTCCTATTGTTTTAAGTTATATAAAAAATAATTTTGCGGCTTAAAATTTCGCACATTAATTTTTATTTGCATAGCTTTTGTGTTTTTATACCACTATTGTCACCTTTGTACCACATATTTAATGTGGCTTATTACGATAAGTCGCTAAGGTGTTGCAAAGTAGCACATTATTGCTATTATGAATTAAATGATTTAATGTTGATGGCTAGCTTTTGCCGAATGGTTTTTCACATTAAAGCTAATTGTTAGGGGTGGTCGTGGCTATAACGTGATATGTAGCGAATACCACAAAGTGATAATTAATTATGTTCGGGAGTTTTTAAATTGGCGAAAGCGCAAGCTAATGTAAGTGGTACCAAAGTTATGGTGATTGATGATAGCAATACAATACGACGCAGTGCTGAATTGTTTTTAAAAGCTGCAGGCTGCCAGGTTGTGCTCGCTGAAGATGGTTTTGACGCTTTAGCTAAGATTGCTGAGGAGCATCCACAAATAATTTTTGTCGACATTATGATGCCTAGGCTAGATGGTTATCAGACCTGTGCATTGATAAAACGGAATGATCGATTTAAAACTACGCCAGTGATTATGCTGTCAAGTAAAGATGGCCTTTTTGATAGGGCTCGTGGACGCATTGCAGGCTCGGACCAATATTTAACTAAGCCATTTACGCAAGAGGGCCTGGTTGAAACAGTAAATGAATACATAAAGTAGTTTTTTATAAAATTAATAAAATTAATAAAATTAACTACAAGCTAGGGGAGCAAAATGGTTATCAAAAAAGTGCTGATTGTAGATGACTCGTCAACAGATCGTTATTACATGTTGAATTTATTAGAGAGTACTGGATATGAAGTAATTACTTTGGAAAGTGGTGAAGCTTGTGTTGAAAAAGCTGCAGCTATTGCACCAGACCTGATACTTATGGATATTATTATGACCGGGTTGAGTGGTTTTCAAGCTACGAGAGCGTTGGTTAAAGACCCTGAAACATCAAAAATACCTGTTATTTTATGTTCAGGAAAGCTACAAGTAACAGACCATACTTGGGCAAATAAGATGGGCGCGCTCGACTGTATTCAAAAGCCGATAGCAATAGAAGATTTAGAGGCAATCATTGCTAAGCTTTAAAGCTTAGCAATTAGCGAACAACAAGATGGCTAAAAAAATTCTTTTAAGAGACTATCAAAAAAGTATTCTTGATAGATTGGACAATATTAAAAACACTAAATCTAATTCTTCGGTGAGTTATTTGGGTGTTGTTCTTGGTGATAAACATGTGTTGCTAAGCTTAAAAGAAATTGGCGAGACAATGCCAGCGCTCGGTATACAAAAAGTACCGCTAGTAAAATCTTGGTTTTTAGGTGTTGCTAATGTGCGTGGTGTTTTGTACGCAGTGAATGACCTACTGTATTTGTTAGATGAGAAGTTTGCTAATATTACATCTAGCACTCGACTGATGATTATTAATGACAATGTTGTTTCAAATGCTGCATTTATTGCAGATAAACTCATTGGTTTGCGGAGTCTTGACTTGATGACGAAACGTAAAGAAAAGATGAAGAATCATCTTTGTTTTAAACCTGAAACATATAAAGATACTGAAGGCCGTGTTTGGTATGTGATGGATTGTATAAAACTTGTTAATTCAAAAGAGTTTTCAATGCCATACTTGGCATAGAACGAGTCAATATAGTGACTTACTTGTTAGCGTTAATACTCTTTATTATGGGTGAGTTTGTAATTGGTAAAAGTAGTTGTAATTTAAACAAAATAATTAAATTTTAAGCACTATGGGTGGAGAGCCTAAATGGAATTGAATATAAAATTTTTTTTTGGTGGGATTTTTTCTAAAAAAACAAGTTTAGACGCAACTGGAGATAGTCTTGCTCAGTCTTGGATTCCGATTATAGGTCTGATTCTATTTGCTGCAGGTGCATATTATGCGATAAGCCGGTTAAGCGTTAATGGCCCAATATATAATCAAATTAAAACAGTCAATGATTTACGTTCAAACATGTTGCCACCTCCCTTGTATGTGGTTAAGCCTTACTCTTTAGCGCAGAGCATGTATTTAGCTAAAACACAAAATGATATGCAGCAGGTAAGTCTACTGGAGAAACAGTTTGTAATTGATTTCGAAGCATTTCAAAGTTCTGTTAATCGTTGGCAATCAACAAAAATGAATAAAAATTTTCTTGGTTCGTACACTGCTGTAGTTGCTTCAGGAAAAAACTTTTTTGATATATATAATTCTCAATTCATCCCACAAATCCAAACAGGGACTTTAGAGAGCGCTCTAGAGACTTTACGTGAATTAGAAAGAGCCTACGAAATCAACAATGAGTTAGTGCAATCTTTTTCGAATAGTCTGCAAAAAGCGAATGAAAAAAAATCCATTGAAACAAATAATTTACTCAAGTACTTTTTAATAGGGTTGGGATTGCTAGCTGCAGTTATTGTTGCTGCTATTTATTTACTTGGTAAACGGCAGTCAAAGGCGGTGAATGACGTCTTAAATAGGCTGGAGAAAGATGGTCAAGAAAACCAATTGGCCGTATTGGATCTGCTTGATGAGATGGGTGACTTGTCAGAAGGTGACTTAACGGTTCGTGCAGAAGTGAAAGAAAATATTACAGGTGCGATTGCCGACTCGATTAATTATACGATTGATAGCCTACGTGATGTGGTGATGGAAATTAATAATGCCTCGGAACAGGTGAGTACAGCAACATCAGCTGCTCAGGGCACATCAGTGGCTTTGTTAGAAGCAGCGGAAATGCAGTCTCAGCAAATTACAGATACTACACAAGCGGTTAGTGGTATGGCGAGCTCTATTTTGCAAGTGTCTAGCAATGCAAACCAAGCAGCGCAAGTTGCGCAGCGATCTCTGCAAGCTGCGACACAGGGTTCGCAAGCCGTGCAAAATACCATTTCAGGGATGAACGACATTCGTGAACAAATTCAAGAAACATCAAAACGGATTAAGCGTTTAGGCGAAAGTTCACAAGAAATTGGTGAGATTGTTGAATTGATTTCAGATATTACCGAACAGACAAATATTCTAGCGCTAAACGCAGCTATTCAGGCTGCTTCGGCAGGAGAGGCTGGCCGGGGATTTACCGTTGTTGCGGAAGAAGTGCAGCGGCTAGCTGAGCGTTCATCTGAGGCGACTAAGCAAATTGGCGCAATTGTGAAAACAATTCAAACTGATACCAATAGCGCTGTAGCCGCGATGGAGAAAAGTACTGAAGGCGTAGTTGAGGGCGCAAAGCTATCGGATGCTGCGGGTCAGGCACTGACAGAGATTGAGACAGTGACTAATAATTTGGCACGATTAATTCAGTCGATTTCTGCAGCAACAGAAGCACAAACGGATGCTGCTGCCCAAGTGACAAATAATATGCAACAAATTCAAGAGATCACCTCACTTGCCACTGTAGGTACGAAACAAACTGCAGATTCTGTTGGGCAATTGACTACACTGGCTGAAGATTTACGTGAATCTGTTGCTGGCTTTAAGTTGTAATTTCAGGATCAATTGGAGTCAAATTTAGGTGGCTGATAACTTCGACATAGGTCCATTAGAATGGGTGAAAGATGAAATAAACCAATCACTTAATTCTGTAATGGAGAATTTAAACTCCATTCAGAATGAGGGAGAGGACAGCGCTGTTTTGCGTTTTTCACATACATATCTATACCAAGTGTCTGGTGCCTTAGATATGGTCGGATTAGAAGGTTGTAAACGCTTTTGCGTAGAGTTGGAACATTTAGCAAAGAAATTAGAAAAAAAAGAATTAGAAGCGACATCAGAAATGATTGAAGCATTTATTAAAGCGGTTAAAACTTTAAAGTTTTATATTCAAGAGCTGTTAAACGGCGCACCTGATATTCCTATTCGTTTATTTCCTGTACTTAATCCAATTGCAGAAGCACTAGGTGGAAAGCTTGAAGAGAGTGAATTGTTCTTTCCGGATATGTCAAATGTTGCCCCAAAAGATGTGCCTAGTAAGGAGTTCAGTGATGAAGGCTATCCGCATTTTATAGTTGAGCAGCGACTTCAGTATCAAAAATCTTTGCTTAAATGGCTGCAGACAAAACAATACAGTGCAGTAGAGAGTATGCGTGACGCAGTGGCAAATGTGAGTCATGCGCAGCATAAAAGTAGCGTTAAAACCTTGTGGTGGGCAGCAAGCGCATTTACTGAAACGCTGGAAGAGCCAGCCATTGCAGAAAACCCATCTGCTAAAAAACTATGTCGACGACTAGATCAAGAGTTACGTTTATTGGCCGATGGAGTTAGCAAGCCTCATAATAATTTATTACGTGATATTTTGTATTTTGTCGCAATAAGTGAAATTGATAAAAGTACTATTGTTAAAGTTAAAGAAGTGTTTGAGCTGGGCAATATCGGCGATATTAAATCTTCTGGTGGTGTTGACTTTGGTCAAGCAAACACCAATGAATTGGAAGTTGTTAAGCAGTTAAAAGAAGGGCTTGAGCTCCTGCATGCAATATGGAGTGATGTATCTGACTGTATTGAAATCAATGCGCTTAAAGAAGAAATAGAACAACCATTAGTTGAGCTAGACAACGCGCTAATTGCTAAGTTTTCTGACAAGTTGAGTGCTATTCAAGGACTTGCTGAAAAATTAAAGAAAGCTGCTGTAAAAAGTCTATTTGATGCGTTGTTAACAGTAAGTCTACTAATACGTGAGGATAAAACAAAATCAACGCATAGTGTATTAATTGAAGTGGCAAGTGCATTAAATACACTTGATACTGGGTTAAAGAACTACGAGAATTTAGATGATGAAATCAATCAGCAATTATTAACCGTCACTAAACGAATTCAATCGATCTCAAGTGGGCTTGATATTAATGCGTTTGATGATACGCTAGTCGAGAAAAAATTAGATAGTAATACTTTAGAGGCTGTGACTAAAGATATAAAAGCCTCATTAGCCATCATTGAACAAGCATTAGATACCTTCTTCCGTAATCCGGAAGATAAATCACCATTATCTCTTACCTATAAGCCGTTAAAGCAAATTGCATCAATATTTGAAATATTAGAAATACCTGAGCCAAAAAATATCATCAATAAGAGCATTCAATATGTCGCTTATTTTGAAAAAAATAGTTATATAGTCAATCAATCTGATTTTGAATTAATGGCTGAAAGCCTCAGCATGGTTGGCCTTTATGCCGAGGAAATGCCAAAGGCAAGGCCTGCAACAGAGCGAGCGCTTAATGAAATATTAGTTGCTTTAAGTAAAGCATTAGCAGGTGTGGATATTCAGGTTGATTCTAAAGACGTGACATTTGAAGATGTTGTGAACTTAGTGCAAGGCACAGAAAACAGAGATAAGCTTTCTGAAGAAGCCGAACAAGGTAACACAGTAATAGACCAAGCCTTCGACGAAGAGCTGTTAGATATTTATTTAACAGAGGCCGAAGAGGTGCTTGCACATATTGCACAAAGTTGTCAGGCATTACGCGTTAATCAAACGAATCATGAAGCCCTAGTTGAAGTTCGAAGAAATTATCACACACTCAAAGGTAGTGGGCGTACAGTGGGTCTTGTAAACATTGGTGAAATAGCGGGTAAAGTTGAAACCTTTTTCAGCGAGTTGTTAGATAATGAAGAGACATTAAAACACAAGCAAGTTGCTGAAGTTGAACGTATTACAGCAGCTTTTGCAGATTGGACAGCAGAATTAAAATCCAATAATGAGGTGCATATTAAACTCGATTATTGGCTAGATAGTATTGCAAAATTAACTGCAAATAATATTACAGTAGCAAATATAAACAATAAGGAAAAATCAAAAGCTCAACCAACAAAAGAATATATATTAGTTGGTGGAACGAACAAGCTTACCAAAGAGTTTTACGATATTTTCGTTGATGAAAGTTTGCAAAATATCAACAAGCTAGAGCAGGATGTGGCTAACCTTAGAGAGAATAATGATTTAAAACCTTCGAAGACTGCTCATCAAGCGGCTCATACACTAGGAAGTAATGCGCTTTCTGCTAAATTCGACGCTATGGGAGAGCTTTGTCGGGCACTGGAAAACTGGCTTGATGAAATAAAAGAAAGTTTGTCAAATAATCATATAGATTTATATGAAAATACAGTCAAAATAATTACTGGTATGTGGACAAAAATATCAGAACAAAAAAATCCACGAACTGCAAAAGGCGCGATTAAACTTTTAAATAAAGCAGTTGAGCAAGCAAGGCAGAACAAAGCCCTTAATGTTTCTCTAGATGCAGTTATTGATCCACAAAGCGCAGTAGAGACTGCAGAAAAAGAAACAACCCAAGTTGAAGATAATAACCTTGAGTTACCTCAACATAGTTTCAAAGTTGAAGGTGGCGATGTTGATCAAGAATTGTTGAATCTGTTTATTGATGAGGCGCATGATTTATTGCCAGAAATTAGTAGTGAATTACGTGCTTGGCAGGCTGATCCCATAGAAAAAATGCATGCTACGTCATTATTACGTGCTTTACACACGTTTAAGGGTGGTGCGCGGATGGCAAAGCAAATCACGTTAGGGGATATTGCGCACAACCTTGAAGAGCAGATTGAGCATTCGCTAAAGCAACCACCTAATTATGAAAACTTCGACAATATGTTTATTGATTTAGACAAAATTGGTGGTTATTTTGATAAAACAATGGAGGTAACTCCAGCACAATTAAATAATGGAAGCATCGAGCCTGTTCGCCTAGTCGATAGAAATGCTCAATATTTGCGCTTACGTTCAGGAACGCTCGATCGACTTATCAATGAAGCAGGTGAGATTTCTATTATCCGTTCTCGAATGGATGGAGAGTTACTTGGGTTTAAACAATCTTCGAATGATTTGACTGAAAGTTTGGTCCGTTTGCGTAGTTATATGCGTGAATTAGAAATTGAAGCAGAAACGCAAATGCAATCACGTATGAATATTTTGCAAGAAGCAAACGAAACATTTGACCCATTAGAGTTCGACCGATTTACACGCTTGCAAGAATTAACTCGCATGATTGCAGAGAGCGTGAGTGACGTGGGTACTATCCAAAATATTATGTTGGATAATCTCAACCATACTGAAGCTGCATTGCAAGAGCAGAATCGAATGAATCGTGATTTACAGCAAAGTTTGCTTAGTGTGAGAATGTTACCGTTTAAACAAATTACTGATAGGTTGCGTCGTATTGTGCGACAAACGGCTAGAGAATTGAAAAAGTCAGTTGAACTGAAAATCAATGGTGAAGAGTTAGAAATCGATCGCAGTGTATTAGATAAGTTAGGTGCACCATTGGAGCATTTGTTACGTAATGCAGTGGCGCATGGTGTTGAAATTTCAAGTGAAAGAAAACAGCATAGTAAATCAGAAATAGCCATTATTAGTTTGAACATTAGCCAAAAAAATGATGAGATTCACATTACCGTTAGCGACGATGGTGCAGGGGTTGATCTGGAGAAAGTTAAATTAAAAGCAATTAAAAATAATTTGTTAACTACTGAAGAAGCAATGACAGAACAAGCTTTACTAGCTGTTATTTTTGAAACAGGCTTTTCAACTGTAGAAACCACAACACAAATTGCAGGGCGAGGTATTGGTTTAGATGTTGTACGTAGTGATATCAGTGCAATTGGTGGGCGAGTTGAATTAAAAAGTGAAGTAAATAAAGGTGCGGAATTTAATATTTATCTACCCGTTACATCTTCTGTAGCGCAAGTGTTATTGGTAAGAGCCGCTAGTGACACTTATGCATTGCCAGTCACTTTGATTGAACAAGCCCAAAAAATTAAAAATAGTGACTTAACGGCAGCTTATGCTGCAGGTGAAATAACTTGGCAAGATGCGAAATACCCCATACATCATCTTGCTAATTTATTAGATGAAGAAGACTACCGGTATGAAGATGCACCATACGCCTCAATATTATTATTGCGAAGCGGTGCTTATGTTTTAGCATTGCATGTTGATGAAGTAATCAGAAATGAAGAAGTTGTCATGAAGCCAATTGGACCGCAGCTTTCGCGTGTGCCAGGTATGGTTGGTGCCACGGTATCAGGTGATGGTGGTGTGATTCTATTAGTAAACCCCGTACAAATAGCGAATCATGAAACACTATCTGCAGGTAATGTCACTGTTAAAACAGTTAAACGTAAAGCTTCCAAGGTGAAACGTAAACTACGCGTAATGGTAGTAGATGATTCTTTGACTATGCGTAAAGTGTTAGGACGTCTTCTTCAACGTAATGGTTATGAGGTGTTAATAGCGAAAGACGGTATGGATGCAATGCAAGTATTGCAAGATACTGTGCCAGACATTATTTTGACTGATATTGAAATGCCTCGTATGGATGGTTTTGGTTTGTCACGAAATATTAGAGATGACAAACGGTTGGTGAATACTCCCTTAATTATGATTAGTTCACGTACCGCTGATAAGCATCAAAATTTAGCCAAAGAAATTGGTGTCGATGCTTTCTTTGGTAAACCAGTTCAAGATGAAGAGTTAATCGAGAAAATGGAAGAATTACTTGAAACTAAAAAATGATCGTTACTCTGAATATTAAAAACCGCTAAATAATTTAGCGGTTTTTTTAATTTATTAGCATCATTTATTGGCATGCAAGGGTAAAATATTCACATGCAAAATTCCATAGACAATCTGTCATTTATTCATCTGCGTTGCCACAGTGAATACTCAATAATTGATGGTATTGTAAAAATAAATGACTATGTTAATACCGCTAAAAAAGATGCTATGCCAGCATTGGCATTAACTGATTTAAGCAATGTATTTGGTGCAATTAAATTTTATAAAGCGGCTAGAAAACAAGGTCTTAAGCCAATAATTGGTTGTGACATATGGTTGGAAAATGAGAATAATAGAGATAAGCCAACGCGAGCGCTATTGCTCGTTCAGTCATTAGGTGGTTATCATTTGCTATGTGAATTATTGAGCCGTGCCTATCTAGAGAATCAATATCGCGGTAGAGCAGAATTAAAATCAGTTTGGTTTGAAAATGGCACCGAAGGCTTGCTCATGCTCTCAGGTAATAGTCAGAGTGATATTGGGGATGCGATTTGCCAAAACAATATGCAGTTGGCTAAAACAATAACGCAGAAATGGTCAGCATTATTCCCTAATCGTTTTTATATCGAGCTGCAACGCAGTACCCAACAGCAATTAACTGACTCACAGGACAGTAGGTCAAAAGAGCATCTTAACCAGGAACAACTTCTACAGCAGTGTTTAAACATTGCAACTGACCTAGATTTGCCTGTTGTAGCGACACAACCAATTCAGTTTGTTAAGCAAGATGATTTTAAAGCGCATGAAGCCCGCACCTGTATTGCTGAGGGTTATATGCTAGCAGATAGACGCCGGCCTAAACGTTTTACTGATGAACAATACTTTAAAACCCAAGTACAAATGCAAGCCTTGTTTGCTGATGTTCCCGAAGCGCTAGAAAATAGTGTGCAAATTGCAAAGCGTTGCAATTTAACATTGACACTGGGTAAAAATTATTTACCTGATTTTCCGACTCCGAAAGGAGTAAATTTAGATACATATTTAATTGAGCAATCTAAGCACGGTTTGCAAGAACGATTAATTAAACTGTATCCTGACGAAAATTTACGTGTCGAAAAGCAGTCTAAATATAGCGAACGTTTAGTTTTTGAATGTGACATTATTAATCAAATGGGCTTTGCTGGTTATTTCCTAATTGTTGCTGATTTTATAAATTGGGCAAAGAATAATGGTGTGCCAGTGGGGCCTGGTCGTGGTTCTGGCGCTGGATCTTTGGTTGCTTATAGTTTGGGCATTACTGACTTAGACCCTCTAGAATACGAATTGCTTTTTGAACGGTTCTTGAATCCTGAGCGAGTTTCAATGCCCGATTTTGATATTGATTTTTGTCCTGAAGGCCGTGATCGTGTTATCGATTATGTGAAACAAAAATATGGCTTAGACTCAGTAACTCAGATTGTTACATTTGGCACGATGGCGGCTAAGGCAGTGATTCGCGATGTTGGTCGCGTTTTAGATTTGCCATTTAATTTTGTCGATGGTATTGCTAAATTAATACCTTTAGAACTTGGTATTACATTAACGTCTGCATTGGAAAAAGAACCGCAATTACAAGAGCGGCTCGAAAAAGAAGAAGAGGTTGCCCAATTATTAGAGCTAGCTCTTCGGTTAGAAGGCTTGGTCCGAAATGTAGGCATGCATGCTGGTGGTGTGCTGATTGCACCAGGTAAAATATCTGATTACTCGCCTGTTTATTGCCAAGAAAATGGTGATAGTTTGGTCAGTCAATACGACAAAGACGATGTTGAAGCGGTTGGTTTAGTTAAGTTTGACTTCTTGGGATTGCGTACGTTAACAATATTAGATATAGCGATTGATAACACTAATGCACAACGGTTAGAAGCTGGTGAGCCACCCTTAGCTTTAGAGACCTTATCTCTTGAAGATAAGCCTACGTTTGATTTATTGAAAAAATCAAATACTACGGCTGTTTTTCAGCTTGAGTCTCGTGGTATGAAAGATATGCTTAAGCAAGCAAAACCTGATTGTTTCGAAGACATCATTGCATTGGTCGCGCTTTACCGTCCTGGCCCAATGGACTTAATCCCAGATTTCTGTCGACGAAAGCACGGTTTGCAACGTGTGGAATACCCACACCCTTCCACTGAGAGCATTCTTAAAGAAACTTACGGCATTGCGGTTTACCAAGAGCAAGTAATGCAAATTGCGCAAGTGGTAGCAGGTTACAGCCTTGGCGCTGCTGATTTGCTACGACGTGCAATGGGTAAGAAAAAGCCAGAGGAAATGGTCAAACAACGTGAAGTTTTTAATGTGGGCGCGCAAAAGAACGGCTTGAGCCTGCAACAATCAAATGATTTATTTGATTTGTTAGAGAAATTTGCTGGCTATGGTTTTAATAAATCACATGCTGCAGCTTATGCTTTAGTAGCATATCAAACAGCATACTTAAAAGCGCATTATCCAGCGGCGTTCTTAGCTGCCACTATGTCTGCAGACATGAATAATACAGATAGTGTGCATACATTTTTTGATGATTGCGCGCCGAATAAAATTGAAGTATTAGCACCTAATGTTAATGAAAGTGAATATCGATTTAAACCTATTAGCCCCCAGCAAGTATTGTATGGTTTGGGTGCTGTTAAGGGGACAGGCTTAGCCGCCATTGAGCAAATTATCGCTGCGAGACAAAAAGATGGTCCGTTTACTGATTTGTTTAATTTTTGCAGTCGATTAGATTTGCGAAAAGTAAATCGACGTGTTGTTGAGTCGCTTATTCGCGCAGGCGCTTTTGATCAGCTAGAGCCTAACCGTGCGACTTTATTGGCTGGCGCTAGTTTAGCAATGTCAGCAGCAGAGCAAAATCATATGCATGCGGGACAAGATAACTTGTTTAGTAATGATGTCAACTTTCAGCACGAGTTACCTAAAATAGAACCTTGGAAACCAGAGGTCACTTTAGTTGAAGAAAAGTCAGCACTAGGGTTTTATTTTAGCGGCCATCCTTTTACCAACTATAAAAAAGAATTAGCTCAGTTTTTACATGGGACTTTAGCTGACTTGGCCCCACAAAAACAGCCTAAACTCATAGCAGGTGTTGTCACAAGCATACGTATACGCATGACAAAACGTGGCAAAATGGCGATTGTCACGATTGATGATTCTGTAGCAAGGGCAGAAGTGGTCGTAGGAAATGATCTATTACTTCAATACCCTGACTTGATAAAAGAGGATCAATTATTACTTATTGAAGGCCGTATTAGCTATGATGACTTTTCTGGTGGAAACCGAGTCAATGCAAATAAGGTATTTGATTTGCCGACAGCGCGAAATGTTTACGCAAGTATGCTTAAAATTTCATGTAATGGACAATCTGATGCAAGTAAACTTACTGCAATTTTAGAACCCTATTGTAAAAAATCACCTGATGGCGAGAAGTTATGCCCAGTGAAAATTGAGTACCATAATACCGTTGGGGACGTCAGTTTAATGCTAGGCAATGATTGGCGTGTCACATTGCAGGATGATTTAATTGAAAATTTAGAAACATGGCTTTTAAAAGATAATGTAAAAATACTTTATAATTAGTTGAATTGATATAGTGAGTAATATGATGAATAACAAAAGAGCAACAGATTCGAAGTTAAGCTATTTAGACTTTGAGCAGCCAATAGCAGCATTAGATAAGCGTATTGAATCTTTACAAGCATCACACGACGAGCATGATGAACTCGACATTTCTAAAGAGCTCGTGCAGTTGGAAAAGAAAAACACTAAGCTTTTACAAGAAACCTATGCAGATTTAACCGCTTGGCAAGTGTCGCAAGTAGCCCGACATCCTCAGCGGCCATATACATTAGATTATTTAGGGTTATTGTTTAATGATTTTGTTGAACTTCACGGTGACCGAGCATTTGCTGATGATCCTGCAATAATAGGTGGAATAGGGAAACTAGATGACATGCCAGTGATGGTGATTGGCCACCAAAAAGGGCGCGATGTTAAAAAGCGGCAATACCGTAATTTTGGTATGCCAAGGCCAGAAGGCTATCGCAAAGCATTGCGCTTATTTAAATTAGCAGAAAAATTTAATTTGCCGATTGTCACACTGATTGATACTCCAGGTGCATACCCAGGTATTGGCGCTGAAGAGCGCGGGCAGTCTGAGGCTATTGCAAGAAATTTATATGAAATGACTGAGCTTAAAACGCCAATCATTGGTGTAGTTATTGGTGAAGGTGGCTCAGGTGGCGCGCTCGCATTAGGTGTGGTGGATCAATTGCTGATGCTACAACATGCTATTTATTCTGTTATTTCACCTGAAGGTTGTGCCTCTATTTTGTGGAAAAGCGCTAGTAAGGCTCCAGAGGCAGCAGAAACATTAGGCATCACCGCAGAACGCTTAAAGTCATTAGGTTTGATTGATCAAATTATTCCAGAACCATTAGGTGGTGCCCATCGAGATTTTGAATTAATTGTAACAACGTTAAAAGAAGCGATTAAAAAAACTTTACTTAGTTTGCAAAAACAAAATACAGAAGCGCTTTTGGAAAAAAGGTACTCACGTTTGATGAGTTATGGAAAATTCAAAGAAGCGTCAGTCAAGTAACTTGGCGCGACGACAAAATACCCCACTAAAAACACAGTTGCCAGACCAGCTTTTAAGTCATGTTACCTCATTCCTAGGCGAGGTGTTTAAAAAGCAGCAGCTAGATAAACCGAATATTTTAGTTGCGTTCAGCGGAGGCCTTGATTCGGCTGTTTTGCTGCATATACTCTCAGAGTCGTGTCAATCAATCAATTTTTCTTTAACTGCTATGCATGTTCATCATGGCTTAAGTACTCACGCAGATGAATGGGCTATGTTTTGTAAAGACGTTTGCCTTGATAGCAATATTTCTTTTGAGCTTCATGAAATTGCCGTTGATCAAGATAGTGGATTGGGTGTTGAAGCGTCAGCACGTTTTGCGCGCTACCAGGCCTTGCATTCACAAGGTGCAGATTTTATTTGTGTTGCACATCATCAAGATGATCAAGCTGAAACTTTATTATTACAATTAGCGCGGGGTGCGGGTGTAAAAGGTTTGGCTAGTATGGCTAAAGTTGATGTAGAACGTCAATTATTACGGCCATTATTAAACTGTTCACGTGTTGATTTGCAAAACTATGCTAATACCCATCGATTAAAATGGGTGTTAGATGAGAGTAATGCCGATACACAATATGATCGTAATTTTGTTCGCCACGAAGTGCTGCCTATATTGCGAAAACGCTATAAAAATATTGCAAATATATTAAGTCGATCAGCTTCAAATTTGGCTGATGCAAGTGATATGTTAGATGACTTGGCAAAAATAGATGCTGAAATTGTGGTGAACAAAAACGATCAATATCTCTCAGTGAGTATTTCTCAATTGTTAAACCTAACATCGCAAAGGCAAGGCAACCTAATTCGATGGTGGCTAGCGCAGAATAAAATAGTGATGCCGAGTGCGCAGCTGCTAAAACAAATATTACAACAAATCTGTCATGCAAAATTAGACGCGAAAGTAAAAATTAAAGTTGCTCAAAAGTGCTACGTGATGCGTTATAAAGGTATTGCTTATTTGGTTAATGAAGCTGAATTTCAGCAGCCTATTAATATACTCTGGCAAGGAGAATCACTACTTACTTTGCCCGATCATTCACGGTTGGTTTTTACGGAAAAGCTAGGCAAGGGGTTTGCATTTCAACGTGGAGGCAGTGATATTAAATTACGCATTAAATATAGAGAAGGTGGTGAGCGTTTTA
>CAZJUK010000024.1:0-22204 GCA_964549145.1 uncultured Methylophilaceae bacterium
CCCGAGTCTTACTTAGGCGCAAAATAGTCGACCCTATTAATGCAATACAACAGGCGACAAGTGAAATTAGTGCAGGTAATTTATTCCATCATGTCCCTGAAACAGGCGCTACCGAACTCGCTAAACTAGCCCAAGAGATTAATCGAATGGCAGAAGACTTAGCAAAGAGTCGCGATGCGTTAGTACGTTCTGAAAAACAAGCAGCATTTGGTTTATTAGTGCCTATGTTGGCTCACAATATTAGAAACCCATTAGCAAGCATTCGTGCCACCGCTCAAATTATAGACATTCCATCTGAAAACAATGACACACAAGAATCAGTCAATGGCATTATAAATACTGTAGACAGATTAGAGCGGTGGACTGGCGCACTGTTAACTTATTTACACCCTGTTCAAGTGGAATTCAATAGCGTCTCACTGAGCAATATTTTAAATGGCGCACTGCTCCCATTAAACCAAAAAATAATAGATAAGAAGATTCAATTCAGTAGTGAGATTGCATCAATACAAACAAATATTCTTACCGATCAACCTCTTTTGGAACAAGTGTTATACAACTTAATATTGAATGCAATTGACGCGTCTGCACAGAATGCTAAGGTTTCTTTTGACGCCTCCTTAAAAGATGGTTTTTTAGAAATGTTGATTTCTGATCAAGGCATAGGAATGCCCTTTAGTCCTGAAGCCAAGTCAATGACACCTGGCCCAAGCACTAAGAGATTCGGCACCGGCCTGGGGATTCCTTTTGCATTTAAAGCCTGTGAAGTACTCAATGGAACAATAGTATTTAACAAACAATCACCTAATGGTACGCAAATAAAAATAAGATTACCTCAAAACCTATCCACATTAGATGATTAATTATTTTTAAAGACTCATCATCAATTAAATACTGTGCATTTTCTGAATAATTATACTTGCTTTAATTCTCATTTCTTACAACAATGGTGTTGTTTATAGGAAAATTATAAAATGCTGAACCAATCTGTTGAAGACTTTGAACTACCTGCCACAAGTGATAAAACATTTAAATTATCAGACTATATTGGCAAAAATTTAATCATATACTTTTATCCAAAAGATTCTACGCCAGGCTGTACAACACAAGGCATGGAATTTAGGGATCATTATGTTGAATTTCAAGCAGCAAACACAGGAATAGTGGGTGTTTCACGCGATAGTATTAAATCACATGAAAAGTTTAAAGAAAAATTCAGCTTCCCATTCGAATTATTATCTGACGTTGAAGAACTTGCTTGTGGAATTTTCGATGTGATAAAAATGAAAAATATGTATGGAAAACAAGTGCGCGGGATTCAACGCAGCACATTTATCATCGATAAAAATGGTGTTCTTGTTCATGAATGGCGCGGCGTAAAAGTGGCAGGTCACGTTGAAGAAGTACTATCATTCATCAAAGAAAATTAATATCAATACTCTCTAGATAAGACTTTTAATGGCTAAAAAACATAGCACTAATAACAAACTTTTTGTACTAGATACCAATGTTTTAATTCACGACCCTTCATCTCTGTTCCGATTCGAAGAGCACGACATTTACTTACCAATGGTGACATTAGAAGAGTTGGACAATAATAAAAAAGGGCTCACAGAAGTCGCGCGCAATGCTAGGCAAGCAACTCGTTATTTAGAAGAAATAGTTGGTTTTAATTTAACGGACCTAGAGCTTGGTTGTCCGCTAGCTATTCAGGGGAATCTGCATGTTGCAGGTCGATTGTTTTTGCAAACTAATCAAATCAATACTGATTTGCCCGGCCTTGCAAGTAGTAAGGCAGACAATCAGATCATTAGCGTTGTATTACACTTGCAGAAAACACAACCAAGTCGTGAAGTTACCTTGGTCAGTAAAGACATTAATATCCGAATTAAAGCACGCGCAATGGGTGTGCCTTCGGAAGATTACTTTAACGACAAAGTATTAGAAGATAGTGATTTACTTTACACCGGCTGCAAAGCACTACCCAAAGAGTTCTGGGAAGAACATAGTAAAGATATGGAGTCTTGGCAAGAAAGTGGGCGCATGTTTTATCGTATTAAAGGACCCTTGGTTAATACTTTTATTGTGAATGAATCTGTCTATTATGAGTTCGAAAAACCGTTTCACGCCACTGTACAAAAGATTGAAAACAATACCGCCGTATTAGAAGTAGTGCAGGACCATACTAGCCCTAAACATAATGTTTGGGGTATTGTGGCACGCAATCGTGAACAAAATTTTGCACTTAATTTACTGATGGACCCTGAGATTGATTTTGTGACCTTACTCGGCCAAGCTGGTACAGGAAAAACATTACTCACATTAGCCGCTGCCCTGACCCAAACACTCGATAAAAAAATCTATTCATAAATTATTATGACGCGGGTGACTGTCTCAGTCGGTGAAGATATTGGTTTCTTACCGGGAACTGAAGAAGAAAAAATGGCACCTTGGATGGGCGCCTTGGAAGACAACTTAGACGTACTAAATAAAACTGATGAAGATGCGGGAGAATGGGGCCGTGCTGCAACACAAGATTTAATTCGCACAAGAATTAAAGTCAAGTCACTCAACTTTATGCGTGGCCGTACATTCCTTCATAAATTTATTATTATTGATGAAGCTCAAAATTTAACACCTAAGCAAATGAAAACACTTATTACTCGTGCTGGCCCAGGTACAAAAGTGGTTTGCTTAGGTAATATTGCTCAAATTGATACGCCTTACCTAACAGAAGGTAGCTCAGGTCTAACTTATGTTGTCGATAGATTTAAAGGCTGGGAACACAATGGCCATGTCACTTTAGTGCGGGGTGAACGATCTCGCTTGGCAGATTTTGCAACAGAAATACTATGAGTGTTTAGCTCAGCTCTAGCTTTTTACATCAACAATATATACCCACTATGAATCATGAGATGCGCACCTACACATAAGCCTAAATTAGTATTATGAAATCTACATTTTATATCTTACTAATTTCCCAGTTTCTATCTGCATTAGCTGACAATGCTTTACTCTTTGCTGCTATTGCATTACTCGCATCGATGAATGCGCCGGAATGGCATACGCCACTACTTAAAGAATTATTCGTGATTGCCTACATTGTATTAGCACCATTTGTTGGTCCTTTTGCTGACGCATTGCCAAAAGGCCGTGTGATGTTTATTAGTAACGGTATTAAATTTTTTGGCTGTCTGTTAGCCTATCTAGGGCTACCACCAATCTATGCTTATGCAATTGTGGGCATTGGAGCTGCTTTTTACTCGCCAGCAAAATATGGAATTTTAACCGAGCTGTTACCTTCAAATTTATTAATTAAAGCCAATGCTTGGGTAGAGGGCACAACAGTGCTAGCTATTATTTTAGGGCCCATTATTGGCGCAACACTCGCAAAAAATAACCCTTATTATGGCATTGCCATTATCACTAGCATTTACTTGCTGGCTGCTGCATTTACATACTACATTCCCAAGTTGCCTGTTGACCATAAAATGCCTAGCCGCACAATCCCTTTTCTATTGAAAGATTTTTGGCATGCATTTACCACATTGTGGAAGGACCCACAGGGTCAAGTGTCGTTAGCGGTGACTACTTTATTTTGGGCAGCTGGCGCTACTTTACAATTTGTTATATTACGCTGGGCTTCTTTAGTATTAGGTTTTGATGAGCAGAAAGCCGCTATCTTGATCGCTATTTTAGCTATTGGTGTAGCTGCAGGCTCTGTATTAGCCTCTTTTTGGGTCAGGCTAGAGGATTCTGTAAAAGTATTACCAGCGGGCATATACATGGGGTTTCTAGTCATTGGTATGACACTAGTTAAAACCCCTGAAGTAGCTGCAGGCATATTGTTTTTAATTGGCGTGCTTGCTGGTTATTTCTTAGTGCCACTGAACTCTTTACTGCAGCATAGAGGCCATCATCTACTTGGCGCTGGTCATTCAATTGCAGTACAAAATTTTAATGAAAATTTAGGCATTCTCATTATGCTTGGCATTTATACCTTAATGCTGGGCTATGGTATTTCAATCAATTGGATTATCATTATTTTCGGTGTTTTTATCAGTGCCAGCATGGCCCTAATCGCCCATTTGTATTACCGACACCAACATAGTAATGCTAAAAAATAATGTTTTATTTTTAGCAATTCAGTTAAATTAGAACTTAGTGCAATTTAACTTGCGGTTCAGATCTCCTTGCAATAAAACGTGCTATTGAATGGAAGAACACAGATACAAACCCATGCAAAGCAATCAGATGCATTTTATAAAGTGACCGGTACATTATTCTTGCAACTAAACCTTCTATGTACATAGAGCTGCCTGTAAGCGCCCCCATCAAACTACCTACTGTCGTGTATTGTCCTAAGTTTACCAAAGAGCCATAATCTCTATATTTGAATTTAGGCATATTGGCTTTACCTGACACTCGCCTCTTTAATGACTTAACAAGCAATGACGCTTGTTGATGCGCAGCTTGTGCACGTGGTGGTATATTTCCCTCTTGACCTTCCCAAGCACAAGCACTGCAATCGCCGAAGGCAAATATATTTTCATCTACCGTCGTTTGTAATGTTTCACTAACCACTAGTTGGTTAATTTTATTCGTTTCTAAACCATCAATATCTTTCAGAAAATCTGGTGCTTTAATTCCAGCAGCCCAAACCACCAATGATGACGGGATACGCATGCCACTATGCGTCAGTATGCCTTTTTCACTGACTTCAGTTACGCGTTCCCCTGTGAATATATTAACACCTAATTTTTTTAATTCCAGCTCAACTGCAATCGCTAGTTTAGGCGTTAAAGCAGGTAGCAAACGATCACTTGCCTCAATAATTGATAATTTAATATCACGCTCAACGTCGATATTATCTAAACCGTAAGCAGCTAACTCTCTAGTTGTGTTGTGTAGTTCTGCTGAAAGTTCTACACCTGTTGCACCAGCACCTACAATAACAACTTCTAGTTGCCCTTCTTTAACCGGAGTATTCTGTGTTTGTGCACGTAATAATGCATTATGTAGTTTACGATGAAACATTTCAGCTTGCTCTTGGGTATCAAGTGCAGTTGAAAACTCTCGCGCACCTTTAACACCAAAGTCATTGGTAGTACTGCCAATAGCAATAACTAAAGTGTCATAAGGTATTGATCTACGAGAAATAATCTCATCGCCACTTTCATCATGATAAGGCGCTAATAGTACTGTTTTATTCTCTCGGTCTAAACCATCCATGCGCCCTATACGAAAACGAAAATTATGCCAATGTGCTTGGGCAAGATAATTCAGCTCATGCTTTTCAGGATCCATACTGCCTGCGGCAATTTCGTGCAACAAAGGCTTCCATACATGCGTCCTACTACTATCAATCAGCGTTATCTCAGCTTGTTTTTTCTTACCTAACGAGTCACCTAGACTTGTAGCCAACTCCATACCTCCTGCGCCGCCACCTACAATTAAAACTTGATGTAATCGGTTTTCAGTCATATCAATTTTCTTTTAGCCTCGTTGTATTAAATAACGTGCTTGCTTAATGGTAACCATCTAGTTTAACACTTGAATAATATTATTCGTTTTTAGTTAATTGTTTTGATCCTTATACTCGTAACGATATAAACAATTGCGGCATTCCAAATACTGTAGAACATATCTTTCAATTACTTAAATACCAACCCAACTTATCTATATTGTATCCAGTTTTGTTCATCTGGACTCAGTAGATTTATTGTTTAGCTGAACGCTAACTGTAAAGTTTAAATTTCTATGTTTAACTTCTCGAAACATGTAATAAGAATACTACATATTAGAAATATACCGATTCGAAAGATTAAGGATTTTAGTAGAATTACTCACTAACGCTACAACATATCAAGCCAAACTGCAGGCAGAATATACTCGTTTTGTATATTCTTTGCTCAAAAAAGTGGCCACACAGTTTATGTGTAGCCACTGATTTTAATAAAGGTAAAAACTAGAAACTAATTTAGCCAAAGCTTCTCTTCATCACCATAATATTCAGTGCGAATATAGCCGATAACTTTAAGAATGTCATCTGTACTTAAACCATCGCTTACATGACCTGCTACGTCAACATGCCATGCTGCCATTACACCGCCCGCATTACCTGGTGTACCTGCTGCGATTGTTTCAAACATACCCTTATCTGTTGCATTCTTAGCATATGCCCATCTTGTATCATAAGCACCTTGGCCACCGTCTTTTCTAAGACTTGGCGCCATAATGCCTTCTAATTTACCACCATGACAGCCAGAGCAACCATTGTATGTAAATACTTTTCTACCTAATTTCTTAGCCGCTACGGCATCAGCAGCAAATTCTTTTGTGTATGGGTTCTTACAAGTTTTCAAGAATTCTTTTACCTGTGGTGTGTCGCTTGCGCTAACCTTGATTAGTAATGGGCTGCCGTCTTTGGTCGATGTAAAACTACATCCACCACCGCCATTAGAATCTATAGCAGTGATTGCGTTAGCATCTGTTGGAACATCAGCTGTTTTTTCTCCGCATGCGATTAACATTACACTCGCCAGTAACACAGAACTTATTTTAAGTTTATTCATTTCAATTCCTATAGTTAGGTTAAATTCTTGAGTGCATAATTATTAAATGAGAGCACTTTAAACAACAATTATTTTACTCTGAATTGTGAAATTTCTCAAAAAAACGGCCACACAAAATGTGTAGCCGTTGTTTAATCCTAAATATCAGAGCTTGAGGCTTAATTTTCCCAAAGTTTCTCTTCGTCACCATAATATTCAGTGCGAATGTAGCCAATCACTTTAAGAATATCATCTGTACTTAAACCATCACTTATATGATTTGGCACGTCAATATGCCATGCTGCCATTACACCGCCCGCATTACCTGGTGTACCTGCTGCGATTGTTTCAAACATACCCTTATCTGTTGCATTCTTAGCATATGCCCATCTTGTATCATAAGCACCTTGGCCACCGTCTTTTCTAAGACTTGGCGCCATAATGCCTTCTAATTTACCACCATGACAGCCAGAGCAACCATTGTATGTAAACACTCTTCTACCTAATTTTTTTGCCGCTTTGGCATCAGCCGCAAATTCTTTTGTGTATGGATTCTTACAAGTTTCCAAAAATGCTGTTACTTGCGGTGTATCCTCTGCAGTAGCTTTGATTGTCAAAGGACTTCCATCCTTAGTCGAAACAAATTCACAAGCAGCACTTGCTTGAAATGAAAGCGTCAAACCTACTAACGCTAGCATACTCACCAATAAAGTTGATCTTGATTTCTTACCTAACATGTTATCTCCTAGTTATATATAACTTATCAAAATGACCTACGCTAAATACATGCTGTTAGCTTAATTGGCGCACACTCATTTAACGAACAATTTGCTATTTGGTTGACAGAACTTTTGATTTTGCTTGACTCAAATAAGCTAATTATTTTACTAAAACTTCTTAAAGAAATTACTCAATTTTGACTTTTTTGTTGGTTTCTATAGGCTTTTTTAATACTATCGCCTTCCACCACTGGAACGTGAGGAATACCATAATCATCTAGAATTTTCAAAATTTTATCTTGATTCCGATCGAGTGCGCCTTGAATCATTTTCATACGTTCTTTTTCGCCATGACGTACACCTACTGATATGTTCCAGTAAGTTTTACCTCTTGCATTGACTTTTTCATACTCAGGCGCCAATTTAACAACCATTGGGACTTTTGATTCTTTTCCAAAATAACCACCAATTGGGCCCCAAGCTACGGCAACATCAATTTCACCTTCACCTAGCTCATCGATCATAAGACTTGGCGGTAGATTTAAATCACGTTGGATTCTGTACGGCTTTGCATTTCCGATAATTCCATTGTCGTTAAGCGCTACAGTTGTCGGTGATTTATCTGTTGTTCCGACGATACCTTTTTTAAGGTCTGGAGAATTCCAGTCAGTAATATTGTAGCCACTTTCTTTACGCCATACAAAGACATGTCCAGTGCGATAATATGGTTTAGATGTGTATAGCGGATCATAGTCAGGTGGCACACCCATAATGACATCACATCGTTGAGCTTTAATAGTATTTCTTAAAAAGCCAAAACGACTAAATGCATACATAAACGATAAAGGCAGATCAAGATCGTCTGCAAGTACTTTTGCAATCTTGTCTTCAAAGCCTTCTTGTTTATTGTTTGAAAATGGCATGTTATCGGGATCAGCACATACTTTAAACTCATCTAATGTAGGGACTCGTGCTTGCTCTCCCGGCCTTCCCTCATCCGGGTTAAGTGGGGGAATCTCATCAATTGCAGCAGCCATTGATATATTGGCTGCAAACAATAAACTAGCCAGTAGTCCTAATTTTTTAACTTGAGTTAACATCTTTTAATTTCCTTATTATAATTGCGATGATTAATCACGCACTTATTACCTAGAGTACCTTTAAAAATAAAAGTTCTATAATTCCAACACTATCCAGCATTTTAACCTAATTCTTATTTTTAATGATACTGGCTTGTGTAATTTCATCATTTTCATATAACCATATAAACAAACACCCCGCCTAAGCGGGGTGTTTATATTACATTGCTAAAGTTACTTAGCTAATTTAGTAAACTAAATTATAGAGCAAATACTGTTAAAGCACCGCCGCCAGGAGCAGCGTTGTATTTAACTAGCTCAGCATATCCACCAGCAGCACCAAGTGCGTCTGTAGGAGTAGTCAAACCAAGGTTCATCGCTACACCAGCCCAGCCACCAATACCTGATAGCACGCCAACGTGTTGTTTACCTTTATGACCATATGTAAATGCATTACCAATCACGCCAGAACCAACTTGGAATTTCCAAAGTTCTTTACCTGATTGAGCATCTAAAGCCTTAAACCAACGATCAAGAGTACCGTAGAAAACCAAGTTTGAAGCAGTTGTTAACGCGCCGCCCCAAGCTGAGAATTTCTCTTTGTTGTACCATACTTTTTTGTTAGTCATTGGGTTGTAAGCAGCAAAGCCACCCATAACACCGTCAGGACCTGGGAACATAGTCAATGTAGCACCAACCCAAGGTTGACCAGCAACAAATTTAGACTCAACTGGCTCGTATGTCATACATACGTGATTCAGTGGAGAATACATTAGACCAGTTTTAGGTGAGTAAGCAGCAGGCTGCTGATCTTTAGTACCTAACGCAGCTGGGCAAACGCCTTTAGCATTGTAGTCTTGGTGAGTAGAAGCAGTTCCAACTTTTTGTGGAATACCTGTTTTCATGTCAACACCAGTTGCCCAGTTAACGAATGGATGCACTTTTTCTGCAGCAATTAGAGTACCGTCTTTAGCGTTAAATGTATATGCAAAACCGTTACGGTCATGATGCCATGCATATGTTTTACCACCTTTGTCGAACAAGATTACTTCGTTAATACCGTCATAATCCCACTCGTCATGTGGAGTCATTTGATAACCCCATTTAGCGATACCTGAATCTAAGTCACGAGCAAAAATAGTCATAGACCATTTGTTATCACCAGGACGTACATCTGGATTCCATACTGAAGGGTTACCTGTGCCGTAATAAACTAAGTTTGTACGAGCATCATAAGGCCACCAGCCCCAAGTAGAACCACCACCATGTTGCCAACCATCTTTAACTGCTTGTGGCTTTAACCATGTACGAATACCTAGATCTTTTTGACCAACTTTTAATTCACTTAATGGCAAGCCTTCAAATGAACCACCTTCTTTGTTACCACCGTTAATGTCTTTGTATGTAGACAAAGCACTGTACTGTGGGTTAGCAGAGTTGAAGTCATCACCAATCAGAACGTCTTTATCAGAACCTGTTGAGTATGCTTTCCAAGCTAATGAACCATCTTTAGCATTGTATGCAGCGATAAAGCAACGTACGCCAAACTCAGCACCAGAACAACCTGTAATAATTTTGTCTTTGATTACGTGTGGTGCGTTCGTATTTGTCGCACCAATTTTAGGATCATTAACCAATGTAGACCATGCTTTAGCACCAGTCTTAGCGTCTAAAGCAACTAAGTTACCATCATTTTGTTGAAGGTAGATTTTGCCATCGCCATAACCAAGACCACGACTAACGTTATCGCAGCAAAGAACTGCTTGAACACTAGGATCTTGCTTAGGGAAGTATGACCATACGATTTTTTGATTATCGTTTAAGTCAAGAGCGTAAACGTTGTTAGGGAATGCTGTATGTACATACATCATGTTACCAACAACAACAGGTGAACCTTCATGACCACGGTTAACACCAGTTGCAAATGTCCAAGCCGCTTTAAGGTTTTTTACGTTACCTTTATTGATTTGTGACAAAGCACTGTAGCCTTGATTGTCATGTTGCCCACGTGGGTGAGCCCAGTTGTTTGCATTTTTCATAGCCGCTTCTTGGTCTGCAGCAGCTGAAGCAACTAATGGCATCGCCATTGTCGCAGCTACTAAGCCTAAAGCTAGCTTGATTTTATTTACTTGCATATTGATCTCCAAAGTTATTACTAAGGGTTTTAAAAAAAGCATATATAAATTTGTTGTTTAAACAGTAGAAAAAATAATTCATAAATCTATCGTCACTACAGCAACTTTGACTATACTTTGCAACACATTTTCATGTGAGGTGTAAAATATAAATCAATTAATATTGAATTGCAACACTTTAGTTACAATTTATTTACAATTACTGCAATTAATTTACATAAGCCCCTTAAAAGCAATAAAATTGCTTATAAAATCAGTTAGAAAGTGCCAATTATAAAATGTTTCAACCTACTTACAATTTATACCCAGAGATTGATTCTTACAACAAAAGCTGGCTGCAAGTAAACGAAGTGCACCAAATATATTATGAAGAGAGTGGAAACCCAGATGGCAGCCCTGTTGTTTTTCTACATGGCGGCCCTGGCAGCGGTTGCAACCCAGGCCAACGCCGCTTTTTTGACCCTAAACACTACAGGATCATATTGTTGGATCAGCGCGGTTGTGGTCGCAGCAAACCGCAAGGTGAATTAAGCAACAATACAACTGATGCTTTAGTCAGTGACTTAGAAGCATTACGTTTACATTTAAACATTAAACATTGGCATATTTTCGGTGGTTCTTGGGGGAGCACATTAGCGTTGGCATATGCAACTCAACACCCTAATAATGTAATTTCAATGGCCTTACGCGGCATCTTTCTTAGTCGCTCTTCAGAACTGTCTTGGTTCCTAGGCGAGATTAAATATTTTTATCCTGACGTGTGGCATACCTTAATTGAATACCTCCCTTTAGATGAGCGAGATGATGTCCTAACGGCTTTTGAACAACGTGTTTTTTCTGATAATGTAGAAGTAAGTTGTCCAGCGGCAGAGGCTTGGAACAATTATGAAGGTAGTATTATGCGTTTAATGCCACCACAGCCTAAAGATAATACAAAAGACACGACAAATAAAAAAACTACACCTGCGACTATAGAGCAAGCAAAGCTGACATCAGTTTCGCAGGCAAGAATACAAATACACTATGTTCGTAATCACTGCTTTATTGATGGGGAGGCAATTTTAAAAGCTGCAGAAAAACTCTCTCACATCCCTACTGCCATAGTCCAAGGCCGTTATGATATGGTGTGTCCGCCAGAAACCGCTTGGCGTCTATCCAAAGTGATGCCACATGCTGATTTTACACTGGTGCCAGATGCTGGACACTCTGCGATGGAGTCTGGTACGATTTCTGGCTTAGTCTCAGCAACAGAAAAATTCAAAGCGTTATAAAATAATTGCATCACTTAAATATTCTTAATTTAATACGATCGCTAAGAAACATACAAACAATTAATGATACCTTTATATATATTGTGGCTAAATTTATTACAAAAGCACGTATCCAAAAGCTATCGCAACACCCTGCGATCAGCAAACCTTTAGTTGCGTATTCGAAAAAAGAATATGCTACTTTGTTATTCGTTTTTCGAGAGACGCTTGCTGGCTTTGCGCGACATAATATCTTAGGTCTATCTGCATCGCTTTCGTTTTATGCATTGTTTGCATTAATACCACTAGTATTGCTAATTTTTTATCTACTTAGCCATCTAGTATTCTCTTCTGACTATGCCATTGTAAAACTAGCTATCTTAACCAGCAATATTGTGCCTGACTTTAGCGGGAAAATTATGACTGAGGTATATAGAGCATCGAATTCAAAAGCAGCATGGGGCGCGTTAGGTATATTTATATTACTTTGGACCATTACGCCGCTCGCCAGGACAATGCGATCCTCGTTTTATAGTATTTCGTCAATGGTTGAAAAGCCTTCTTTCTTTAGAGGGAAGCTTAAAGATGTACTTTCTGTGCTCGGTATTTTACTACTATTTTTTGCCTTCACAGCGGCCGGCTTTGTAGTAGAAGCAGTAATTGGGGTTTTAGAAGTTCACTTTTCAGAAAATATAATAAGTGTTGTCGGCAGTGGCATCACTCTAGCAATTACTACCTCATTAATAGCAATATTTTATAAAATGTTTTTTCCGATGCAGGTAGCAATACGTCATGTTTTTATAGGCGCATTATTAACGATGCTACTCTGGCTGCTGATGCGCCCAGCGTTTGGCTTATTCTTATCTGTGAATCAAAATTTTGGTGCAGTATTTGGTAGCATGAAAAATATGTTTGTATCTATCACTTGGTTATATGTTAATTTTGCAGTATTTTTGTTAGGATCAGTATTAATCGCTACCTTAAGAAAACAAGATGCATTACTTCTTAAGGGTTTATTTGATGACATTTCTGATAAGAAAAACTATATAGAGGCATTAATGTTACGTTACGGACGTACGTTAAAAAAAGACGATCATGTATTTGAAATTGGAAATATTGAGCGCAGCCTTTATTATTTAGTTTCTGGTGAAGTCCATCTAACCGACAACCAGCAAACCTTACGTAAAATAGTTGCAACTAATTATTTTGGAGAAACTGCCAGCCTAACCGCAAAACCAACAACAACCAATGCGATTATCGCTTCAGACCAAGCTCGAATCATTGTCATTCATGCTGATAATATTGATGCAATGCTCTCAGATAACCCCAAAATTGCAATGCGTTTATTAAAACAGTTGGCAGCCAGGCTTGAGACAAGTACTATTTAATTTATAAAAATCTAATCAAATATGGCAAACTTATCACAACCTGATCAACAAGAGACCCAACAACTTTCTCAGCAACTCAATAATGGTCAACTTAATCAAGCGGAGGAAAATGCAAAAAGTCTGCTTGCAAAACATCCAAATGCTTATGTGTTGCATCATATATTAGCGCTAGCTTTAGACGGCCAACAAAAATTTTCAGAATCATTAACCAGCTATAAAAAAGCACTCGAATTGCAACCCAACTCACCAGACTTGTTATTTAATTTAGGCATTGCTTTGGGCAAAGTTAATAAACTTGATGAAGCAGAGACCGCTTACCGCAAAGCGATACAGCTCAACCCAAATTTTTTTGAGGCACATGGTAACTTAGGTATAATATTTCAACGCCTAGGTCAATTAGATAATGCCATTAAGCATTACAAAGCAGGCTTAAAAATTAATTCGCAAGACGCTCGTGGTCATTTCAATCTTGGTACTGCATTACGTGATAAAGGCGTCTTGAATCTAGCAATAGATAGCTACCAACAAGCTATTAAATTATTCCCGAACTACACAGATGCCTATAATAATTTAGGTGAAACCCAACGTGATGTTGGCGATATGGAATCTGCCGTCACAAACTACCAAGCGGCTTTATCGTTAAATAAAGATCATCCAAATGCGAATTACAACATGGGTGAATTCTTATATTTAGCTAAGCGATTTAACGAAGCTAGCGCTCATTTTGAACAATCACAGCTAGACGACTGGCTAGCGCGGAGTATGTTTTGTTTATACAAGTCTGAGCAATTCGATGCGTTTAAAAAAAAATTAGATAATGCTGCAAACAACACGCCCCACATTTCACCTTTTATTGCGACACTTTCTACGCATTATGCGATTAATTTTGAAAAAGAAGATCCGTATAACTTTTGCAAAAATGGCTTAGACTTTGTCTATAAAAACAGCATAGAACAACTAGCCGAACCTAATAGCAAGTTACTGAAACAATTGCTCACTGATATAGAAAATAAAGATATTGCAGAACGCGTACAAGGTATGCTGCATCATGGCAAACAATCTGCTGGCAACTTATTTAAAAGACCTGAGGCCTCATTTAGAACGTTGGCAGCATTAATTAAACAAGAGTTTTTAGGTTACAAAGAGCATTTTTCAGATGCTGATTGCGAACTGATTCTATCGTTTCCTGAATCATTCGAATTCACTAGCTCATGGTTTGTAAAAATGCATCAAGGCGGGCATCTAAGTCCGCATATTCACGAAATTGGCTGGATTAGTGGCGCCGTTTACTTATCCATGCCGACACCGAATAATGATGAAGGCGCATTCGAATATGGCACACATGGGGATAACTATCCTTTTAACACCAATAAAAATGAAAGTGATTTCCCTGTTGCACGGATCATTCCTAATGTAGGTGATATTGTGCTATTCCCATCGTCATTATTTCATCGCACAATACCATTTAGCACAAACGAAGATCGCATATGCATTGCATTTGATTTAAAGCCTAACAACAACTTTGTTTAGATTTCAACAAATTTGATTAGGGTAACTGCCCAAAATTGTTAACTAGTGTAATCTAGCACGACAATAGTAGGTAGATTAAAAGCACTCTAAAAAAAATAAAAAATACATACAATTCAAATGGTTAACTTATATTTACCTGTAAAAAAAAGGTGAATATAAATTAAATAACAATAGCACTTTAGGATTGGCTAGGTTATTGCTTATTATATTCTGAAGAACGCCAATTTAAGAAAGATAAGAGAAATATTATAATGATGAACTCGGAATTTTTAAAGGAAGGGAATAGCTCTGTATTGGTCATTGACGACCAGTTCACAAGCAGAACTATTCTTTCGCAAATCGTACAGGGTATGAGCAGCAACACAACAATTGTTGAGAAAAGCAACCCTGAGCTTGCTCTTGAGTGGGCCACAGAAAATACTGCTGACTTGGTAATAGTAGATTATGTGATGCCAGAAATGAATGGTATAGATTTTGTTCGTTTGTTAAAAAAGCTAAGTAGATACGAATTTGTGCCCATCATAATGATTACGATTAAAAAGGATTCTGAAACACGCAATACAGCGCTTGACGCAGGTGTCACTGACTTTTTGAGTAAGCCAATTAATATGCACGAATGTTCATCACGCAGTAAAAACCTGTTGACAATGAGAAAGCAACATGTGGCATTACAAAGTAAAACTGACTACCTCGAGCGACGAGTAAAAGCAGCCACATTTGAAATTAGAACACGAGAGAAAGAAACGCTAATGCGCTTAGCGCGTGCAGGAGAGTATAAAGATTCTGATACAGCGATGCATTTACAGCGTATGTCTTTATATAGCCGAGCAATAGCAGAAGCTCTTGGCTTTAGTGAAGAAGATGCTGAAGCAATTGAGTTATCAGCGCCATTACATGACATAGGGAAAATCGGGATTCCTGATAGCATATTAACGAAGAAAGGGGAATTGGACTCAGATGAAATGAGTCTTATGAAAACCCATCCTCAAATTGGCTATGACATTCTTGAAAACAGTCCATCTAAGTATTTACAAATGGGCGGCGAAATTGCTTTAGCGCACCATGAACGTTTTGATGGTAGCGGTTACCCCAATGCCCTTAGCGGTAAACAAATTCCACTTTCAGCACGAATAGTAGCAATTGCTGATGTTTTAGACGCCCTGACTAGTAAGCGATCATACAAGCACGCATGGAACATGGACAAAGCATTTGAGTATTTAGTAGAGGAGAGCGGCAAGCATTTTGACCCTGACCTCATCATCATCGCACTTTCAATTCGAAAAAAATTACAAACAATACATGATGCTCACAGTGTATTAACTCACTAATTAATTGATCACAAGAGAAATAATAAAAAAATGACTGTTAGCAATATCCGTAGCGCAGCTAAATTCCAACAAACTGCTTTGATAATCGACGATCAAACAACAGTGTTGGATATTCACGCTGCGGTACTTAAATCGATAAAACTAAACCTGAAGATCGTCACCATGACAAATCCAGCTGAAGCATTACAATGGATGAAAAATAAACAAGTTGATTTGATTGTGACTGATTTTCGCATGCACGCAATGGACGGTATGCAGTTTGTTAAGGCGATACAACAAGCAAACAAATCTGGTCCCAAACCCATTATTGTAATTACAGTTCTTAAAGATAAGAAACTTCATGAAGAACTAATTCAGGCAGGAGCAAGTGCTTGTTTGACGAAACCAGTTAACGCTCAGAAACTGGCTAATATTGCCAATGAGTTATTAAATCAAAGTAAACAGTTTTATGTCAAGGGCTTAGCTGTCTAAGAGATATAGAAACATGATATTTTCAATAAAAAATTGGCATAAACAATCTATTGAGCAATGTGACGCCATTGAATTAGAGCAAGGCTTAACTAGAGTAGTTATCGGCTTATTTTTTAGTTGTTACTTATTCATCAACTATATTATTAACGATGCCTTTACCCGTAATGAAATTATTGGGGTCTATTATTTAGCTGATTTTGTCATTCTTTCATTTATTTTATTAATCGTTATTAGCAAAGCAAAAGGAGCTTCCCCTTTAAGAAGAGTGTTAGGAAATTGGTTAGATATTTCTGGCACCACCATATTCATGTCTCTTACTGGAGATCTCGCAGTTGTACTAATCGGTGTATACCTATGGGTCACATTTGGTAACGGTTTCCGCTTTGGCAAAAAGTACTTACATCATTCGCAAGTGATGAGTATCTTTGGTTTTCTAATTGCAACACAAGTCAATCCTTTTTGGGCAACGCACCAACCTATTGTTATTGGCTTTCTTCTCATGCTGGTCGCCCTTCCAGTTTATGTATCAAAATTAATTGAAAGATTAAATGAAGCACGCCTAACAGCAGAAACTGAAAGCTTAAGAGCAGCAGAAGCAAGTCAAGCAAAAACAAGATTTGTCGCAAATATGAGTCATGAAATTCGCACACCGCTAAACGGTATTATTGGTATCAGCACCTTACTAAAAACAACCTCATTAAATACGGATCAAAAAGATTTAGTTAGAACATTAGAAGGCTCTTCAAAGCTTTTACTTTCTCTTTTAAATAATGTCCTAGACTTTACTAAAATTGAAGAGAGAAAATTAAGTATTGTCAATAATGCTTTCTCAATTGAAGAAGTTATTAAAAACACAACAGAAATATTCTACTCACAAGCTAAATCTAAAAAGATTCAAATTAATACCCATATTCCAGAAAAAACCCAACCACTAATTGGTGATGCCTCCGTACTTAGCCAAGTGCTAGCAAACTTAACTGGCAATGCTATTAAATTTACTAACCAAGGTAGCGTAACTGTTGCAGTAAGTCAGATTATAGATGATGAAACACATACACTATTACGGTTTGAAGTCATTGATACAGGTGTTGGCATACCCATAGACAAACAGGGGAAAATATTCGAAAGCTTTACTCAAGCAGATGTTTCAACTACACGTAAATTTGGTGGCAGCGGTCTGGGCCTAACCATTGCTAAAGATATGGTTGAGGCAATGGGAAGCAATCTATATTTTGAAAGTAAAGAAAATATCGGAAGTAACTTTTGGTTTGATATTAAGTTAGAAAAAGTTAAATCAAACGTAGAAGTTAAAACAAAAATCTCTAAGGATTATGTTTCACAACCTGTTAAAACACTCACTGAACCACTTAATATTCTAGTATGTGAAGATGAAAGTGTTAATCAAAAAATAATTTGCCGTTTACTTTCTTTACCAGGTCATCAGGTAACATTAGTTGAAAACAGTGAATCTATGCTCGACATTCTAGAGGAAAAACAATTTGACTTGGTTATTACTGACTTAAATATGGCAGGAATGAATGGAATCGAGGCGCTTAAACTCTATCGATTTACTCAACCTACAGATACAGATTCTCGTTTTATTTTATTAACTGCAGACGTTACTTCTGAAACTCGTCAAGAGGCTGAAAATGCCGGGTTTGATTCTTATTTAACTAAGCCTATTGATGCATCTGGCTTGTTTAACACTATAGAAGAAGTGCTCCACCTTAAACCTAACACAGCTGCTGAATGGATTAAAACCAGCTTAAGTAGTCCTAAAGAAAACAGAAGCTTAGAGGAGCATTCGTCAGAGAACGACTTGCTTGATTTTGCTACACTTGAAAGTCTAGAAGGAATTGGTGCAGGTGATGAGTTATTCATGCATAGACTTCTTAAAAACTACCTGGCTGACTCGTTAGGTATGATTAATAAAATAGAAGTTGCCGCAAAAAATAAACAATTTGGTGAGTTAGAAGACTTATGCCATGCGCTAAAAGGCAACAGCTTAAGTGTTGGCGCAATTAGGGTTGCTAATATTACTGAAAAAATTAGTACATTACACGCAGACATTCCAATGCCTACCACGGTTGAGTTACTTAAAACATTAAATAGTAATTTTGTTCACTTAACCATTGCTGTAGAAGATTACCTCAGAAAACCTGAGGCTATTACCAAATAAGTTAAGCAAATTGTTCTTGATCAACCTCAATAGCATCAGTACTTGTTTTGCTGTTTTGCGCACGTACCAAACGTTGCATTACCTTTAGATTTCGATCATCTAATCGCAGCGCGGCATCAACCCAAACATCAACGATATCATTTAACTCATCATAAGTTAAAGGGTTCACACGTTGTTTTGCTCGGTTAATCGCCCGAAAAGAATTAATAGATCGATGGTTTTTTTTAATCCAAGCATTCAGAGTATGTTCACCCATACCATCTTCTGCAAGCACATCAACAACACCCATTTTAAATAATTCCTCGCCAGTATAAACCTTACCTGATCGCACCATTTTTTCGGCTTGTGGCATTCCTATTTTTCTTGAAAGGAAACTAAGCGCTCCCATACCTGGGAATAAATTAAATAAGACCTCAGGGAAGCCCATGACAGCACTTTTTTCTGCAACCAAAACATGTGCTGACAATGCAGACTCAAACCCGCCACCCATTGCCTGCCCCTGAACTAGCGCTATACTCGTTACTGGCGCTTGCATGTTGTAAAAGGTCCAAACATTATCGATGCATAGCTGCGCATACTCTTTAAGCGTTTGTCGTTGCTTGTTAACAATCAGATCTTTAAAAGTATTTAAATCGCCACCTAAATTAAAAACACCTGGTATATCTGAAGCTAATACTAAATAATCAACTTGTTTGGATTCTGATCCGTAACTAACCAACCCTTGATTCTTTTCTAGTGTAGATTGATTTTTATATAACTCTGTCAAACAAACTTTGTTAAAACAAGGTCTAGGCTCTGGTTTCATATAGTAATACATAGCGCCAGACTCTTCGTCATAGCGTGTTCTAACTTGATTTTTAACTAAGTTAACATGCGTGAAATCTACAACTGTGTTCATTCTAAGCTCCTGACTCGTAATCATATTGATCAAAAATAAATCGCACAAATTTTTTGGATAATATTTACTAAGCTAAATTTAAACTTCAAATTTAATTAAAAATTAATCAGCATAAAAACTATTAGCCAGGCAAGAAATATGTTGTCTTTATTTATTTCTTACAACATAACTCAAAGCATAAAAATGACATTTACTAATATTCTAAAGTGATATTTTTATTTTTATTTATTACTTTTAGTTATGCAAATACTATTCTTAAACATTGAAAATAGCGCTACATAGCATATTTATACATCAGTATTGAATTAAAATATAGAATTAATTTAATAATTTAAATTAATAACAGAACTATTATTTTATATAAATATCATTTTCGACCCTAAAAAAATCTCTTTTTAAATGTTAAAAAGAATCATGAATATAAGAGCTAGCGCTCTTAACCTAGCTGAGTCGCGTCTAAGAATTATTACTAATAACTGGTTGGTTTTCCCATTAGTCAATTCTTATGCAAAAGTTTTCTTTGCTATTGTTTTAGAAAATCCAGTTAGTTTTAAGTTTGAAAAATATAAAAAAAGGAACTGATAAGTCAGTCCCCTTTTTTATATGGTGGCCCCCCCGTGAGTCGAACACGGCACCAACGGATTATGAGTCCGCTGCTCTAACCAAGCATGAGCTAGAGGGCCAAAACTTTAATCGATTAATCCTGACCAGTTTCTAAAAAGCTTTTGAGTCTTTCAGATCGTGTGGGATGACGTAATTTACGTAGTGCTTTAGCTTCAATTTGACGTATTCGTTCACGTGTCACATCAAACTGCTTACCAACTTCTTCGAGCGTGTGGTCAGTATTCATTTCAATACCAAAACGCATGCGCAATACTTTAGCTTCACGTGGCGTTAATGACTCTAACACCTCACTTGTCGCATCTCGCAAACTACCATAAACAGCAGCCTCCATCGGTGCAAGTGTTGCCGTATCTTCAATAAAGTCACCTAGATGAGAATCTTCATCATCACCAATAGGTGTTTCCATTGAAATAGGTTCTTTGCTAATTTTTAAAATCTTACGGATTTTTTCTTCAGGCATTTCCATTTTTTCTGCGAGCAAAGCAGGGTCAGGCTCTGCACCAGTTTCTTGCAAAATCTGACGACTAATACGATTCATTTTATTAATCGTTTCAATCATGTGCACCGGAATTCTAATCGTACGGGCTTGATCAGCAATAGAACGTGTAATTGCTTGACGAATCCACCATGTGGCATAAGTTGAAAACTTAAAACCACGACGATATTCAAACTTATCAACTGCTTTCATCAATCCAATATTGCCTTCTTGAATCAAATCTAAGAACTGTAAACCACGGTTGGTATATTTTTTTGCAATCGAAATGACCAAACGCAAATTCGCTTCGATCATCTCACGTTTTGCACGACGCGCTCTAGCTTCACCTGTTGTCATTTGCTTATTAATGTCTTTGAGCTCTTTTACAGGTAAGCCAATTCTCTTTTGTAGTTCAATAATACGATCTTGCTGATCAATAATTGAATGGCGATAACGCTCCAACACTTTGTTATAAGACTTCTCTTCATTCAACTCATTATCTAACCAGTCAAGATTAACCTCATTACCAACAAAGCTTTTAATAAAATGTAAACGCGGCATGCCAGCTTCATTCACACAAAAGCGCATCACATTACGTTCATAGCTACGTACTTCTTTCACCATGACACGTACTTGATTACATAAGATTTCAACTTGTTTCGCTGAGAAACGGAAAATGCCTAACTCTTGTAATATAGCTTTATGTAACTCTTTATATTCTGGGTCTTGTGAGCTGCGTTCTTCGCGAATTTGAGTCATTTTTGCATTAATTTCTCTCACTACTGCAAACTTTGCTAAGACTTCCTCTTTTAATTTAGCTAACGCGGCTGCGGATATTGCTGCTGCTTTAGCTTCTGCCTCTTCAGCACTTTCCTCTTCAGCACTTTCCTCTTCTTCAATATCTTCTTCGACCTTGCCTTTTGCTGCATCAGCAACAAATGCTTCGTCTAAACCAACATCTGTATTAATCAAGCCATCAACAATATCATCAACAGCCATTTCTTCATTTTCAACTTTTTTAATTATTTCTAATAAAGCGGTAATCGTTGTTGGGCAGCCAGCGATAGCATGCACCATATGCTTAAGACCGTCTTCAATACGCTTAGCAATTTCAATTTCACTTTCGCGCGTCAGCAAGTCGACAGTACCCATTTCACGCATATACATACGGACAGGGTCGGTGGTTCGACCAAACTCTGAATCAACTGTTGCAAGAGCTTGCTCCGCCTCTGCCACGGCATCTTCATCAGCTACTGGTGATGGCGCATCAGACATAAGTAATGATTCTGCATCTGGCGCCTGTTCATACACCTGAATACCCATGTCATTAATCATGCCGATAATGCCATCGATTTGCTCAGAATTTTGCACATCGTCAGGCAAGTGATCATTAATTTCTGCGTAGGTTAAGTAACCACGCTCTTTACCTAAAATAATAAGCGTTTTTAAACGTGTCTGACGTTCTTCCTTATCTAGAGCAACCACTGCTGGGTCTTTAGCGGCTTGTGCTTCACGCTTAAGTTTTTCTTTCTTTAACGTTTTTTGTAGCCATCTCTTTTTCTTCGATGGCTCAA
>CAZJUK010000025.1:0-21768 GCA_964549145.1 uncultured Methylophilaceae bacterium
CCAAATAGCTCACAGCACTTTAGCATGCATACCTAACCATGAAGAAACTTAAAAATGAAAAAGAACTAGTTAAAAAGGCAATCGCTGATGGCGTGAAATACGGTGAAGCCAGAGGGGTTGTTGAATTTGAGGCCACAGACTCTGCAAATGAAAAAATCGAATATATATACCGCTTACTAGTACACGACAAAATAATTCAAGCGCTACCAGAGGATCAAATATCTCAACTTTCTATGAAGCATAAACTTGCTATTTGGGCATCAAAGAAAAAATGAACACTGATTTAATTGTCAATAGCCAGAAAAGAAGTGCACATTAACAAACTTATTTTAACAAACCCATAAAGACTATCGTGGCAAAACTAGAATGTTAGTGTCAGCGTTCGCATACATTGTTCATTTAAAGAAACTAATCAAGCGAGGCAGGCGACATCGTCACCCTAATGCATCACCCTAATGCATCACCCATTCTGCATCAGACACCAAACACATACCACCAACAGATTTTAATAGTGGCCTAATTGCACCTACCAATGCATATAGTTGGTTTTCTGGGCATGCGATTACGAAGGTTATATTTTCAGATTTATCACCTCGTTGACCATTACCCCCAACATGGTTATAGAGTGTGAAGTCATTGATATTAATTTCTTTTAATGTTGAAACAACCGTCTCTTTTTCTGACGCCTGAATCACTAGCTCAACTCTTTTAACACTCATCATAATAAAAATCCTTTTAGCAAACTGCTCGCAAAACTATAAAAAAGTGTGTTAACCATTATCACCTTTAACATAAATATAAGAGACAAGCTCAATGTAAAAAACAGTGCTGAAGCTTACATAATTATGTTGTTATTTATCTACCGCACCTACAATGACTGAAACAAAGTTTTCTGGTTTTACACGGCGGTTAAATGCATCTTTGATTTGCTCAGCGGTAACCTTGTTAACTTCGTTATTAAAATCTTCTAAATAGCTTAAGGGTAGCTTATAAAAACCGATGAGTGATAGGTAACCTAGTATCTCTTTATTGCTGTCTAAGCGCAAAGGAAAGCCACCTGTAATATTCGATTTAGCGGCTTTGAGTTCCTCCGCTGTGACACCATTTTTCATATAGTTAGCTAAGGTTTCTTTCACCACTTCCAAAGCTTCATTAGCTTGTTCCTTTTTGGTTTGCAAACCAATTTGAAAAGGGCCTAATTCCGTCATAGGGATGAAATAGCTATATACGCTATACACTAGACCACGTTTCTCACGGACCTCTTCAGTTAGACGGGAAACAAAACCACCGCCACCTAGAATATAATTACCTACATACAATGGGAAATAATCAGCATCACCACGTTTCACACCAGGGTTACCTAATAATATATGTGCTTGACTAGCAGGATGTGACATCGTTCGAGTATTTGGTGCTGCTGGTACAGTTACTTGTGGTATCGATGAGCTTGCTGCTGTTTGTGGCAAATCTTTTGAGATGTTCTCAGCGACAACTTTTGCCTGTGCTTGCGTTAAATCACCGATCATAGCAATGACGGCATTTTTTGCGTTGTAATATTGTCTATAAAAAGCCTGCAAATCTTCTCTTTTTAGTAATTTAACTGTTTCTACTTCACCACTTTCTTGCAAACTATAAGGGTGATCGCCATACATGGCTTTCATAAAAGCTTTGTTTGAAATGCTTGCTGGCTGCGTTGCTGCTTCTTGCAATCCTGCAACAATTCTTGTTTTTTCACGCGCTAATATAGGTCGCAGGAAATCAGGTTGATGCAATATTTTATTAAACATATTTAGTGCTTTATCTTGCTCACTCGTCAGCGTGCGCAAACTAAAACTAGCACTATCAGAGCTTAAGCTACCGCCATTTTCTGCCCCAATATCTGCAAATGCATTAGTGATATCTTCTTCGTTCATACCGTTTGCACCTAGGGGCATTAAACGACGTGTGACGCTAGCTAAACCAGAGGTTGACTCGGTATCGCGCGCACTACCTGCCGGAAAAGTAACGCTTAAATCAATAATAGGTAAATCATGATTCTCTACAAAATAAACATGACTACCTGATGTAGTTTGCCAGTGGTTAATTTTCACCGCAGCATGACTGCTAAAAGCCAGCAAACTACTGATTAAAAGTATTAAAAATTGTAATGTTTTCATTCTAGAACCTTGAAATAATTTATATTTGATTGATTGGTTTTTCAATAACAAAGCATTAAGCGAGACCAATTACATTATTTCCAAATATGCTATACGCATATGAACAAGTAATGTAATTAAAAATCGCAAATGATTTTGGGTATTGCACATTAATGAACGTGAGGTTTGCCAGCTGGTTTTGCATTGGGATCAATTGGCTGCGGATCTAATGTTGCCACCGTCATATTTTCTTCTATTAAATATTTTTTGGCGACTGCTTGTATCTGTTCAGAGGTGATTGCTTTTAAATTCTCAGAATATTCGTCTAATAAACGCCAGTTATAACCCATTGTTTCTAGTTGACCAATCAACATGCCTTGATAAAACATGGAATCCCGCTGATATACATCAGAAGCGATTACAGCTGCTTTGACACGGTCTAACTCTTTTTGCGTTACACCGCCTTTTTTGATTTTATCAATCTCGGCAAGTAGCGCCGTTTCTAACTCCACAACTGATTTGCCTACAGCTGGTGTTCCTACCAACTCAAATAATGACTCTCGGCCTCTTGTAGTGCTGTCATAACCTGCACCAACACTGACTGCTAATGATGTTTCTCGCACTAATTTTTGATTTAAACGCGCGGAGGCATTACCGCTTAGAATACCGGCAAGCACATCTAAAGCATAAGGCTCCCAAGCATTCTCTGACATTTCACCTAATGTTTCAGTTGATTTAGTTTGTAATGTCGGTGCATGGAATCCCATCGCTAAATAGGGTAGCTTACCTGGCGCTTTAATAACGGCACGACGTGTACCTATTTGCGCTGGCTCAACTTGTGGTTTGCGCGATGGCAGTATTTTTGCTTTTAATACACCAAAATACTTTTTGGCCAATGCCAACACTTCTTTTGTTTTTACATCACCCACTACCACTACAGTGGCATTGTTTGGCGCATACCAGTTTGTGTACCACTCTTGCGCATCTGCAGCAGTCATATTTTCTAAATCATTCATGTGCCCAACCACAGGTCTACCATATGGGTGTGCTCTAAAAGATAGCGCTTGAAATTGTTCATTTACCTTAGACTGAGGTTTGTCTTCTGTGCGCCAGCGGCGCTCCTCCATGACCACCTTAATTTCTTTTGCAAACTCTTCTTTAGTAATAATAAGATTTGCCATTCTGTCAGCTTCTAATTTAAAAGAGAGTGGTAAATTAGATTTTTCTAATTGTTGAAAATAACAAGTGTAATCCATCCCAGTAAAGGCATTTTCTCTGCCGCCGGCTGCTGCAATTAAACGTGAAAACTGTCCTGAAGGTGTTTTTTTAGTGCCTTTAAACATCATGTGTTCTAACACGTGTGCGACACCTGTTTTACCATTAACCTCATCTAATGCCCCTGCGCGATACCACACTTGTGACACGACTACCGGCGCACGATGGTCTTCTTTAATGATTAATTTGAGACCGTTTTCTAATAAAAACTCTTGTGTTGGTGGGCTTGCCAAAGCGAGTGCTGGCAACAAACATATAAACAACATTACACATCTTTTTAACACGTCTTTGTTCTCCAATAATGATTACTTAGCTGTTTAGATTACGCTAGGTAAATAACGACTTTTTAGTATAACCTCTCTGACCAATGCATGGCTTTGCAAGTTCACAATATGCGATAAGTTTTTTACAAATAAGCAATAATCATAAATTCACGTTTAAATTAAGCTAAAATAGTAGGCTACTCAAAAACACTCACTTATGTTTAATTACTACTATGTTTGATTTATTCAAAAAAAAGAAGCCCATTAAAACTCAAGCGCCAACGGCTGATTCGACGCAAAAGGTTGAAAAAGAAGAAAGCGTAGTAGAAGTTTTACCAGTAGCCAAGATAGGAAAAGCAACAGAAGAAGTTTCACAAAACAACGTTGAAGAGCCTAAAATAGGAAATATAGGTTTAGCGCAACGCTTAAAAAAAGGGTTAATTAAAACTAGAGCGCAATTAGGCGGCCAACTTGCAAGTATATTTAGTAGCGGCAAAATTGATGCTGAAACCTATGATGATTTAGAAACTATATTATTAACTTCCGACGTCGGTGTAGCAGCAACGCAAAAACTACTCAATAATCTAAAAAAACGCGTTAAACGTGAACACTTACAAGATGCATTAGCTTTAAAAACAGCATTAAAAACTGAGCTTTTAGCAATATTACTTCCACTAGAGGCACCTCTCGACATCAGCACACATAAACCATACGTGATGATGTTAGCAGGCGTCAATGGCGCGGGAAAAACCACCACTATTGGTAAGTTAGCTAAACTTTTTCAGTCACAAGGAAAGTCTGTACTGATTGCGGCAGGTGATACGTTTAGAGCTGCCGCTAGAGAACAACTACAAGTATGGGGTGAGCGTAACAATGTTCATGTCGTTGCTTCTGAAGGTGGCGATGCAGCAGCAGTAATCTTCGATGCAGTAAACTCTGCTAAAGCGAAAAATATTGATGTTGTGATTGCAGATACGGCTGGCAGATTACCCACACAACTCCATTTAATGGATGAAATTACCAAAGTTAAACGCGTCATTAACAAAGCTAATACTGGCGCGCCGCATGAAACTTTATTGGTCCTTGATGCTAATACAGGTCAAAATGCAGTCAGCCAAGTCAAAGCATTTGATGATGCGCTTGGTGTCACAGGCTTAGTGTTAAGCAAGCTTGATGGCACAGCAAAAGGCGGTGTGATTGCCGCTATTGCAGAAACACGGCCTATTCCCATCCGATTTATTGGCATAGGGGAAGCCATTGATGATTTACGCCCGTTTAGCGCTAATGATTTTGTAAATGCTTTGTTTGATGAATAACTTATAATGTTGATATGATTATTTTCGACAATGTCACTAAACGATACCCAGGAAGCTACGAAGCGCTGACTAAAGTAAGCCTGACAGTCGAACAAGGCGAAATGGTTTATGTGACTGGGCATTCTGGTGCCGGCAAAAGCACCCTACTTAAGTTGATGGCAGCCATTGAGCGCCCCACCTCTGGCACTGTGCTAATTAATAACCAAAACGTAAGTAAATTACGTGAAGCCTCTTTACCATTCATTCGTCGCAAATTCGGACTGGTGTTTCAAGACCACAAATTGTTATATGACCGTAATTGCTATGATAATGTCGCGCTACCTTTATCTATTAATGGTATTACTGGTACAGAAGCTGGCAAGCGTATACGTGCTGCTTTAGATAAAGTTGGCTTACTCAAAAAACACAAAGCCATGCCGATTACCTTATCTGGCGGTGAACAACAACGTTTAGCCATTGCCCGTGCAGTGGTTTCACGGCCTTCCATACTGATTGCTGACGAGCCCACTGGTAATCTAGATAAAAATTATGCAGAAGATATCATGGCTTTATTTAAAGCATTCCAGCAAGTGGGCGTGACTATTATTGTTGCGACGCATGATGCACTTGGCACAGCTAACCAGAAAAATAAAGTATTGCAACTCAATCAAGGTCAACTGATTGAAGGTATTGTGAATGAAAGAAGTAGTCACCTTCAAGAAAATGACAATTTTGAAATGAAGAATTCTTAATGAATATGTGGCTCTCAAATCATGCGCAAGCATTAAAACTGGTAATCAATCGCATTAAAAACAACCTGTCTGGCACTTTATTAATTGCATTTGCTATCGGTGTAAGTATGGCTTTACCTGTCATTTTATATCTAGCACTCAACAGCTTTGATGGCTTGCTAGGTGATGTTAAAAAAGAATCGAATATTAGTGTATTTATTGCACTAGATTGCTCTGATGCAGCGCTGGAAGACATTACAACCAGCTTGGAAAACAATACTGATATTAAAGACTTCCATTTCGTTTCAAAAGAAGAAGCCCTTGAAGCTTTAGAAACTGCTAGCAATGATAGCAATTTAATTAGCTCACTCAGCGAAAACCCCTTACCAGATGCTTTTTTTGTTGAACCTGAAGCGCTTGATGCAGCGTCAGTGACTCGCCTCAAAAATCAAATTAGTAATTTATCAGGCGTGGCAGAGGTGCATATAGACGATGCCTGGCTGCAGCGCTTAAATTATTTATTAGCATTAGGCAACAAAGCCATGTTGATATTAGCAACATTACTTGGGTTAGCTATATTTTCAGTGGTTGGCAATACTATACGGATGCAAATACTAACGCAGCAAGATGAAATCGAAGTTAGCCAACTTATTGGTGCGACTAATCGATTTATACGTCGTCCATTTTTATATACTGGCGCAGCCTATGGTCTACTTGGTGGTTTATGTACATTATTAATTACAAGTATTGCAATTATTTTATTTAATCAATCACTTTCAGTATTAGCAGCTGAATATCAAACAGACTTGAACCTTGCTCTACCGAATATCCAAATTAGCATCATCACCTGCGCTTTATTAATTATCATTGGCTTATTGTCTGCAAACATTGCAGTATCAACGTCTTTATCCAAAGCAAATAAATAAACTATTATTGCAACTTTCTTCAACGCTAGCACTCTTAGATATAGAGTGCTAAAATAGTGTCTATAATTACGAATACAATTAAAGAAAAGGAGCGCCATTATAAACGCCTTAACGATACCTTCAATTTCTTCACTTGATAGTTATGATCAATACATGCGAAAGATCAAAACTTTTCCATTGCTCACTGCAGAGGAGGAGCATGATTACGGTATGCGTCTAAAAAATGAGAATGATTTAGAAGCTGCACAACAATTGATTATTTCTCATTTAAGACTGGTCGCCAGCATTGCTCGTGGTTACATGGGCTATGGCTTACCACAACAGGACTTAATCCAAGAAGGCAACATTGGTTTAATGAAGGCAGTAAAACGTTTTGATGCAGAACGTGGAGTACGTTTAGTTTCTTTTGCAATACATTGGATTAAAGCTGAAATGCATGAGTACATAATTCGTAATTGGCGTTTAGTGAAAACGGCAACAACGAAGGCACAGCGTAAACTATTTTTCAATTTACGCAGCATGAAAAAAGGCTTAAGCACGCTCACTCCAGAGCAAGTCTCAGAAATTGCCACGACCTTAAATGTAAAACCTAAAGACGTACAAGAAATGGAATATCGTCTTAACGGTCAGGAAATGTCATTAGACTTGCAAGCTGATTCTGATAGTGAAGAAGCTTATAGCCCTATTGCCTATTTAGAGGCAGACACACCTGAACCATCTGACTTCTTAGCAGATCAACAAACTGAGCAGCTAACCTCGCAAGCATTGAGCCAAGCACTTGAAAAGTTAGATGATAGAAGTCGCCGGATCGTAAAAGCTCGCTGGTTAAGTGACAGTAAAAGTAGTACATTGCACGAATTAGCAAGCGAATTTGGTGTTTCTGCTGAACGCATTCGCCAAATTGAACAAAAGTCTATGCAGAAAATTAAAACCATGATGCGGGCACAGACTGCAATTTAATGCATTAGTATTAGACTAATACATACACAATAAAAAAAGCTGCTTTTAGCAGCTTTTTTTATTTGATAACGCTTGTAGCAAACTTTGAATCTATGCGGCAATTTCTTTTTCTTTAGCTTCAAAAGCAAGCGCATTACTCATATGCTGTCGCAACACTTCTAAATCTTCTATTTGTGATCGTATACTCTTCTCAATATTGTGGAGCTCAGTAATACGATCTTCTAAAGTATCTGTTGCTTTATATATACGTTTAATACTCTCTAAACGACGACGTAATTGAAGCTGATGTTCACGCACTTGTGATTCCATTGGTGCAATGACTGCTTTTAACCAGTTTTCAACATCTCGGTTTGCAACTTCAAATACATGAATCACACGACTTGCCAATGTTTCAAAGAACTTAGTGGTCAACGTCATTTTTTCATTTGCGATCATATTAAATGCCGTATTAAATTGTTCCTTGTAAGCACGCTCTAATTTAGACAATTCTTTTTGGTATCGCAATGTTGAAAATGCTGGCGGTTCAGACTTTCTCAAACCATGTTCTTTAGAAAATTTATCGTACATCACGTCCATCATTTTCTTAATTTCATCAATTTGGCCATCAGAAGAAATTAAACGCAGTTTAAGTTCTTCAAAGAAGCCATCCATCGCGTCGCGGATAGTTTTTGTGAAATTAGCAGAAACCATGGTTTCCCGAGTGGTATGCACTTTAACCTTTAATGCCTCCATGCCTAACAAGGTAAATAGTTTATTAGTTTGCTGCGAGAAGACGCTTCGTAATGCTTGGAAGCGTTGCAAGCCTTTTTCAAAGTTTTCTTTATCTACTTTGACCTTGTTCATCATATGCTCAACAACGTCTTCATTCTTACCGCGCAAGCCACTCAGTTCTTCAAACTGCTCAACTACACCTTGAACACGTGATTCTAAAATCATATGTGAATTACTAATTAAATCTTCAAGCTCACTTTGCGTGTTGTCGCGCACAATTTCTTTTTTTGAAGGAATCAGTTCGTCAGAAAGTGCTTTTTCGAGCAAAGGCAATCGACTTTTCTGAAGCAAATCATTATCTCTATTTACTTTTGCCAACAAGCCCTTCTGTGCAGAAGTTGGGAAAATATGACTTGGGTCTAAATTAAGGAGCTCGCCAGTGGTTTTAATTTGCTTTGCTAATTCTTTTTCGATTTCATCATCTGTTTTTAATGCATCCCATAGACCGTCAATTTTATTCAAAACAGCGATACGACCTTTTTGCTTCCAACGCGTACCACTAATGAATTGACGCCACACATCAATTTCTGATTTTGTCACCCCAGTGTCAGCAGCAAGAACGAACAAAACAGCATGGGCGTTAGGTAGCATATTTAAAGTAAGTTCAGGCTCGGTACCAATCGCGTTCAACCCTGGTGTATCTAAAATTACTAGCCCTTGCTCCAACAATGGGTGTGGGAAGTTGATCATGGCATATCGCCAGCAAGGTATATCAATCGAGCCATCTTTATTTACATTCATGGCATCATTACTACAGTCTGGATCAAATAATCCAAATTTCTCAGCTTCTTCTAAACTGACTTTTTTGGTTTGGCTTACCTGTTCAAATGCCTTAATCATACTTTCACTTGAGTCTACATCGAACTCTATCACCGTCCATTCATCAAGATAACGTTTATATTCTGTAGTTGTCGCATCCAATGCACGTGTCTCAATCGGCAGCAACTGTAATGAACTTGACTTTGTTGGATCATAAAGCAGCTCAGTTGGGCACATAGTAGTTCGCCCTGCGCTTGATGGAAGTAATCGTTGTCCATAGTCCGCAAAGAAAATAGCATTGATTAATTCTGATTTACCGCGAGAAAATTCTGCAACAAACGCCACATTTAGTTTATCTTCACGTAACCGCTCTAATAAATTAGCAATACGTTGATCCATCTGTGCATCATTTAATTCTTGCTCATTAAGCCAGCTACGATAGTCACAAATACTATCGACTAACGCTTTTCTCCATTCGGAGTAAGCTGAAAACTGGTCGGCTAAATTAGTAGTTGCCATTTTTTATCCTCTTATTTTGGCTTCTTTTATCATCGATATACTGTATCACGCATAATGAAAAATTCAACTGAATCAGATACATCAAGCGCCCAAATTAAACTAGTTTCTGATAAATGGTGGTTTTTTTACGACAAACGGTAAACTAACGAAAAGTTAATTGCTGTTCAACAACTGCTACTAGACTGAGTCTATGTTCTGCTATCATTCTAGTTTACTCAATATAGCGGCATTATACGATGAGCGGACTTGATTCAAATACTCCCAATCCGATTGATATTAAATTACATCAAGCGTCCAAGTTATTAGAAATAAAATTTGATAACAATACCGAGTGCATGCTGTCTTGCGAGTTTTTGCGGGTTTATTCCCCATCCGCTGAAGTCCGTGGACATGGTACAGGACAAGAAGTGCTTCAAATAGGCAAAGAAGATGTCAATATCGCTGGTATCGAACCAGTAGGTAATTATGCAGTCAAGTTAATATTCTCAGATGGTCATGATACTGGCTTATATTCGTGGGATTATTTATATCATCTAGCTGAGAATTACGAAGGGCTCTGGTTAGAATATATTGGGAAATTAGATGCTGCAGGACATAAAAGAAAATAGTAAATTTTGATAGTTAAGCTTTACAAATAGTGAAAATAATATGGTAAATAAAACAACGCATTTCGGCTTCAAATCAGTCAGTGAAGAAGATAAACAACAAAAAGTTGGGGAAGTGTTTCACTCTGTTGCACAGAGGTATGACGTGATGAATGATGTCATGTCAGCGGGTATGCACAGAATATGGAAACGTTTTGCTATAGATACCAGTGGCGTTAAAGCAGGTGATCATATATTAGATATAGCTGGTGGTAGTGGTGATTTGTCAAAATTATTTAGTAAAAAAGTCGGCGTAACAGGCACAGTCGTATTAACTGATATTAATGCCTCTATGTTGGCCGTTGGCCGTGACAGAATGATCGATGCTGGCCTCACTACACCGGCAACACAATGCAATGCTGAACAATTACCCTTTAAAGACAATAGTTTTGATTGCGTCATTGTTGCTTTCGGTTTGCGTAATATGACGCACAAAGATGTGGCATTAAAAGAAATGCAACGCGTACTAAAAACAGGTGGGAGATTGTTGGTTTTAGAGTTCTCTAAAGTGTGGCAACCACTCAGTAAAATTTATGACACTTATTCATTTAAACTATTACCGTTTATGGGTAAGCTTATTGCTAAAGATGCTGAAAGCTATAATTATTTAGCAGAATCTATCCGTATGCACCCCGACCAAGAAGCACTTAAAAACATGATGGAAGAAGCAGGTCTTAGCAAGGTGGATTATTACAATTTAAGTGCTGGCGTAGTGGCATTACATAAAGGCTATAAACTCTAATGCTCAAACCATTAGTCTCGCGCTTCCTACAACATATCACCTCGCAGAACAACTGGTCTAAGCTTTACTTAATGTCTTATGCAGGCAAAATATTACAGCTTGAGATTGCCTTTATAAAATCTAATTTACTTATCTTAGAAGATGGCAGTTTAGCAATTGCCGGTGACACATCTAAACCAGATGTAACAATACTTATTTCACCGAGTTTAGCTTTGCGATTGATTGCAAAAGACGAATCGGCGAAAATGCAAATAAAGGTGGAAGGTGATACGCACTTAGCAACTGAGGTTAGCAAAGTATTACAACAGATGCATTGGGATATTGAAGAAGACATAAGCAAGGTAATTGGTGACATTCCAGCAAATAAGCTAGCAAACACCAGTGGCCAAATAGCTCACGAAATTAAAAAACAAAGTATTAACATAGCTGAAATGTTAGCTGAATATTGGCAAGAAGAGAATTTAATCTTGGCTAAAGAACGCCACGTAACCACATTCAATAATGAGGTGGATAACTTACGCAGCGATATTGAGCGCTTACAAAAACGATTAGAAAAACAAGACCAAAAATATTCAAAAAACTTGCAAGAAAGTCCTCTATAAGTATGCATTATTTTCGTTTAATTTATATCCTATGGGTAGTGCTATGGTTCCGCTTAGATGAATTTATTGCTGAACGTGCAAGCTTACGTCCACTTTATACACTCATAAAAATAATTTTCTTTTGGCGTGCAAAAACTCACAACAAAGGTATTCGCCTGCGCCTAGCCTTTGAAAAGCTAGGCCCAATTTTTGTCAAATTCGGTCAAATGCTATCAACTCGAAGAGACTTACTGCCACCAGATATTGCAGATGAACTCGCAAAATTACAAGATCAAGTACCGCCAGTAGATTTTGAAGACATAAAAAAAGTAATAGAAACCGCTTTTAATCAGCCACTCAACAATGTTTTTCCTGAGTTTAATAGCCAATGTGTTGCTAGTGCTTCAGTAGCTCAGGTCCATTTTGCAAAGCTAGCCAATGGTGAAGAAGTGGCTGTTAAAGTACTACGGCCTAATATTCATAAAATTATTTTGCAAGACTTAGGCATACTGAAAACAGTAGCTAACGCACTACAGGCAGTTTCTAAAGAAGCGAATCGATTAAAGCCAGATGAAATTGTTGAAGAGTTTGCTCGACACACACGACATGAACTAGACCTAACTTTAGAAGCAGCAAACTGTAGTCAATTAGCACGCAACTTTAGCGACAAGCGACTATTAGTGCCTGAAGTACATTGGGACTATTGCCGTAAAGATGTGATGACCATGCAGCGAATGGAAGGCACACCAGTCAGTCAAATAGATTGTCTGAAGAGTAAAAACATTGATCTTGCCAAACTCGCACATGATGGTGTTGAAATTTTCTTTACGCAAGTATTCCGTGATGGTTACTTCCATGCAGATATGCATCCTGGCAATATTCAAATTGCCGATGACGGCCGATTTATTGCTTTAGATTTTGGTATTATGGGCAGTCTCAACGATACGGACAAATACTATTTGGCACGTAACTTTCTAGCATTTTTCAATCGTGATTATCGTGATGTGGCTGTCGCACATATTGAATCTGGCTGGGTACCTAAAGAAACAAATATTGAAGAGTTAGAAACGGCTATACGGGCAATTTGTGAGCCTATTTTTGATAAACCGCTTAAAGATATCTCTTTTGGCAGAACATTACTTAGCCTCTTTCAGATGTCGCGTCGGTTTGGTGTAATTATACAACCGCAGCTTATTATGCTGCAAAAAACACTGATGAATATTGAAGGCTTAGGTCGTGATTTAGATGGTGATATTGATTTATGGAAAAGCGCACGACCATTTTTAAAACGTTGGATGAGTGAACAAATTGGCTTTTTGAAAGTGGCTAAAACACTCAAAGAAGAACTGCCGTTTATCTTAAAAACTGCGCCACAAATACCAAGGCTCATTCATCAGTTATTATCACAACATACAAGGGCAGAACAAGATGATCCCCTCAGAAAAATAGTCAATGAACTGGTGATCAGCCATAAAAATCAATCCAAATGGCTAAAACGTCTAACTATCAGCATTATCGTTTTAGTCCTTATTCAGCTAGCCGTTCTGTATTTCCTAAAATTTAGCAATATCATTTAATTGTACAAAGAGCCGCCATTGGCAAACCAACTCATTGAATTAAAGTTTGAATCTAGTATTGTATATGCGGATCCTTTCAATAAGGTAACCTTAGATGTTACCTTTTCTTTTTCTAAAGATAGAAAAAACAGTACTACTGTGCCTGCATTTTGGGCAGGAAAAGGTACTTGGATAGTGCGTTATTCATCTCCACACACGGGTGAGCATCAATTTGTTAGCAAGTGTAGCGATCCAGAAAACGAAGGTTTACATCAACAAAATGGCTTAATTTAGATAACAGCTTACGAAGGTGACAATCCACTTTGGCTGCATGGCGCACCGATTGTCGCAGAGGACAAACGTCATTTTTGTCATACCGATGGTAAACCTTTTTTTTGGTTAGGCGACACATGGTGGCTAGGTTTAACACAACGACTTAGTTTCTCAGATTTTAATCGTTAGTTTCAGACCGAAAAGAGAAAGGGTTTTCCGTGGTGCAATTAGTCGCTGGTCTTTACCCTCATATGCTTGCCTTTGATACCCGCGGTGAAAGCGAACATGGCTTCCCATGGCTAGAAGAGTTTTCTAGTATTAACCCTCCTTTCTTTGATGAGGCAGATGAACGTATCATGCATTTGATATCGCAAGGCTTAGTTCCCTGTATATTAGGTTGCTGGGGTTATTATTTACCGATATTAGGTATCAAACGAATGAAGCTGCATTGGAGATATATTATGGCACGCTGGGGGGCGCTACCAGTTATTTGGGCTACTTCTGGTGAACAGACAATGCCTTGGTATCTTGCTAAAAATATGGATTCAGATAGTCAATTACTCAAACGTGAATGGACCAAAGTGACACGATACATTAATGGAATTAATAGCTTTGACCGTATCGTCACAGCGCACCCACAGGAAAGTGTACGAAAATCTGTTGATGAGCCTAGTTTGTTAAATTTTGAAATGCAACAAACAAACCATGAAAAATCTGCAAAACAGCATGCAGCGGTTGCATTATCTGGCTGGAAAGCCAAGCCAACGATGCCGGTAATAAGTGGGGAAGCAAGATATGAGCACTTGGAATTACTAGTCGATAAAGTGGTAACTAAAGTAACAACAGCTGATACACGACAGGCTTTTTGGTCCCATTTACTCAATAGCGGCTGCGCAGGTCATACTTATGGTGCGAATGGCTTATGGCAAGTTAACTTACCAGACAAGCCTATTGGAGATACGCCAAACGGATATAGCTGGGGAAATATTACTTGGCAAGAAGCGATGCATTTGCCAGGTTCTAGCCAGTTATCAGAAGCTAAAGAAATGCTAGGTAATTTACCATGGCATTTACTTGAGCCAATGATGATTAATAAAAAATGGCAGCACGAGGTGACAAACCTGTTTAAACAGGCGCCTGTTGCCGCTGCAAGCACGAAAGACTCATCACTAGCCATCTACTATCTAATTGGTCTAAAGCCATTCATATTGAATATGTCACAGTTTGAGCAACCAATGCTGGTAGAGTGGTTCGACCCCTCTTCTGGTGAAGTCATCGTAACTTCAGAAGAGAGTATTAATAATGCCGGTAATAAAGCATTCACTCCAGTGAGCGAGAATGCTGATGGGGACGAGGACTGGGTTTTAGTCTTAAAACAAAAACAATTAATTTAATTAAATATTTGAAATCGCTATAAAGACACTCACTTTTTTTGACAATAGTTACAATAAAAGGTCGATCGTTGCCCTAACCTAATATTCTTTATTGGCTTCTGGCAAACTTTACAGGGCTCATCAGTCCGGCCATACACAAAATATTCTTGTTGAAAATACCCTGGATTACCATCGGCACCAACAAAATCACGTAAGCTACTTCCACCAGCATTAAGTGCATCCTGTAAAGTTGACTTTATTTGTGATACTAATTTTTCACAGCGTGCTTTGCTTAGCTGATTCGCAGGTAATTGCGGATTAATACGTGAACGAAACAACGATTCACTTGCGTATATATTCCCCACACCAACAACAAGGTGGCCATCCATAATAGTCGTTTTAATTGGCGCCTTACGGGTGCGAATAGTGTTATATAAATAATTACCGGTAAACGCATCACCTAAAGGCTCTGGCCCAAGCTTTTGCAACAAAGCATGTAACTCTACTGGCTCATTTGTCCAAAGCACCGCACCAAAACGTCTCGGGTCTCTTAAACGTAATACTTGATTGTCCGTAAACTCAATATCAAAATGATCGTGTTTTTCTGGCGGATAATTTCTATCAAGCAAAGTAATGCTACCAGACATACCAAGATGCAAAAGCAAAGTACTTTGCTCACTCTGCGAATTTTGAAACGTTGCTAAAATATATTTAGCACGTCGCGTTAAGTTAATCAGTTTTAGATTTCTTAAAGTATCAGGTAAGTGACTTGGTATTGGCCAACGCATGGACGCATTGCGTATCACAACATTTCTGACTGTTTGATTTAGTAATGGCAATAAACCTTGCCGCGTGATCTCTACCTCAGGTAATTCAGGCATAAGAATACATTATTGTAAATTAAGTGGTGGGTTCAACATCGTAAAACCCACATCATTACTGAAGTGATAAATAAGGCCCTCATCTGGGCGTGCTAGTAATAAATCAGGGGCTTCTGAAATTTTATCAAAATGAACTTTTTGACCATTTTTCAACGTCACTTTGAATGATGGATAAGTCATATTACGATCTGGTGTATAAATCTCTACTTCTTTAGATGGGTTTTGTTTCCAACTAAACTCCATCCATTCATTCATCTCATTTTGGGTAGTTTTAGCCTCAGCAATGTTTACGTTCCATGTTCCGCCTTTAATGTCCACCTTAAGGCCGGCCTCTTCCCATTGTTCTAATCTAGAAAAATCAAACCCAGCCACTTGCTTCCTCTCTGCTGGACCTAATGGAGCCTTATCAATCATCTCAATGACTTGCGTACTTGCTGCTTCTGAATAATTTGAGCCTAGCAAATAGATGTTATCTCTAAATAATACATATTGGTCGTCACTAATGGGATTATAAGTGCCGTAAACAAATGTCTCTTTTATATTTTCACCAGTAAATACTACTTTTAATTGTGGCTTGTCTAAACCAAACTTAATTAAGTCTGTTGATGGAAATTTATTTTCTGACGTCGCTGCAACAACGGCTAAGATACGCTGCACTGACAGTTGATCAGCGCGTAACTTATAAGGCGCTAACATATGCCAAAACCCATCCGTTTTTTTGAATTGCACAGGCGCTTTAGTAGGAAACTCTACTTTAACTGCATCAATACCACCTAACTTAAGCTGAGAGACTTCATATTTCTCTGGAGAAGTGACATCATTTTTAGGGCGTAAATATAAAAAAGCAACCAAACTCGCAACAATAGCGAGTAATATTATATTTAATGTCCAACCTTTTTTCATAACCTGTTTCTCATCATTATCTAGCTTTTCTATATTTACAGTGAAACTTAAAATATTAAGCTTTTCTGCGCTTCCACCAAAGGACAAAGCCAGCAATAAACATCCCAATCGGAATGAAAAATTGGAAAGCATGGAATACTGTCCAAGCCACTGCGCGGCCTGAGTCTGTATTGGGAATAGTGACGTTAATATCTTTCAAAGGCATTGGCTGAATCGTAATAAGCTCATCATCACCTGCTAACCAATTGACGATATTCACGCCAAAATCAAGATTACCTCCGTTAGTCACAAAAGTATTAGATAAGAAATTGGCATTACCCATTACTACAATGCGCTGTCCCTTTTTACCATAGGTACGTTCTAACGCAACACCAATATTAACTGGACCCCGCGTATCTTTCTCGACATCAAAGCTTACTTTTTTGTTTTTAACACCTGATTCAATTTTTTCAGATTCTAGCCATCCATTAGGCGCCACTTCTACCAAACGACCAACTTTCCAACCAAACTCATAAGAAGCTTTGGCATCAACCTCATGAGCCTCTGAAAATACAGTCCGCAGCTGAAAGTTGCGCGTAATGGCATGATCACCATAAAAACTAGCAAAAGCAACTTTTGCATCAGCGCCATATTGGGCAGCAGACATATCGACCGCAATGCCTGATGAAACTTTCAGGCCTAGCAGGTCTGCAACTTCTTCTAAGCCTTTCAAGTTGCCATCATCCATCAACCATAAAATATTGCCGCCAGACTCTACATAAGTTTTAATCTTCTTAGCTTCTAACTCACTCACATTCACTTGCGGCGCAGCAATCACCAACATCGAGCCATTGCTCGGCACTTCTTGTGCAATGGTTAAATCCGGGTTGGCAAATTTAAACCCTTTTGACTCTAACTGTTTACCAAACTCGCCTAAGTCATGATTTTTAATGCCCTGCATATGACGCTCACCATGACCATCTAAAAACATAATAGGACTGTTATTAGTGCGTGATAATCGCACCAATAGATTAGTCATATCTTGCTCAACAAACGGTGGTGAAATGTGTTCTTCACGTTTGTTATATTCCACAACCACTTCACCATCTTCACGTACGTTCGCCTCTTGTGCTAATTGAGGCTCTTCTGAAGGATTAATAAATGTAAGGCTAATGTCTGCTTTTTCACGTTGGTAACGTGCAATAAAATCAATCATGCCTTTACGAAAGTTATCGCCTCGGCTAGGGTCATCATTAGTTGCATAGACCGTCACATTTACAGGTGCTTTCATCTGTTTAAGAATGTTAACGCTACCTTCAGTCAAAATGTTCCGATTCGCTTGCGTCACATCAGTAGCGAAGCGATATTGATGTGAAATATAGCCTAAAAGAATCACTAGCAAGATAAACACAATGACAAAGAACCAGCTTTGCGCCAGCATTTGAAGTCTTAAATTACGATTAATTTTCATAAAATAAACCTAATTAGCCTCTTAAACGGTCTGCGTCTAAGCGACGAATCGTTAAAATTAAAAAAGTAGCAATAAATAAAGCAAAATATGCTAAATCTGCAGTGTCAATTAATCCACCAGAGAAAGATTGAAAATGACCCATAAATGATAACTGAGCCATGGTGCTGCTTGGATCTCCAGCAAAAAATCGATCAAGAATCATTAAAGCAAACAAAGCAATGAAACTGATAATAGCAGCCACTACCGGTTGCGCTGTCAAGCTAGATACATACAACCCTAGGGCAGAAAAACTAGCTACTAGTAAAAACAAACCTAATGTGTTCGCTAAAATATAACCAAAATCAATATCTGACCAAATATTAAGCGTAAACAACATAAGTGCAATATAGATAATCACGATGCTTAGAAATGCGACTAAGCCAACAAATTTACCAATGACAATTTCAGTGAGAGTTAAAGGTGCACTAAACAAAAATGGCAATGTTTGATTACGACGTTCTTCAGATATCAAACGCATAGATAATAAAGGCACGGCAAACAGCATAATAAAAGAAGCTAAACCATAAACCGTTTGCCCTACAAATTGGGTTACGCCATAACGTTCGGCAGGCCTTATTGAGCCTGACATTACTTCAAAGTAGTTATTCACACCCGTTAAAAAATGTGTGCCAAATGCAAACATTAACAACGCTAGAATAATCCACCCCATTGGTGAAGCAAACATGCTTTTTAATTCTTTTCTTGCAATATTCAATATCATGCTAAAAATTCCTTTTCCGCGAAACTTGCAATCTCAAATAATTAAATCTTAATCAGCTGTTGCCTCTTGCTCTTGATAGGTTAGCTGCATAAACACATCTTCCAAGCTTGTTTGATCTGGCGCGATTTGATACAAACCCCAGTTATTTTTAACTGATGTTTTAATAATATCTTCATGCGGCGTGGCATTTTCTGCAAAGCGAATGCGCAGCATATTGTTTTCTAGTGTTTCTACTTCAGTTACACCTTTAATTGCTTTCAATGCCGCAATATCTGGCGTTTTATGGAAGCCAGCTAATAATTTATTACCGAGTCGTTGGCGTTTGAGAACATCAATGCCGCCATTAAAGACCATATTACCTTGGTCTATAATCTGCACATGATCACAAACCATTTCTACTTCTGGCAATATGTGGGTCGATAAAATAACACTATGCTCGCCGCCAATGTCACGAATCAAATCGCGAATGTCACGAATTTGGATCGGATCTAAACCAACAGTCGGCTCATCTAAAATAACCACCATTGGGTTATGAATAATGGCTTGAGCAATACCTACACGCTGTTGATACCCATTAGATAAGTTTTCAATCAAGCGTTTACTCATATGGCCTAAGCCACAGCGCTCTTTGGCATTTTCTACTGCTTTTTTGATATGTCTTGCACTGACATTATGTAAGCGTGCTGCAATTGTCAAATACTCGTCAACAGTGAACTCTTTATAGAGCGGCCGCATTTCGGGTAAATAACCAATCAATGCTTTTGCCTCTTTTGGGTTCTCAATCATATCGATACCACAAATCTTAACGCTGCCTTCACTAGGCGCAAGATTACCTGTGAGCATTTTCATCGTGGTTGATTTGCCCGCCCCATTAGGGCCTAAAAATCCCAGCACTTGGCCTTGTGTTAAATTAAAACTGACGTTATTTACCGCAGCTCTTCCGCCGTAAAGTCTAGTTAGCTCTATTGCTTCTACCGTAAAGTTAGTCATATAAAAGTTTATTGTCTTAATTACATTATAAAAACCAATTACTCTGAAACAAAAATTCTAGATAAGTTTCATATTAAGAAGTTTAAGTTTCATGTAAAAAGTTATAGTATGTTGTAAGCTAGATAATTTATAATTAAAGTGATTTTTAGTAAAGCGCACAATTATGGATGAACTTGTGCAAAGTGTCACGGACTAAACTAAACTTACATTAATGTATTTGGATTTTTATGCCTCAAATTAAAAAATTAGTTCTCTCCTTAGTGATTAGCTTTGCTACGTCATCCTCACCCATGGTGCTTGCCGATGTAAGCATAAACCCAAATAGGAGTATCGAACCTGAAATTACCGAAGCGAATGCTGAGTTTGTTTATAAGTATTTACTAGGCGAGATCGCTGGCCAACGTGGTGAAATATCACTTTCTAGCCAATTATTTTTAGATTTAGCTAAAAAAACACGCGATCCTCGCTTAGCTGAACGCGCCGCACGCTCAGCCGCTTATGGCCGTCAACAAATTCTTGCGTTAAAAGCAGTGACTTTATGGACAGAGCTTGATCCTAACTCCACAGAAGCAATGCAAGCATCTAGCCAAATGTTAATCGCTAATGGCGATTTAGAATCAGCTACACCTTATATTAAAAAACTACTCGCAAAAGAAGACATGCGAGCTAACGGGTTCTTATATTTGTTTGATTTAATTAAAAAGCAAGAAGATAAAAACCAAGTATTCGATACTATAAAAGAATTAGCTGCCCCTTATCCAAATTCGCCAGAAGCGCATTTTTCATTAGCGCAAGCTGCATGGCATGCCGATAGAAAAGAGATGGCATTCAGCGAATTAAATACAGCAGAAACGCTACGACCAGGCTGGGAAACCAGTGCACAAATGCATGCAAGAATACTTTACAACGAGTCGCCAGAAAAATCGATAATTTTCTACAAAAACTTTTTAGAAAAATACCCGAGTGCGAATGATATTCGGATGAGCTACGCCAAAGTATTAGTAGAACAAAATCTACATGCAGAAGCTAAACCCCAGTTTATTAAATTGATGGCTAACGCCAATGGCAACCCAAACATCAGTGCTTTAGTTGGTCTCCTATCATTAGAAACAAAAGACTATGCCTTAGCAAAAAAGTATTTATTGCAAGCCTTAGGCGAAAACTTTAAAGACCCTGAACAAATATATATTTATTTAGGTAGGACAGAAGAGCAAAATGAAAATTACCTCAAAGCCCTCGAGTGGTATAAAAAGGTGGGAAAAGGCCAGCATTATTTAAATGGGAAAATATCTGCAGCAAGCGTCATTGCGCGCATGAAAGGCGTTGATGCCGCAATTAAAATGTTAGATGAAGTTGATGATCTGTCTTTTGAACAACAAGTGATTATGATTCAAACTCAAGCTGGCTTATTAAGTGAAGTCAATCGAAATCAAGAGTCGTTCGATCTGATGGAAAAGGCAGTTAAAAATACCAAAAATACACCTGAGCTACTTTACGATTTTGCGATGGCTGCAGAACGAGTAAGCAAACTTGACTTGATGGAAGAGCAACTTCGTAAAGTGATCAAGCTACAACCTGATTATGCCGCTGCCTATAATGCGCTTGGCTATTCTTATGCTGACCGCGACATTAATTTGATCGAGGCAAAAACCTTAATAGAAACTGCTTTAAAACTTTCGCCTGGCGATCATTACATGCTCGATAGCTTAGGTTGGGTAGAGTATCGATTAGGTAATTTAGAAGTAGCTGCAGCTCATTTGCGCAAAGCTTATGCCATTAAAACCGACCCAGAAATTGCGGCGCATCTGGGTGAAGTGTTATGGCACCAAGGGCAGCAAGAAGAAGCTGAGAAAATTTGGGCTAACGCATTAAACGAATTTCCAGATAATGACATTTTAGTCAGCACTAAAAATAAATTTAAATCCTAATTTAATACTTCGTATCAATAATAATATGTTTAGATTTTAGTTTGTTGGATAAA
>CAZJUK010000026.1:0-21367 GCA_964549145.1 uncultured Methylophilaceae bacterium
GTCGCGTCTGACCTTAAATCTGATCAAGTAGCAGCTGCAGAGGTTGTCGAGGATAAAAAAGAAGTCAAAACACCAATAAGGCACTAACTTTTATTAATTGAAATAGCTTTATTCAAAATAAATATTTAAATCCTTGACAGACGCTTTTGACACTTGCTATAAAGATAGAGTAGGAGAAATAGTAATAACTGCTATATTATATGAATAACATAAGAGGGGATTACTCATGAATAAATCAGAATTAATAGACCAAATTGCAAAAGCGGCCGGCATTTCAAAAGCAGCAGCAGCGCGCGCGCTAGATGCAACAACAGCTGCCGTTACCAAATCACTCAAAAAAGGTGATTTAGTAACCTTAATTGGTTTTGGTACTTTTTACGTAGGTAAGCGTGCTGCACGTAAAGGCCGTAATCCACGTACAGGTGAAACTATCCAAATTAATGCCGCTAATTCACCAAAATTTAGAGCTGGTAAAGCCTTAAAAGATGCGGTAAACTAGCGTCCTTTCGTTGGTTAAGAAATTAATCAACAAGCACTGCTAGTTTTATAGAAAATAGTTTGTAAAGTTTGCAGGGTGCTTAGCTCAGTTGGTAGAGCGTCGCCCTTACAAGGCGAATGTCAGCGGTTCGACCCCGTTAGCACCCACCAAATTTTTTGATAATTAGCCTTAAAATAAATAAGAGTGCTGAATTTAAGCGCTCTTTATTTTTGCTGATTGTATTGTAGTAAGACGTTTACTGGAGCGGTAGTTCAGTTGGTTAGAATACCGGCCTGTCACGCCGGGGGTCGCGGGTTCGAGTCCCGTCCGCTCCGCCAACATATCTAAGTTATTGCGTCATTCACATAACTTAGTAAAAAAAGCCCCGCCAGTAGCGGGGCTTTTTCTTTTTAGAACATCCTTAAAGGTACGTGATTCACGTAACGAAGTTATTGCTGCATTTAAGTGTGATCTTGATACTGCTGAAATTGTAATTAGATATCCTTGCCATACGCTCACATTTAGTGAAAACTATGAAAATAGATTTGCAAACAACAGTGTAGACGACTGTTGGGTTATTCTACTCCGCTTATTTATAAAACATTGAAACACTAAGCTGACTAAATGAGTGGTTTTTATTTAAATTTTTAACCAAGAATAAACTATTAATGAATCATCATCTCGCAGAAATTATCGCATCTATTCTTATTGTAGGCATAGTTTTGCAATGGATTGGATGGCGCTTAAAGATACCGGCACTAATATTATTAATCATTGCAGGCTTTACTATGGGTCCTCTAACCGGTTGGCTAAACCCTAGTGAAGATTTCGGTGATTTGCTTCAACCTTTAGTTTCTTTAAGTGTTGCGGTAATTTTATTTGAAGGTGGACTCAATCTTCGTTGGCACGAACTAAAAAAGCATACCCATGTTATTTACCGACTGGTGACGTGGAATGTTGCGCTAACATTCCTGTTTGGTAGTCTGACCTCGCATTACTTAGTTGGCTTATCATGGCCTGTAGCATTAATGTTTGGGGCAATTATCATAGTCACCGGGCCGACAGTTATAATGCCGTTACTGAAACAGGCAAACTTAAAAAAAGAGCCGTCAACGCTATTACGTTGGGAAGGGATAGTCAATGATCCCATTGGAGCATTATTAGTAGTCTTGATTTATGGTTATTACGTTCATTCTGACTTCGGCACCATAACTACTGGAGTATTTGGCCGACTCGCCCTTAGTATCATTGTTTCTCTCATCTTAGGTATTGGTGTGGGGGTGTTTATTGCACGCTCGTTTAAGCGAGGAAGAGTGCCCGAATATCTGAAACTACCGATAATACTCGTTGCTGTATTTTTGGTTTACAGTCTCGCAAACAGGGCACAAAGCGAAGCCGGATTATTGGCTACAACGATCCTTGGCATTACATTGGCAAACCAACGTTTAGATGCTTTGCATGAGTTGAAGCGTTTTAAAGAATATATCACCATACTTTTAGTATCTTCTACTTTTATCATTTTAACTGCCGATATACAGCCGGAAATTTTACAGAAGCTCGGATGGGAAAGTTGGTTGTTACTGACATTAGTTATTTTCATCTTCCGTCCGTTAGCTATTTATTTATCCACCATTGGTACAGATATTAATAAGAATGACCGTTTGCTAATGATGTGGATAGCACCACGAGGAATAGTAGCGGCTGCAGTTGCTGGAATATTTGGCTCACAACTTACACAGATAGGGTATGAGGGTGCGGATTTATTACTACCCCTAATATTTGCGCTTATTATCCTTACTGTAACCTTGCATGGGTTAAGTATCGGATGGGTGGCTCGCAAACTTGGCCTTGCTTCCCCACACCCTGATGGGATAATGATGATCGGCGCATCAGCATGGAGTACGGCTTTGTCCGTTGAGTTGCAAAAAAATGAAATTCCAGTAGTACTGATAGATACGCGTTGGAAAAGTTTGAAGTCTGCCAGAATGCAAAATATACCAATACATTATGGAGAAGTCTTAGCCGAAACAACAGAAGAAGTATTGGAATTATCACATATTACAAAACTACTAGCAGTGACACCTAATGAGGCTTACAACGCGCTAATTTGTAGCCAATATGCCCCAGAGCTTGGTCATCGTAATGTTTTTGAATTAAGTTGGGAAAGAAATGAAAGCGAAGTAAATAATGCAGATAACGAAAAAGATAAGTTGCCCTCCCATTCAATTCGTGGGGATTTTTTGTTTAGCGATAATATGAGTCATGAAGAATTTCGAGAGAGCTACAATAAAGGTTGGCGATTCGAAAGTACACCTCTTACAGAAAAATACAGTCTTGAAAATTTACTAGAAAATAAACCACACGGAACGCTACTCATAGCAGCAATAGATGATAAGGGACACGTACATTTTTATCCATGGAGTCATGGACAAGAAGCGAACAATTTCAAACTAATCATTAGTTATGTTCCTCAAGAAACAAACTAATAAACTCAATATAACCAAGGTGTAAAACATCTTTCAATACCGTATCAAGTAAGGCTAGCCATGGAGTTAAGTATTAGAAAAATAGCACTATTAACCTTGAGTTGTTTTACTTTGATGCATTTTTTTGTAATAAATAACGTTAGTGCCGAAGACGAAAGTACTTGGATTCGAAAAGGTGAAGCAGCATTGCTGGCTTCACAAAAATTAACTCCAAATAACACGCAAGCAAAAAATGTAATTTTGTTTGTAGGTGACGGCATGGGGATCTCTACGGTAACAGCCGCACGTATTTTTGAGGGACAACAAAAAGGTGTTGATGGAGAAGGCAATCAACTGGCTTTTGAAAAGCTACCCTATATGGCTCTATCAAAAACCTACTCAGCAAACCAGCAGACCCCTGACTCTGCACCAACCATGACAGCAATGGTTACTGGTGTAAAAACCAATGGGGGGCTAATTTCAGTTTCGCAAAAGGTAGAGCAATATGAGCAAGACTTTAATGAAATTGATGCTGCCAAGTTAACAACCATCCTAGAGCAAGCAGAATTAAAAGGGTTGTCAACTGGGGTTGTTTCAACGGCTCGTGTGACGCATGCCACGCCGGCAGCTACTTATGCGCATTCAAGTAATCGGGATTGGGAAAGTAACAATCAATTACCAAAACGTACACAAATAAAAGATATTGCGGCTCAATTAATTGACAACTTTGGGCAAGGTGGTATTGGTGATGGACTAGAAGTTGTACTAGGTGGTGGACGCAAAAAATTTCTACCCGAAAATATGACTGACCCAGAGTACCCTGGTAAAAATGGTGAGCGCACAGATGGGCGCAATTTAATTAAGGAATTTCAGAAAAAATTCAATGCGAAGTATGTTTGGAACAAAGCGCAGTTTGATGCCATAGATATAAACAAAACGCGACGTCTTTTAGGACTTTTTGAACCTTCGCATATGCATTATGAGCATGACAGACCAGATGAAGTAGAAAATAAAGAGCCGTCTCTTGGTGAAATGACTAGCAAAGCGATTGATATTTTAGCTAAGAATAAAAAAGGTTATTTTTTAATGGTCGAGGCAGCACGAATAGATCATGCCCATCATGCAGGCAATGCTTATCGGGCGTTGAGCGACACTGTGGCATTATCTGATGCGGTAAAGGCGACCTTAGCTAAAGTAGATTTGAACAATACATTAGTAATAGTGACGGCAGATCATAGCCATACCCTTACGATTGCTGGTTATCCAGCGAGAGGTAATCCAATATTAGGTAAAGTTATCGCGCCAGGGAAAAGTGTCACGACTAAAGCTGCCGATGGAAAACCTTATACCACCTTAAGTTATGCCAATGGTGTGGGCTACCATACAGATGACAGTGATGGACACCATTTAGAGGAAGAAAACGTTGGCTTGCAACCAGGTCGCATTGCAGATTTAGAAAATGTGGACACCTCGCAACCAAATTACCGTCAAGAAGCGAATATGCCACATGAATCAGAGACACACGCTGGTGAAGACGTCGCGATTTTTGCCGGGGGGCCTAAAGCTCATTTATTTCATGGAGCACAGGATCAGACTCATATTTATTACGTCATGCAGCACGCACTGGGATTTTGATTGCGTCAAGTGATGTAATCAAAATGATCAAAACTTAACTATTTTTAATAGAAAATCAAATATTTTGATTAAAGGTATTTGCTAATAAACTGCTGGAACATACAACTCTTGTGAAACGGGTTGTCGAATATAATCTGCGTTATGTACACGTGGAGGAAGTTTAACTAATGGTTTTTCTACAGTTTCATATGGAATTTGATCAAGCAAATGTGTAATACAATTCAGGCGTGCCTTCTTTTTATTATCTGCTTGTACAATCCACCAAGGAGCTTCAGGTATATGTGTACGTTCTAACATGGTTTCTTTGGCTTTTGTGTAGCCTTCCCATCGGCGGCGCGACTCTAAATCCATAGGGCTGAGCTTCCATTGCTTTAACGGATCTTGAATACGGCCTTGGAAACGAAGGTTTTGTTCATTATCGGTAATAGAAAACCAATATTTAATGAGTTGGATACCAGAGCTAATAAGCATTTTTTCAAAATCAGGTACCGTTCTATAAAACTCCTCGTTTTGCTCATCGGTACAAAAGCCCATCACCTTCTCAACGCCGGCCCTGTTATACCAGCTACGATCAAATAACACCATTTCTCCAGCTGCTGGTAGATGTGAAACATAACGCTGGAAGTACCATTGTGTGCGTTCGCGCTCATTTGGAGCAGGTAGAGCGGCAACACGGCAAACCCGTGGATTGAGACGTTGAGTAATCCGCTTAATAGCACCACCTTTTCCGGCAGCATCACGCCCTTCAAAAAGGATAACGACCTTATGACCACTTTGTACAATCCAGTCTTGTAATTTAATCAGTTCCGCTTGTAGTAGAAAAAGCCTTTTAAAGTATGTTTTACGAAAAGACCGTTCATCATCGGAAATGTAAATTTTGTCACTTTCAAGCAAGTGTTCAAGTATACGATCTTCTAATTCAAGTTCTAACTCTTCATCGTAACTTTCCATTAAGTCTGTGTGTTTTGGCACATTGTTGTTTGTCATATTTATTTTCAGTGATTTCTCTTAATTTTAAATATTCTAACGAATAGATATGACAGGGTTATGAATTACTTCTTATTTTCTCATACTCATCTCAATAAAATCTTAATGTGAATTTAACAACAAGTTACAAGAAGCCTATATGAACCATAATTTGCTTAGTCATATAACTGTCACTTGACATTGTTTCTATATTTATGGAAATATAGAAATATGGATAATAAATTAGCTGTCACACTCATATCATCACTCGCCCAAGAAGCACGCTTAGGTATTTTTCGAAAGCTTGTTCAAGCAGGTGTCGCAGGTTTGTCGGTTGGCAATATCGCAGAGAAATTAGGTATACCTAATAGCACTTTATCATTCCATTTAAAAGAACTAAGCAATGCAGGATTAATCAGTGCACGACAAGAGAGTAGATTTATTTATTACTCAGCTAACTATGATGCAATGAATAAGCTATTAGCTTACTTAACTGAAAACTGTTGTGCAAACACAAATATCGAGTGTACGAATGTTTCTTGTGAGCTACATAAAAATAGTAACAACTGATGAAGTAAACTCATCAATCATGTGCTGGACAATAAAGCCACAGAAAATGCTGATTGTTTACCAGCAAAATTATTCAAATATTTACCATATAAGGAACTCATTAGCATGACAACAGATCAAGTTGCCGTTAACCAGCAACCAAAAATTAGTAGTTTTGAACGTAATCTAACTTGGTGGGTGCTTGGATGTATTGTTGTTGGTATTACATTTGGTAAGTTAGCACCTAAGCTATTTCAGGCGCTAGCTGAGATTAAGGTTGCAGAAGTAAACCTTCCTGTAGCGGTGCTAATTTGGCTAATGATCATTCCAATGCTGCTGAAAATTGATTTTGCTGCTATGGGTGAGGTACTTAAGCATGCTAAAGGCATTGGCGTAACATTATTTATTAACTGGATGGTAAAGCCATTTTCAATGGCATTTCTAGCTTGGATTTTTATTCGCCACCTTTTTGCAGATATGTTGCCTGTTGACCAAATTGATAGCTATATTGCTGGATTAATACTTCTAGCAGCAGCGCCATGCACCGCAATGGTTTTCGTTTGGAGTAATTTGTGCAATGGTGATGCAAAATTCACCTTATCTCAAGTAGCAATCAATGACGCGATTATGCTATTTGCGTTTGCACCAATCGTTGCCTTGTTATTAGGCTTGTCGAGTATTGTTGTGCCATGGGACACTTTGCTTATTTCAGTACTACTATTTATCATAGTGCCAGTTTTAATCAGCCAAATATTAAGGAAAGTACTATTAGGCAAAGGCGGCGGTAAAGCCTTAAACGCAACGCTTAAAATATTACAGCCTATATCGCTTTCTGCATTGTTAATTACACTTGTTTTACTATTTGCTTTTCAAGGCCAGCAAATTCTTGACCAACCATTAATTATTGTTTTACTTGCAGTTCCTATTTTGATTCAAGTCTACTTTAATTCTATGCTTGCTTATTGGCTAAACAAAAAGTTTAAAGTAGCACACTGCGTTGCAGCTCCTTCAGCACTTATTGGCGCATCTAATTTCTTTGAGCTTGCAGTGGCTACAGCAATAGCATTGTTTGGGTTTAATTCTGGAGCTGCATTAGCAACGGTTGTCGGTGTGCTCATTGAAGTGCCTGTCATGCTTTCGATTGTGGCAATCGTTAACCGAAGCAAAGGCTGGTATGAGCGTGTGTAAGTGTTGGGTTACTTTGACTCTAAATAGGATGAATTAAAATGGCTGGAAAAATATATAATGTGTTGTTTTTGTGTACTGGTAATTCCGCACGCAGCATTATGGCGGAAAAATTAATGGAACATTGGGGCAAAGGAAAATTTAAAACCTACAGTGCAGGGAGCTTTCCAAATGGGGAGGTAAACCCTTTTGCTATCAAAGTGCTTATTGAACTTAAAATAACGACTGAAGGTTTGCGCAGTAAAAGTTGGGATGAATTTACTGGTCAAGATGCGCCTCATTTTGATTTTATTTTTACAGTTTGTGACAACGCTGCAGGTGAAGTTTGTCCATTTTGGGCAGGACAGCCGATGACTGCACACTGGGGATTAAAAGATCCAGCCGCTGTTGAAGGTTCGGATGATGAAAAACTTGCAGCGTTTAAGACAATTGCTAAATACCTTAGCCAGAGAGTCATGATGTTTATATCTATACCATTTGATAATCTTGATAACATTGAAATTAAAAAAGAAATTGATGCCATTGGCAAAACCGTTGATAACACAAAATAAAAGCACTTCATTCTGGAGTGAGTAGAGCTGAAAAAGACTATATCCAAATTTCGTGTATTGTTCACAAAAAGACAATGTGAATAAAATACTTACTACACAGGACTCACTGATTCATTATTTTTGCTAAATCACTTTGATCAACCACCGTTGTGGATGAATATTCTTTTGACTTTCAAAGTATCATCAATAAAAACTTTAATATAGCCGTCATAAAAACTTAATAATTGACCACTACTATGTATTCATCTTAATTAGATAGTACTTAATATTTTTCAATAAGGAGTTATTTATGAAGCTATTTGCAAAAAAATCAAAGGCAGTTATTTTAATCAGTGCTTTTGTTGGTGTAATGTCATCAACAATTGCGCATGCCGATCTTAAATTAAACGGCTCAGGCGCTAGCTTCCCAGCACCTTTATATAACAAGTGGTTTAAAGACTATAGCAAAATGACTGATGGTGTTCGTGTTGATTATCAATCAAAAGGTAGTGGTGCAGGTATTCGCGATTTTATTAACGAAACAGTTGATTTTGCGGCTAGTGATGCTGCAATGAAAGATAAAGAAATTGCTAAAGTAAAAAAAGGTGCGATTCTATTACCCATGACCGCTGGTGAAGTAGTGCTTTCGTATAACTTAAAAGGTGTGAAGACACTTAAGCTTCCACGTGATGTATACCCAGCTATCTTTTTAGGTAAAATCACTAAATGGAATGACCCAAAAATTGTAGCAGCCAACCCTGGTGTTAAGCTTCCTGATCAAAAAATTACAGTTGTTGTTCGTTCAGATTCAAGTGGTACAAGCTATGTCTATACTAACCACCTTTCTGCTATCAACGCAGAATTCAAAGAGAAAATTGGCGCAGCAAAATCTCCAAAATGGCCGACCACTGGCAAAATTGTTAAAGCACCTAAGAATGATGGTGTAACAGCTACAATCAAGCAAACACCAGGCGCAATTGGTTACATCGAGTACGGTTTTGCTAAATTAACAAAAAGCCCAACTGCCTTATTACAAAACCAAAAAGGTGCATTCGTTGCTGCTGGTGGTGAAACAGGCGCTGCTGCGTTAGCAACAACCACCTTTCCAGAGGGCAGCCTACCCGGAAGCGATGTGCCAGACCTGCGTGCTTGGTCAACTGATCCAAGTGGTTTAGATGCTTACCCAATCGCATCATTCACATGGCTACTTGTATACAAAGAACAAGGTGCTGAAAAAGCAAAGGCAATTCGCAATCTAATCGAGTATATGATCACAACGGGTCAAGAATCATCTGAAGCAATGGGTTATATTTCTTTGCCTAAAAATGTAATTGAAAAAGTACGCTCTACTGCGAAAATGATTAAATAAATGGCCTTTAGTTTCAGATAGGTCGGGCATGCTGCAAGTGTATAAAACGCTTGCAGCATTGTTGTTTCTTTAATCTGTATTCATACTTTAATTAGGAATAGTTTAACGACATGGTCTATAACCCGTTTAAAGAAGCTAGTAGTAATACAACACTAGCAGCACCACCTTCATCGAATGATTATCTGAAAGATTTACTATTTAGGTCTTTTGCCTATTTTTGCGCGCTATTCATCGTTTTTTTAGTTGGTGTTATTGTGTTCAAATTAGGCTCTCATGCGCTTCCTTCTATACAAGCGAACGGATTAGGCTTTGTAACTGGCACAACTTGGGATACGAATAACGAGGTGTTTGGTGTACTGCCAGAAATCTGGGGTACGCTCTACAGCTCATTTCTGGCACTAATTATTGGCGGCACTCTGGGTGTTGGAATTGCTATTTTCCTAACACAAGGTTTTGTCTTTGCAAAAATAGAAGTCATCTTTAGAACAATTATTGAGTTATTAGCGGCTATTCCTTCAGTTGTATTTGGTTTATGGGGTATCTATGTACTTATACCACTCATAAGGCCCGGTGCTGAGTGGTTGCATGAGACATTTGGCTGGTTCCCACTGTTTGGCACTGAGCTCAGTGGACCTGGCTTAGCGCCAGCGGCATTAGTCTTGTCAATTATGATTCTACCAACAGTAGCTGCTATTTCTGCAGATGCTTTCCGTCGTATTCCATATAGAGTTAAAGAGGCAGCCTTTGGTATGGGCGCAACTAAGTGGGAAGTAATTTTAAAAGTATTACTTCCAACGGCATCATCTGGTATTTTAGCTGGTTTAGTGCTTGGTTTTGGTCGAGCACTAGGTGAAACAATGGCGTTAGCCATGTTGATTGGTAATGTGAATAGCATTAGCCTTTCACTTTTTGCACCTGCTAATACACTGGCATCTTTATTAGCATCTTCATTCCCAGAAGCCGGCGAAGTGGAGATTCAAGCATTGATGTATGCCGCGCTTGTCCTATTAGTGATCACGCTTATTGTAAATGTCGCCGGTTTAGCTGTGCAGCAATACACTATGCGAAAATTTGAGGGTAAAAAATGAGCGTAGCAAATTCAATAGTGCAGCCTGCAATCTCGTTGCCTGTGCTCGATAAAAATATACTTGAGCCAAGAGCAATTAAAAGCATACTCCTAACAAGCTTTATTTGGGGCTTAGCTATCTTGGCAAGCGTGCCATTGTTTTCAGTGATTTATATGTTGATTATTGAAGGTGGTGCACGTCTCGACTTTGAGGCGTTAACGGCGATCCCTCCAGCAGGGTTTGAGATGGGTGGCGGTTTTGGTAATGCGATTTTTGGTACGATAGTGATGGTTGCTATTGCTTCAGGCATTAGTATTCCCATTGGCATTATGTCTGCTATTTATCTTGCCGTTTTGGACCCTCATAGTAAGTTGGCGACAGTTTCAAGATTCTTGGCAAAAGTGCTTACGGGTTTCCCGTCTATTTTGGCTGGCGTGTTTGTTTACGTGGTTATTGTGATTTCAACTGGTACTTATTCAGCATGGGCTGGCGGTGTTGCATTGGCAATACTAATGCTGCCAACGGTGACATTAGCTGCGGAAGAAGCGATGAGACAAGTGCCACAGAAAATGAAAGATGCAGCGTTTGGTATGGGTTGTACAAGAACGCAAGTCATCTTTAATATCGTATTACCAACAGGCCTGCCAGGTATTCTAACCGGCGTTATCTTGGCTGTTGCAGGCGCGGCAGGAGAATCAGCACCGCTCCTATTTACAGCTTTGTTTAGTAATTACTATATGGCTGAGCTAACTGAGCCAACAGCTTCGTTATCTATATTGATTTATAACTTCTCTGGCATGCCTTTTGACAATCAGATCGAATTGGCTTGGGCTGCATCACTAATACTGGTGATGCTTGTGCTATTTTTCAACATACTGGCACGTATTGTCGGGCGATCAAAGTTTAGAGAATAATTTAAGGGAATACAATGAATACACAAACAGATGCAGGCGAATTTATTGCAACAACCTATCAGCCAAAAGGCCCTGTTGTTTTAGATTGCCAAGTAAAGAATATTTTTTATGGTGATTTTAGAGCAGTCAGAGATACGAGCATTCCGATTGAAAAAAATAAAGTCACTGGTTTCATTGGTCCCTCAGGCTGTGGTAAAAGTACGGTATTACGAAGTATGAACCGTATGAATGACTTAATTGACTCATTCAAATTTGAAGGGCATATTAAATATCATCAACATAATATTTATGATAAAAAAGTCGATGCGGTAATTGTTCGACGTTACATTGGCATGGTATTTCAATTGCCTAATCCATTCTCAATGAGTATTTATGACAATGTTGCATTCGGACTAAGACTTAACGGCTTCAAAGGCAATGAAGAGGAAATGGTCATCAAAGCGTTGAAAAGAGCAGCTATCTGGGATGATGTAAAAGATAAACTTAAAAATAGTGGCTTATCTTTATCTGGTGGTCAGCAGCAGCGCTTATGTATTGCTAGAGCTATTGCAACAGAGCCAGATGTTCTATTAATGGATGAGCCCTGTTCTGCATTAGATCCTATTGCGACACGCCAGATTGAAGAACTTATGATCGATTTGAAAGAACATTATAGTGTTGCACTAGTCACGCACAATATGCAACAAGCAACACGTATTGCCGATGTTACCGCTTTCTTAGGTGTTGATATTTCTCAAGGTAGTCGTACTGGATATCTTGTTGAAATGGACGAAACAAAAAGAATATTTGAAGACCCTCAACAAGGATTAACACAACAATATGTTAGGGGTGAGTTTAGTTAATCTGCTAAATCAATTCCAAGATATTAAACAATAAAAGTTAATTCGATTTGATGGACAATAGAAGGCTAGATATTGAGGTGATCAGGGCAAGGCTTCTTGACACACAAAAACACTTCAAAAAAATTAACGCTACTTTAGCAGTTAAAAGAAAACCGCCAACTGATGAAGTGGTCGAAAACTTAGTTGCGGGATACGCTAAAATTGATTATTACCTATTAAATAAGATTGATCTATTCGAAATGGGACATTCTCATTTGATTTTAGAGCTCAATCACATCGTTTTATATCACAGTACTAACATTTCATTCGAAGAAGATAAATCGCAGTTTAAGGCAACAAAGAGGCACTTTTATGAGGCGAAGAGTGGTGGTATTGGTTCGCTTATGGAGTATTTGGCACTTAATAAGCGTGCTGATATATGGAAACGGGCCGCAGGATTATTTACGCATGTATTAACACAGCCACAATTGTTTCTAGAAGGCAACCATCGGACAGGTTCATTAATCATGAGTTACATACTAATGAGCGAAGGGTTCTCGCCCTTTGTGCTTTCATATGAAAATGCAAAACATTTTTTTGAGCCTGCAGAAATGACTAAGAAGCGCCGTAAACATTCATTAGTAGATGAGTTGGTTTATCTACCAAAACAGACGCGAAAGTTTGCAAAGCTAATAAAAAACGAACAAACTAAAAAGTATTTTCTTAAGGTTTGAGTTTGCAAAAATAAACAATTAATTAAACTAATGAAGTAGGTCAGTCAGTTTTTTGTTTTTTAATTCACCGCGGTTTGACTCAATAATTCTTTGAAATTTTTCTGGGTTATTTTTTAAAGTATCAACATACTCCATCACTAACTGATCCCAATCATTTTGACCGTAACTAGCAAATTTATCTAACGCAACTAATAATAACTTAGCTGCCACCCTAAGCTCTTTCTTATCAGCTTCACCGTACCATTCAGTCAGCTCACTATAGAGTGACTCTACCTTTTCTAACGGCGTTAACTCAGCAATCATTTTTTCAGACTTGTCCTTGTTCATTTAAATTCTCTTGAAAGGTTTGTTTATAGAAATCATATCACCCTTCATGTAAGGCGGGTAGGGAGTAGTGGTAACGTCAAGTTGATTTAAAAATTTAGGTAAGTATTCCCAATGCCGACTTTTAATTTATTAGGCTGTGGTGTCTAAAAGTAATACCAAGAGACAGTGACAAGCTTAGGGGAGACTCACTATCCCATTAATTAAAACTAGGTTTGAAATTTAAGATACGTTTTTTCGAACAAATATGTCTACCAAGAGTCTATCAATTTCTATACTGATATATGTGATAACAATGCGCTTTATGGTATATTAGGCGGTTGACCAATTTGGTTATTCACTTTTATTTAAAGTTAAAATTCCTGAAAGATTGTTTATGTTAGAAGCCATTCGTTCTTTAACACAAGGTATCGCTGCTAAAATTATTTTAGCTGTTATTACTATTCCGTTCGCACTATTCGGGATTGATTCATATTTAAATCAATCCGGTGGTAACGTAACGGTTGCCGAAGTAGGCAAAGAAAAAATTTCGATTCAGGAATACAGCAATCAGTTCGAAAATGTACGTAACAGAATGCAATCACAGGGTGAGAAGTTTGACCCTGAAACGTTACAACAACCCGAGTTTAAGCAGATGATTTTAGACGGTTTGATCACAAGACGCTTGGTCAATGCGGATATTAAGAATAATAATTTTAAAATTAGTGACAATCAATTAAGCCAATACATTTTAGGCATGCCAGAGTTTCAAGACAACGGGCAGTTTTCTGAAGACTTATACCAAAAAACATTAGAACAAAACAACCTAACTGCTACGACATTTGAAAACAGCATTCGAAATGACATGGCTGCTCGTCAGGCACGTGATGATTTAGCAAGGTTGGCTTTTGCGCCTTCATCATTAGCAGAAGAAACATTAAAAATTGCTTTTCAATCCAGAGATGTAAGTATTGCAGAAATCAAGGCGTCTGAATTTTTATCTAAAGTCGAAGTAACTGATGAAGAGGTTGAAGCATACTACCAGTTGCACAAAGATAAGTTTAAAGTGCCAGAGAAAGTTAAATTAGAGTTTGCGTTACTCGCTGTTAATGCATTAGTACCAAAAGTTAGTGGCTCAATTACTGAAGAAGAAGTAAAAGAGTTTTATGACCAAAATTTAGAAAAGTTTCAGGGTAATGAACAACGCCAGGCAAGTCATATTTTGTTTAGTTTTGGTTTGAACCCAACAGATGAAGATAAAGCAACAGTTAAAGCAAGTGCGCAAGATGTATTAGATAAATTAACAGCTAGCCCAAATCGTTTTGAAGAGTTAGCGGCTAAATTTTCACAAGACCCAGGCTCAGCTGCTAAAGGAGGTGCTCTAGGTAGTTTTGGCCGTGGTGCAATGGTCAAGCCTTTTGAGAATGCTGTTTTTGCTATGGAACCTTCAGAAATTAGTGAGTTAGTAGAATCGGAATTTGGATTTCATATTATTCGTCTAGACGAGGTGACTGGTGAATCATCAGATTTTGAAAGTTTAAAAACACAAATCAAAGGTGAGCTCATTTATTTAAAAGCGCAATCCAAATATGCTGATCTTACTGAAGAATTTGGTAATATTGTTTATGAGCAATCTGGAAGTTTACAGCCTGTGGCTAAGGCATTTGACTTGCAATTACAAACATCTGATTGGATTAGTAGAGAAGAGGGGGCTAAGTTTTTCGGTAATGAAAAAATCATGGCAATGATATTTTCTGACGATGTGTTGAAAGAAAAGCGTAATACTGAAGCAGTTGAAGTTAAGCCTAACAATTTAGTCTCAGCACGTGTTCTGGAATATGCGCCAGAGGCGCCACGTACTTTTGATGAAGTAAAAGGTGGTATCAAAGACTTGCTTAATATTGAGAAAGCACTTGAAGCAGCAAAAAAAGATGGTGAACAACAACTTGTTAAACTTAATACTGGTGAAGAGATGAAAACTTTAGACTGGATTCCTACCGTAACAGTTGATAGGAAAGATGCGCAAGGATTAACTGAGCCTGTAATGAGTCAAGTATTTAAAATTAATACAAGCACATTGCCTGCTTATACTGGCTTTATTGATGGAAGTAGAGCTTATGTGTTCGTTAAGGTCACTGGCTTGAATGACACGATTGGCGATGATGAAGAGGCTAAAGAAATGGCTGAATTGGATTTTGAAAGAGCCCTAGCACAAGAATATACAGCGGCTTATGGACAATCGCTAAAAGCTAAAAGCGACATTAAAATTAATCAACAGCTAATCTTAGGTGACAGTAATTAGATTTAAATAAGTACTGCTTTAAACATTGATGCGAACAAAAAAAGCTGATGCATGCATCAGCTTTTTTTTGATTATCGTGCAATGAAGCATACTAGAGGTATGCTTTAATCTATTTGACCTGCTGCAGTAATATTCATGCCGCCATCAACGTAAGTAATTTCACCCGTAATGCCTGAGGCTAAGTCACTACTTAAAAATGCCGCAGCATTGCCTACTTCATCAATGGTTACGTTACGTCTTAAAGCAGCATGTTTTTCATTAAAGCCAATCATTTTATCAAAGTCGGCAATGCCAGAAGCGGCCAATGTTTTAATCGGCCCTGCTGATACTGCATTAACACGAATGCCGCGCGGACCTAAACTTTGTGCTAGGTAGCGGACATTTGCCTCTAAACTTGCTTTTGCCACCCCCATGACGTTGTAATTAGGCATAGTACGCTCAGCACCTAAGTAGCTTAATGTAAGTAAGCTGCCATTACGTCCCTCCATCATTGGGTAAGCGGCTTTGGCTAACGCCGAAAAACTGTAAGAGCTAATGTCATGTGCAATGCGGAAGTATTCACGATTAATTGCATCAAGGTAGTCACCTTCTAATGCGACTTTAGGTACAAATGCAAGTGAATGGACGACGCCGTCTACTCCATCCCAATGTTTTCCTAAGGCAGGGAATAATGCTTCAATTTGGTCGTCTTCTGCTACATCGCATGGCAATATGATTTTAGAGTCAAAGTTAGATGCTAAATCGCCAACACGTTTTGCATGTTTCTCCATCTGATATGTAAAAGCTAGCTCAGCACCTTCGCGTTTCATTGCAGAAGCAATGCCGTAGGCAATTGAACGGTTACTCAATAAGCCTGCAATTAATATCTTTTTACCTGTTAATAATCCCATAACTTTCCCTGTTTAATTTAATTTTAAATATAACTAAGCTTTATATCTGGCGCTTACTTATTTGTCACCCATCAGTGATTTTATTTTTAGGTTCACAAGTCTTATAAACCAAGACATAACAGAAACTTATTTGTTTGACTCACTACGTGGGTCAAGTGCATCTCTTAATCCTTCTCCGAGTAAATTATACCCTAACACAGTTAACAAAATTGCCATGCCAGGGTAAAGCGAGAGCCACCATGCAAATTGTATATATTCTCGACCATCTGCCAGTATATTACCCCATGATGCTTGAGGTGCTTGTACACCAAGGCCCAAAAAGCTTAAGCCAGATTCCATGAGTACAGCGCCTGCAACACCTAAAACAGAGCTGACGATAATAGGTGTGAGGCTGTTAGGTAATAAATGGGTGAAAATTAACCGTGCGTCTTTAGCACCTAGTGTGCGTGAAGCCATGACAAATTCTCGTTCAGTCAGGCTTAAAAATTCAGCACGTACTAAACGTGTCACTCCCATCCATGAGGTCAATCCAATTACAATCATAATATTGACTATATTAGGTGTTAAAAAAGCAATCACTGCTAAAATAAGGAAAAAACTTGGAATGGACAGCATGACATCAACTAAGCGCATAATAACAGTGTCTACCCATCCTCTGTAATACCCAGCAACAGCGCCTAACACAACCCCTATAGCTGTTGAAATGCCTACTGCAACTAAGCCGACAAGTAATGAAATTTGACTGCCATGCAACATGCGACTAAATACATCGCGGCCTAAGCCATCGGTGCCCATCCAATGCTGAAAAGAGGGCGCAAATAATATCTTTTTGACATCAATTGCATTTGGGTCATAAGGTGCGATCCACGGTGCAAGCATAGCCATTAAGAACACGGTAATAATGATAATAAAGCCGGCTTTGGCTAGCGGGTTGGCTAATGACTTTATAAGTACACCTTTTCCCATATTAGCCTCTCACTACACCACGTCTTACACGTGGGTCAGCCCAAGCATAAGCGATATCTGCAATTAAATTACCTAATAATGTAAGCGCAGAACCGATTGTTAATATACCCATGACAACAGGAAAATCTCGGCTTGTCACAGAATCAAAAAACAATTTACCCATGCCATCAATAGCGAAAATGGTTTCTGATATGACAGAGCCGCCAATCAACCCAGGGATGGTTAAGCCGACAATCGTAATGAGCGGTAATAATGCATTTCTTAAAGCATGTTTGTATACAACTTTGTGCTCATCTAAGCCTTTTGCGCGCGCAGTCGTTATGTAATCTTGGTGCAGCACATCTAACATACCGTTTTTAACAAAAAGTGTAATGCCTGCTAACCCTGTTAATGATGGAATCAGTACTGGCATGGCTAAATGTTTAGCTCTATCGACAAATTTTCCCCAAGTATCGAACATTTCATAATCAAGGCTTTGCAAACCTGAAATTGGCAACCAATTATTCATCACACCTAACCAATACATCAGTAATAGCGCCAACCAAAAGCTTGGTATAGAAAAGCCAATAAAATTAAATAAGGTAATCGATTTGTCTTGCCACTGCTGGTATTTTGTAGCGGCGATAACGCCCAATGGAATAGCAAGTGCTAGCGTAATAATCAAGCCAAGTATGTTGATCATTAATGTAATGGGGAGTGCTTGTTGAATCATGCCTTTGCTAATATTGCCGTCTTTATCAGTCGTGCCCCAAAATACTGGTTTTTGGTGTGGCTTAAACGAATTACCAAAATCTAGTTTTACAATCCGTTTAAGCCATAAACCATATTGCACAATAATAGGCTTGTCTAAATTATAGAGTTTGCGTAACTGTTCACGCGATTCATTGCTAGATTTAGGGTTAAATGCACTTTCGTTATCAGTAATATCGCCTGGGGCTAGGTGCATAATAAAAAATGATATCAAGCTAATACCTAAAAGCATTGGGATCATCCACAACACGCGTTTTATTAAGTATTTTATCATGATGAATGGTTAGGTTAATGGGCTTCTATTTGATTACGTCGATACTGATTCGGAATATACCATTTTTGAGAGTCGAAGCTCATGCCATAAGGCGGGATAGGATTGACAATGCCTTGTACACGTTTATGCATTGCAGTCAGGCCATAGCCAGCTGATAAATAAACAATCGGGGTGTCTTCTAGCAACAATTGCGCAAACTGATGATAAATTTCTTTGCGCTTGTCTGTATCAAGTTCTGTACGGCCTTGCTCAAGCAGCTGGTCAACCACTGGGTTGTTGTAGCCAATAAAGTTAAACTGCCCGGGTGCTTGTTGGCTAGAATGCCAAATATTATACTGGTCAGGGTCCAAACCTAAGCCCCAGCCTAGTATGACCACATCAAAATCACCTGTTTTAATAAAGCGACTAATAAAACTCGCCCATTCAATAGCACGTATCTTTACATCTATACCTACTTGTCTAAGTCTATGTTGAATTAGAACTGCTGACTTTTCTCGTTCTTTGTTTTGATTGGTAATAATTTCAAAAGTAAATGGCTTTCCATCTCGCTCTAAAATACCGTCGTTATCATTATCTGCAAACCCTGCTTCTTTAAGCAACATCTTGGCTTTGCTTAGATCGTAAGGGTAGGGCGATAAATTCGGATTACTCCAACGTGTACCGGGCTTATAAGGGGACGCAATGTTAATACCTAACCCTAAATACACCCCATCAATAATCTCTTGTTTATCAATGGCATAATTAATCGCTTTGCGTACACGAATATCATCAAAAGGTTTGTGTTTTAAGTTAAAGCCCATATAAGTATAGCTATTACCTAATTCTTTATAGAGGTTTAGTTTTTCCTTTAATTCTGGTCGCGCAGGAATAATACGTGAGTATTTAATAGGATCTAAACCCATAGTATCAATATTATTAGCCATTAGCTCTAAAAACTGAGCTGAGTTATCGGGAATAATTCGAGTAATTAGATGATCAATGCTAGCAGATCCGAGCACTGAGTTTGGATTGCGAGACAGCTTGATATTTTGTCCATCTGCCCAGCTAGCTAGTTGATAGTAATTACTACCAATAGGGTTGCGTGCAAAGTTTGTCGTATGGAGGTCTTGCCCTTCTAGTAAATGCTTAGGTAATATTTGTAAACCAGACCAGCTATCAAGTGCTGGGGCGTAAGCTGTTTCATAAGTTACTTTGAAGGTAAGTCTATCTGGTGTCTCTACTTTTTTTACTAATTGGTAATCGGAAGCGTAGGGACTATGATTTTTCTCATCTGTTACTGCTTGCCAAGTAAATAGCACGTCTGCACTCGTTAATGGTTTTCCATCAGCCCACTGCATATTAGACTTTAGTGTAAAGGTGATTGTTTTTTGGTTTTGAGAGATCGTCCAACTTTCGGCCAATTCGCCAATCAAGTCTAGGTTCTTATCATATTTGAGTAAGGAGTTGAAAATGTTGGCTGCAATGGTGGCCGAGGCTGACTCACCCGCTATCATATAAATTAAGCTGCTTGGCTCTGCGGTCATTGCGCCAATAAGTTTACCACCTTGCTCAACAGGCTGTAATGTACTGTAATCAAGATTATCTGTGTTTGTTTGTTTGCCGCAAGCGAGAAGTAAGCAAGCCATCATGAACACAAGTAGCATGTTTGCAATTGACTTCTTGGTAGCCTCTTTTATTATCATTAATTCAATAAGCATGCACGCACCAATTATTTATTTAACCTTACTGGAGATGCGTTTTTTAACGTAACTCTTAGAGGACGTTAATTTAAGTAGCTGACCTATTTTTATCTTGTTCGATTTGAGGCGATTGGTTTTTAAAATTTGCTTGCTTTTGATACTAAACTTTTTGGCGATTCCGGATATTGTGTCACCTTTTTTTACCTTGTATTTAATTGCTCTGGATTTTTTCCTAATTTGTTTGTTAGATTTAAAATCTAAGTTCGCTAATAAAAAGTTGGCTTCTTTATTTGAGTCGTTGGGTACTAATATCGGTCTGTTTTCTTTAATTTTACTGCTTCGTGAAAGGTTGTTAATTTTTTTAAGTTCAGTTGCATTAATTTTGAATCTTTTTGAAATGGTGGAAATATTTTCGCCACGTTTTGCATTGTAAGTCTTCCATTTACTTAGTGGTTTATCGTAATTAACCAGGTTGGTCCGAAAAGGTTCAACTGAAGCAACAGGTAGTATCAAATGATGATCTTGGTGCTTAGAGGCAATAACTGGACGATTGAAACTTGGATTAAGCGCAATAATTTCTTCATGAGAAATGCCTGCTAACTCTGCGGCAAGCTTCGAATCAATCTGCTTAGGTGCTGCTATTTTTACAAAATACGCTTGGTTGCTGATTGAGTTTATTTCTAATCCAAATCGCTCGGGTTGCGAAATGATATTTTTTATAGCTTGTAACTTAGGTACATAATATTGAGTTTCAGCTGGTAACTTTAAGCTCTGATAGTCCGTAGGTAAGTTACGAGCTTTGTTGCGAGCTATTGCTCTACCAACGGTGCCTTCGCCTGCGTTATACGCAGCAAGCGCTAGATCCCAGCTCTCAAACATGGCGTGCAGCTTTTGTAAATAGTCTAGTGCAGCCGTTGTAGATGCAACAATGTTACGTCGATTATCTATCCACCAATTTTGTTTAAGCCCGTAATACCTGCCAGTCGAAGGAATGAATTGCCAGATGCCAGCAGCATTGCTACGTGAAAATGCTTGTGGATCATAAGCACTTTCTATCATCGGCAACAGTGCAATTTCACTTGGCATATTGCGCTTTTCGACTTCTTCAACAATATAAAAAAGATACTTTTCGCTTCTTGCCATCATCCTAGCGACATGTTTTGGGTGTGACGCATACCAGTTTTCGCGTTTTTTTGTATAGGCTGACGATGTATTTGGCATGGCATAATTATTTTTTATGCGGTTCCAGAGATCTTTTTCTGCTAGATTTTCTGGTGTTGGTGATTGCTTATTAAAATGGTTGGCTTCTTTATTGCTCAGATGGTTATCTGCTGTGGAGTCAAATTCTAATGATTTAAGTGAAGGGTTTTCATCAAGCGAACCTGTTGGAATTAATTCAATTTCTATTCCGAGTACATTAGTAAATGCATTTGAAGTGGTTGTGTAAGCGGTAGTAATGGCATCCTTTATTTTGCTGCCATATATGGCAA
>CAZJUK010000027.1:0-21152 GCA_964549145.1 uncultured Methylophilaceae bacterium
TTCCCACAGAGACTGTTTATGGGTTAGCTGCAGATGCGACTAATGAAAATGCATTGCGACAAATTTATAAAATTAAAGAGCGCCCGCAAGATAATCCATTAATTGTGCACATAGCTGATAGCCACCAAGTACAAAACTGGGCAGAGAAATTCCCCCGACTTGCACAAAAGTTTGCGGACATTTTTTGGCCTGGCCCACTCACCCTTGTGCTGCCGGCTAAAAATACTGTTTCTAGCATCGTACGTGGCGGTTTGCCTACTGTGGCTTTACGTGTGCCGAATCATCCGCTCACATTAAGCTTGTTAAAAGAGAGTGGTTTGGCACTTGCTGCGCCGTCAGCGAATAAATTTACACAATTGAGCCCAACTACTGCAGCTCATGTTGGTTTTGGCTTAGGTGAGCAAACTCCAGTTGTTGATGGTGGTGCATGTCAGGTAGGGATAGAGTCCACTATCATTGCTATCGAAAATGATGATTGGCGGTTATTACGCCTAGGTATGATTAGCGAGGCTTCATTAACCAAAGTGACTGGTAAAAAAGCATTAAAAGATGACAAGCCTTTGCCTAAGTCGCCAGGCCAGCATTTATTGCATTATTCGCCCTGTACGCCATTGCGGTTGTTTAAACAACGCGGCGATGTATTAGCATTTTCCAAAACGCAAACGTCTAGCGCAGTTTTGCTAATGCAAGATGAGCAGTTGCCTAATGCTGAAATATTTGTTTTGCCAAAATCACCAATACTAGCGGCGATAGTGCTCTATGATCTATTACATCAAATGGATGCATTGAAAGTAGATTGTATTTTGGTTGAGTTGCCACCTGACACTTCTGAATGGGCAGCTATTCATGATAGATTTAATCGTGCAGCCTATAAGTCTTAATTAATAACGCTAGCTTTTAAAAACCTTTGTAACAATTAAATTAAACCGCTTGTCATCAGCAATAAAAGCGAGTAATTTTAAGAACTTAAATGCAATGTTCTTTTAATTATTTCCTTTGGAGTTTTCCATGGACAATAAATACGGATTAGGTAGTACTAAGGTTGCAGTAAAAAAACATGAAACTAGTCATAAGTCTGAAGTAAATCACACTCCAGAATGTAAATTTTGCGGTAACAATAATTTAACGCTCAGCCCGACGATGCATGATCATCTTTGTAATGCCTGCGGCGAATGGCAAAATGATATTCCTCAAGGCTATTCAACAGGTCGAAGTAGCGATTACTAGGCAGTTTTGTTCCGCTTTATTTAAAGCTTCTAAAAACTCCACATCTAAACTTTCATCAATGGCTTTAAGTGCAGTATGAATTTTTTCAACTTGATTCCTATTATTTTCTAAAAAGGCGATTAAGCCTAAGGCCTTTAGAGTAGCTGGGTGGTTAGGATGTAATTTTAACGCCTGATGGTAGTATTCATTGCTTGCTGTCGCATCACCTAAATTCTCAGCTGCCGCGCCAGCATAGTAAAATGCTTCAGCAGATGTTGGTTCTGCTGTTATCCATTCTTGTGCAACCGAATTTAAAATATTCCATTTATCATTTTTGTAAGGGAGTGCAACACGCATAAAAAATGGTCTTTTATCTTCTGGTGCATCCCAGAGCGGTAGTTCGTTTGTTACCATTGAAGTAGTTTCAGGCGCATTAATTAATGCTTTCACCCACTTCACCGGCATATTGTAGTAATTAGCATTTTTCCCAGGACTTTTAAACGTACTAATGGCAATGAGTTCACCTTTTGTATTAAATACGGGGCTACCACTAGCGCCCATTACAAATGAGGCATTAGTACGAACAATATAACTGTCATCATGTCTATAAAGCGCTTTAATTTTCCCCTCAGAGTATTGAGGTTTTGGCGGGCCACCAGGAAAGCCAATCGAAAAGATAGCCTGCTCATAAGCAAGGTTTTCAGAATCACCAAGCACTACGGGTGTCATTTCTAGGTATTGAAAACGCATAATACATAAATCATGCTTCCAATCAGCTTTAAGTGCAACAGGCACAAAACCATCGCCAAACTTGCTAATTTTTACACCTACACTATTTGCTAACACATGGCAGTTGGTGGCAATTAAATCTTTACCTACAACAACACCAGTGCCTACACCATGACCACCTTTTTTAGTAGCAACATGCACTTTAACGACTGAAGACTTTAGTTTAAAAGAGAGCGTGTGGCGGTCATCTGCAAATACATTATTTTGAAAAAAACTGAAAACAAAAAAGATAATAAAAGAGCGCATTAAATTGGCCTTGTTATTTTATGGTCTAGTAGAGTTAGTCTAAGGTAATTCAAGTTGAACTACTAGTAAAGTGACTTTTGTTACAAAAGTAAATTAATCACTATTAAGTTAAAAATATTTTCAATATAGTGCGAAATGAGGATGAAACAGATTGTAAAGCCTTGTAGAATATACTTTTTTAATAGATAAAAAACATTAGATTGAATATTTATGATTATCAAATCAGAAGTAGTGGATTTAAATACGCCTACAGGGCTAATGCGCACTTATATACATAGACCTGCACATGATAAAAAAGTGCCAGCGATATTATTTTATTCAGAAATTTTTCATCAAACTGGACCAATTGAGCGTGCTGCCAAAATGATGGCAGGTCAAGGATACGCTGTGCTGGTTTCTGAAGTATTCCATGAACTTAACCCTATCGGCACAGTACTTGGTTATGATGATATGGGTCGCGAAAAAGGCAATGCCGATAAGGCTGCTAAAGATGTGCAAGGATACGACAGCGACAACCGCGCCATGATTGATTATTTAACTACAGTAGATTGGTATGATGGCAACTTGGGCGCAATGGGCTTTTGTATCGGAGGGCATTTGGCTTTCCGCGCAGCTCTTCAGTCAGAAGTAAAAGCAACTGCTTGCTTTTATGCAACAGACCTACATAGCTACACAATTCCAAATCAGCCAAACCAGCATAGTATGCAGCGCCTCGGTGATATTAATGGTGAGTTGATGATGCTTTGGGGCAAGCAGGATACCCATGTTGATACGGCTGGCCGTTTGCTGGTGTATGAAAAATTAACAACAGCCAATGTCGTATTTAGTTGGCATGAATTTAATGGCCAACATGCATTTATGCGTGATGAAGGTGATCGTTATGATCCACAATTAGCCATGGCAGGCTATACCCTAGCCACTGAAATGTTTAGTAACGCCCTAAAGTAGTAATGCAAGTAGTAGTACGCTAAAGAAATAATGCAAGTAGTAGTAAAGTAGCCAGATAATGCTAAAAGCAACGGCTGAATTATTAATCTAAATTATCAATTTAAGAGAAAAGACAATGAGCACAAAAAATGCTGACATCGGCCTAATTGGCCTCGCAGTGATGGGACAAAACCTAGTTTTAAACATCGCTGATCATGGTTATACCGTAGCCGTTTATAATCGTAGTGCAAACAAAACACGTGACTTTCTAGCTGAGTGTAAAGAGAATGAGCCTTCACACGAACGTGTGATTGGCCATGAAGATTTGGCTGCATTTGCATTAAGTATTAAACGCCCACGTAAAATTGTATTGTTAGTTAAAGCAGGTAAAGCCACCGATTTAACAATCAATGCATTATTGCCTTTCATGGAAGAAGGCGACATTATTATTGATGGTGGTAACGCGTTGTGGACAGACACTATTCGCCGTGAAAAAGAATTACATGCTAAAGGCATTGATTTTATTGGGTCTGGTGTTTCTGGTGGTGAGACTGGTGCACGCTTCGGCCCATCGCTGATGCCATCAGGTACCCGTAAAGCATGGGCGTCACTAGAGCCAATTTGGACCGCTATTGCAGCAAAAGTTGATCCAGAAACAGGCATCCCCATAGAAGGTGGCGAACCAGGAAAACCGATAGTAGGTGGCTTTTCTTGTGCAGAGTACATTGGTCCTGATGGGTCTGGTCACTATGTAAAAATGGTGCACAACGGTATTGAATACATCGATATGCAATTGATTTGTGAAGCTTACTGGCTTATGAAGCACTTACTAGGCATGAAGTCTGATGAGATTGGTAAAATATTTGAAGAGTGGAATAAAGGTGAGTTATCAAGCTTCTTGATCGAAATTACTGCGGATATCTTGCAACAAAAAGATCCAATGTCTAAAGAGTTTTTAGTCGACATGATTTTAGATGCAGCAGAACAAAAAGGAACAGGCCAGTGGACTGCAGCAAATGCACTTGAGCTTGGTGCTCCAGCTAATGCGATTGCAGCTGCGGTTTACGCACGTGGATTATCTAGCGTTAAAGAAGAGCGTGTGGCTGCAAGTAAGATTCTTACAGGTCCTAAAATTACACCAATTACAGACTCTAAAGCAAGAGCTGATGCAATTGATGCGATTAAGAATGCACTTTACTGTTCTAAAATTTGTGCTTATGCGCAAGGTTTTCAGTTAATTGATAAAGCGCAAGTGGCTTATAACTGGAAATTAAATTTTGGTGAAATATCACAAATTTGGCGTGGTGGTTGTATTATTCGCGCACGATTTTTGCAAAAAATTACGGCTGCATATGGTATTAACTCACGTTTGAAAAACTTGATGTTAGACCCATACTTTACAGAGGAGCTGAACAAAGGCCAAGAAGGTTGGCGTAAAGTAATTGCATTAGCAGTAACGAATGGTGTTCCTATACAAGGTTTTGCTGCTGCGTTAGCTTATTATGATGGTTATCGTAGTGCAGATTTACCAGCTAACTTATTACAAGGTCAACGGGATTACTTTGGCGCACATAGTTATGAGCGCAAAGACAAACCGCGTGGTGAGTACTTCCATTTAGACTGGCCTGAGCCAGGACGTCCGCAAATTGCTATTGAGTAGTTTGTTGTTTTAAAAAAAGGGTGGCGAAAGCTGTCCTTTTTTATTTTGTTCTTCAAGTTTAATTTAAATGCAGTCGCAATTTGCTTCTATATATCTTCTAAAATAAGTTGTTCCAAATACAATGCTATTAGACGAGTTGATGCTGTCTAGTTGGTAGTCTTTCGGCTTGTTTGCAAAGTGATTAATATTATTTATTTTTGTATCGTTTGTTGGCAGTGAATCATTTTGTTGATTAGCAGCTTTTTCCATGATTATTTTCCTTTTGGGAGTTAAAGTAATTGGAATTTTGTTCCAAAGAATGGTTGAGCATGATTGATAAAAAAGGTTCATACTTAATTGTTATATTTGACGCCCACGTATTAAATAATGGCATATAGTATTTGGAGTGACCTTATTTTTTGCGAAATGCTCACAACTATATCTAATTACGGCAGTTATCTTTAATATCCTTAGTGTTTATTTACAATTTTTAATCAGCACCAAATTTAAAATTTACGTAAAATAACATTTAATATTAACAACTATTGAATAACTCAATGCAAATAACGCTCAATGGGAATTTAAACCCCTGGAACTTACAAATTATTATTGGAAATGCAAAATGCCACTGTTGTTACAGCAAGTGATGCTGCTAGTTTTATTCGCCCATCTCAGGCATGATTGTTTAAGAGAACAGTAAATATGGGAATTAACGAACGCTATGCTTTTACTATCAGTGTCGAAACGGCTTATCTAGTTGATCAATCTAGTGAGGAAGATGATCGATACGCTTTTTCTTACATCGTGACGATTACGAACGTAGGTCAAGTTGCAGCCCAATTAATTAGTCGTCATTGGGTTATTACAGATTCAGAAAATAAAGTGTCAGAGGTAAAAGGTCTTGGTGTGATAGGTGAGCAACCTTTATTGCAACCAAATGAAAGTTTTGAATATATGAGTGGTACGGTATTAGCAACCAATGCAGGGACTATGCATGGAACATATCAAATGGTTGCTAACGACGGCACACAGTTTGAAGCGATTATCGAGCCTTTTGTGTTGGTTGTTCCTAGGGTGTTGCATTAGGTTGTAATTGTATATGTTTAAAAAACTAACCATTTTGTTAATTGGTTTGATGATCGCGGGCTGTGCTAAAAAACAGATCAAACCTATTGGGAACCCAGTATGCGATTGTACTAATTTAAAAACTCAAACTCAAAAACCACAAGATTTAGAAAAACTAGCGCCAGTTCAATTAACCAAATCATCTACTGCTGATCAACCCAAGGTAATTGAAGTTAGTCCAAATAAGAATGAGCCAACTGTAAGAATAGATACATCAAAGTATCCATTATTGAAGCCTGCTGCCTGGCAAGATTTAAACGGTATTTTAGAAGATAATTTGGACGAAGCTTGGCCAGCTTGGTTACAAAGCTGCACAACCTTAGTAAAAAGATTGCAATGGCAAACCGTATGCGTTGCGGCTAAACAACTTCATAAACCGAATAGTGCAGCCATCATAGAATATTTGACTACACATTTTAATGTGTATAAGACACGCAATGAAAATGGATCTGACTCGGGAAAGATCACAGGCTATTATCAGCCTTTGCTAAATGGCAGTAAAAATAAATCTGCCAAATATCCTTATCCTTTATATCGTCAGCCAGAGGATTTAATTACAGTTGATTTAGGTGAGCAATATCCCGAACTAAAATTTAAGCGAGTACGTGGACAGTTAGTAGGCAATAAGCTCGTACCGTATAGAAGTCGTGCTGAGATTGATGCAAGTCCATCACCTTTAGTAGGGACAGAAATTTTTTGGATAGATGATATTATCGATGTATTTTTCTTACATATTCAAGGCTCTGGTGTGGTGCAATTAGAAAATAGTGAGCAGGTGCAAGTCGGTTATGAAAACCATAATGGCCATAATTACCAATCTATTGGTCGTTTGCTGATCGAGCGTGGTGAAATCTCTAAACATAAAGCCTCGATGCAAGGTATTAAAAACTGGGCACGAAATAATTTAGATAAGTTACAAGAACTGCTGAATAGTAATCCGAGTTACGTGTTTTTTAAGGAGTTGCCATCAGGTCTGCCTGGCCCATTGGGTGCATTAGGTGTGCCGATTACTGCGCAACGTAGTGTGGCCGTTGATCGAAAATTTATTCCGCTAGGTGCGCCAATATTTTTATCAACGACACAGCCGAACAGTAATAAACTACTAAAAAAATTAATGTTGGCTCAAGATACGGGAGGCGCTATTAAAGGTGGTGTACGTGCTGATTTCTTTTGGGGCGCAGGGGATGCTGCAGGTGAAAAAGCGGGGTCAATGAATCAAGTAGGGAAGATTTGGGTATTGCTGCCAAAAAACTTTAAGCTTAATTGATTTTTTGAGTTTAACTAGCTTGTAAAAGTGCGTCCTTTAAACTTGTAAGTATTAAACTTACTTGTTCATTACATACATAGTTACTTCAAATCCAAAACGCATTTCAGTAGCAGCTGGTGTTGTCCACATAGTAGTTCTCCTTTTTGTTTAAATTCGCAAAGCATGCGCTTTACGTGAACACTATATTACTGATGCTATTAATAAAAACAAGTGTTTAATCTGCTTAAAACGTGTTCATGATTTTCATTAGATTAAGCATTACCTTTAATTCGTTTAATTAATTTTTTAATCGCTTTTCTGCCAATTGTACGTTTGAGTTTTACTTTGAAGTCATACAAGTAAAAAGGCACTTTGTACCGCAAATCAAATTGTCTACCTATTAGTGCTAAATACTGCCGCATAAACCCCACTCGACCTGGCCAATGTAGCTTGTTACAAACCCTAGTAAGGTCAGCCATTCTTAAATTAAATGGTACAGAGTGGTCGTAAGTATGCAGGCGTGCAGTATCGATCAAAGAAAAGCTTAATGAATTATCTTCTTGGATATTGACTAAAATATTACCACCTGAGAAATCTCTAAAATGAATACCGCTTTTATGCATATAATTACAAAACCGGGAAAATTGAGGATAAATATCATTCGGGGTGATATTTTTATAACTCGTTTCATCTCGAGCAAATGCTGAGAATATCTCTGCTATGTTGAAGTCGGATTTATGATATTCACAGATATAATAATTTTGTTTTAATGAGCCATCTCCGGCCTTTTCAAAATAGGCCACCGGGAGTGGCGAGTCGATGCCGCGTCTTAATAATTCCATTGCTCCATTCCAACTGCGTTTTGCTTTGCTTGGTTTAAACCGGTCTAGAAATGCTTTATGTGGGTACATTGTTACAGGCTGCTTAATGGTTAACTGTTGATGCTTATTACGAGGATCATCAAGCGTCCATATCGCATTTCTTGCATGGCGTAACGTTTTGTCTTTGGAAGGGCTTTGTATTTTTTCTGGATTTATATTTTTGAGCAACGTATTCATTTCTTCAATATTTTTAGTAAGTATCAAGCCCTGCCAACCGTTCTGATTAAATTGAAAATACTGTTTGTTGTCAATATGACGATAAATACTAAGATGGCTAGTTAGTTCTGGTTGCGATTTTATTTCAATATTGGTATTTTTATTCCAAATCAAATAGATAGGTGTCTCGGTGATTAACCCTATGTTATTTCTTAAAGTTTTTCCATTACGGTGTAGTAACTCTGCTTTCTCTAAGCTTGAAGCTGCGTAAACATCATTCAAAAATGCCACCTTGCCATTGATAGTCCAGGCAACATGAATAATTTGATTGTATTTACTAAATTCATGAATTTCTAAACCACTAGCACTGCTAATGGCTCGTTGGTAGTATGCGCCTTGAAGCTGTTTGATCACGGTTTGCATGGCATAAAAACTAGGGTGCCTTTCATAGTTTTTTAATTCACCATCTGCATTTTTATAATGAGCAATACGTTCCAGTTTTGGATATTGTGCATCAAGTAAGCCGTCAGTGATTAAACCTTCACGATGACAGATGAGAGCTCCCCAATTTATTTGTTGCAATGTGTTTGAGGCAGCTAATAATGTGAAGTAGCGTGTAAGATAGTCAGCTTGTTTTTCTCTACCATTTTTTAGACGCCGCTTAATACGATAAATTGCCCAAAATGCAGCAGACGAAATAGTGGTAGGCACATCAAAATCGTTACCAATTTTTTGCAAAATATTGGCTTTTTTTATCAGATTATATTTGAGTTTTTTTGCCCATTGATATTTTAAAATCCGATGATCAAACCGTTCTGGTTCTGACACACGTTCTACAAACAAATTATTGCTATGTACATCTGGTAACTGATTTTTTTCTTTGAGTATTTTGAGAATGCCAATATTATAAACCGGCTCAAAATCTTGTATATTTGGACCTATTAGTTTGATCCCGCGAGGTTTAATAGCACTGTAAGCGATATCCCAGACAGTTAAAAAACTGTTTAAATTGTAGCCAGACCATACTTTTCGATTAATAGTATTTCCGACTTCTATCTGCTTAAACTGAGCACCATAACGATCAAGTAAGATTCCTAAAAATGAGCTCCATGCTTTTTTATGCGAAGCTTCAAACATGCTTTTAGCTGCTTCATAAGGTGGAATTAAGCGTAAAGTGACATTAAATTTTTCGTGTAATAAACGCTTTAGAAAACGTTCATTAAAGCTACCTAAGTCAGCATAGCTAAAGTCTAAACGCACATTATTTACACTCAATGCTCTTAATTCTTCAATAATGTAAGTGTCAACTGCAGGGTTTGGGTTTGAAGCCACACAAACACCAAAAAAATCATCAGGTACAGCATGATTATTTTTTGGTAAATGACTGTTCTTGTTGATTAAACCACCAGTTAAAATATAACTGAGACCATTAAAAGCGACTTGCTTGGATAGCATAGGAGGTAATTTTTTACCCATGCTTTTTAGCTTTAACAAAGAGTGGTAGCAAAGAGTTTGTCATTGATTATTTAGATGCTTAAAAACGCATTATAAATGTTAATTGATTAATCTCAATTTTGTTTTTTTATCCAGGCAAAAAAACTAGTTAAATACTCTGGCTGACGGATGCATAAATAAATAGTCATTAAGGAAGTGAGCATTGCTGTGATCAAAAATAGTTCTGGGATATTGAAACCTAGACTAAAGACCCATAAGGAGACAGCAGCAGACATGACCATAAACAATGCATTCATAATATTGTTGCCAGCAATCACTCGAGATGCATGACTTTTTTCGGTATTGCTTTGTATGAATGCATATAGTGGCACAATGTAAAAACCACCAAATAAGCCAATCAGTAAAACATCACCTAAAACCCGTATGCTACTGAAGTGAATAAAAAAATCTAGATATGTATTTTTTGATTGAATATTAGCGACTGTTTGTTTAAATTGTATGCTGGAAAAATAGAGATCAGCACCAAATATAATTAATCCTAATGCACCAAAAATAACTAAACCTAGTTCCACTTTATGATTGGATAACTTTTCACAAAGTAAAGAGCCAATACCAATGCCTAAAGAGAACACACTGAGTAACAATATAAAAACACCTTCATTGCCATTAAGCACATTTTTAGAAAAACTGGGAAACTGGGCTAATAAAGTTGCGCCAATAAACCAAAACCAAGAAATGGCTACAATGGCTAGCCATAAAGATTGGTGTTGCCAAATGAATTTTAAGTTATTAAAAGTTTCAGTAATCAGATTCCAGTTTATTTTTAATGTTGGTGCTCCGGCAGGTGAGCTTGGTACATCTTGGCTTGTCCAGTAGCCAAGGATAGCTAGACTAACTATTGTGACGCTGATCAACCCTTCATTTGTTTGTTGCGATGCAAGCCATGCGCCTAAAATTTGGCCTAATAAGATTGCGAGGAAACTGCCCATTTCAAGCACGCCATTTCCACCAACCAGTTCATCCTTATTTAAATGTTGTGGTAAATAAGCGTATTTAACTGGGCCAAACACGCTTGATTGAATGCCCATCATAAATAGTGCAATCGCTAATAACCAAATGTTATGTAGGAAAAACCCAAAACTTGCAAATAGCATAATGAAAATTTCTGTCAGTTTGACGTAGCGAATAATCGTGGATTTTTCAAACTTGTCAGCTATTTGTCCTGCAGTTGCCGAAAAAATAAAAAATGGCAGTATAAATAAGCCTGGTAATAATGTTGTAAGTTTTCCACTATCCATTGTAGTAAGAGATAAGGTGTGAAAAGCAACAAGGGTAATCAGTGCAGTTTTAAATACATTGTCGTTAAAAGCACCTAAAAATTGCGTAAAGAAAAGTGGACGGAAACGTTTTTGTTGCAGTAATTGAAATTGATTGCTCATCGTATTATATAAAAAATTTAATATGATATTTTTTATATCTGATGGACATTGCTAAGCAAAAACATGTTTAGTTTCAAAGATATTTTTACTAAAATGAACACCATCAAAACTTATCAAACGCTTAACGGCAAAATCAAACATAAGCGGGTTGTATTTCTTCAACGCTCGTAGAAAAGGTAAGTGCTCACTACCAAGAAGCCTCATATGATACAGTTGTCTTGTATTAATGAGCGGCATAATAGCTGGCAATGGATAATCAGAGCCGTTGACTAAGCGGTCATGCCAATCAGTCCGTTCTAATATTCTTTTGATCGCCCAGGAATGATTGATTAATGTAATTGCTGATATTTCACCATAGGCTAAGGTCTTGTAGTCTTGCGTATCCATCAGTCGACTAAACAAATCTAAGCTACTAATACGCTTATTACCATTATCTAAATCATCATCATCACCATCGCTGGCGCAATGCGCAAGTACAACACGAACGCCCTGATCTAAAGCGCGCCTTAACCTGAGAGGGTTTCCGTGATTTTGGTCTCCACCTTGTACTGCACTTTCTCGTCCAGTATGGGTAATAATTGGAATATTAAGATCAACCACTTTTTTATAAAACAAATCACATTTGGGGGAGGCTGGGTCAATGCCCATGCCCGGTGGTAACCATTTAATCGCCCGTGCACCTGCTACTTTTGCTCGCTCTAATGCATCAATGGCATCTGGACGGTAAGGATGAATAGAAGCCACCCATTCAAAACGGCCAGGGTGCTTTTTAGCGATTTTAGCTGCATAGGTATTTGGGATATAAAAAATGGAATTAGTTTTGTTGGGTTTGCCATTTCCATCATGAAACCAATCAAATGCAAACAGCATACTTTTATATCCTATTGGCATTTCTTTAGATATGTTGAGCATACGATCAATCATACTAAGGTCAACATTTTTTGGGTTTGCACAAGCGCCATTTTCATAGAATAATTTTTGTACTTTTAGCATTGGATACCCCCAACTGTCCATGTTTGGGTTAAACCATATGCCACTATCGTTATCGCCAGTACCAACGACATGAACATGACTGTCCCAAACTTGGTAGGGATCAATCCCATTCCAGACTTGTTGCATCAGGGGGTGTTCATTTAGATAGTCAGGCAGCCCCGTGAGGCAAGGGTTGTTAATGCCAGCATCAGGCCAAAGTTTATAGCCAGCATAAGTTGAACCAGCTAAACCAACGGCGCCTAGGCCGAGTAGAAATTTCCTTCTATTCATTAAACAGTTGCTGCCATCACTTTAAGTTTAACGTAGTTTGTTTTGCCAGTACCTAGTAACGGAATTTCTTCTAGATATATAATTTTACGGGCGATGGCAATTTCTGCACTGCCTAGACTTTTAGCAACAACAGTTAAGTCGTCCCGGGTTAACTCAGGGTCTGTTGTAAATAACACAACATTCTCACCACGTTTAATCTCTTCTTGACTACTTGCTGCATGTTGAAATTCTGGTGCAGCTGTATAAGCTATTTTCTCTACCACTTCTAGCGAAACCATCTCACCTGCAATTTTGGCAAAACGCTTCACACGGCCAATAATATGGACATAACCTTGATTGTCGATTTCTACAATATCACCCGTGTTATACCAGCCATCTACAGGTGGTGCTAATACACCTGGATTATTAAATAAATAGTAGCCCATCATGATATTACTACCTTTGACATGTAGTAGACCGCCTTTTTCAATACCTGGTACATGTTCTAATTTATGCTCCATACCTGGAAACAATTGACCAACACTGCCGTTAAGGTTTGCCATGAGTGTATTGGCAGAGACACCTGGTGCACATTCCGTTGTGCCATATGCTTCTAAAATTCGAATACCAAATTTATCTGAATAGACTTTACGAACTTCATCATTTAGCTTTTCTGCACCAGCTAGTACTATTCTTAATTTGTAAAAATCATGTGGATGTGCAAATTTTGCATAATTACTTAAGAATGTACTAGTGGCAATAAAAACAGTGCAACCACGGTCGTAAATGACCTCAGGGATGATTTTGTATTGCAATGGGGATGGGTATAACAATATTTTTATCCCATTTAATACTGGTAATAAGGAACCCGTAAAACCAAAGGCATGGAAAATAGGTAGTACCATCATAAATTTATCCCCTGGGGATAAATCAAACATTGCCATAATTTGTGCAACATTAGCAAGTATGCTTTTGTGGGAATGGACAACACCTTTTGGTTTGCCTTCTGAGCCAGAAGTGAACAAAATAACTGCTTTATCTTCTGGGTTAGTGATCTCCATTGCGGAACGTGGAAAATGTAAGGCATAGCCTATGAGCCATATACGATCTAAAATGCCAAATTTCGTACGTAAATCCTCTAGATAAACGACATTAATACCTTTGAAGTTTTCGACAACACTTTCAAGTTTGGCTGTTTTGATAAATTTACGTGAAGAAATAATAGTTTTTATTTTGGCTGCCGTGCAGGAGTTTTGTATGCCAGCAGCTCCAGACGTGTAGTTTAGTAAGGCAGGTAAGCGATTAAATGCTGACATACCTAATATCAATGCCAGTGTGTTAGTTATATTAGGCATTAATAGACCGATAGCTTCATTTTTTTGACTAACCTTGCAAGCAATCCGGCCTAATGCAAGACTCTTTTTTAGTAAGTCTTGATAGGTTTCTTCAACTTCGTTCATGTCTTCAATAATTTTGGTTTTAGCGCCAAACTTATCGATAGTATCTAAAAATGCTTCGAAAAAGGTTTTACTTTTTTGTGCTTGAAACAGCATATTTTGCATGATACTACGCATAGCTTCACCGACTATTCTGCGTTTTTGTTTTGCACTAAGTGATACTTGATTACTTGGGTTTTCAATCACAATCTTAGTGGTTGGCAATACCGTCAAGGTGACTCTAGGAAATAATTTGCGTGGATGCTCACCTGAAAGCCTGCCAAAGTAAGATTGTGCTGCGCCTTCAACACGTACAGGTAAGATATTTGCACCAGTTTTAGCGGCCAAAAAGCCAGGCCCGTCATAGATTTTCATTAGGCTACTAGTGGTGGTGATACGACCTTCTGGAAAAATGATAACGTTTTCGCCCGCTTTTAATCTCCGTATCGCTTTTTTCATTGCGAACGGACTTGCTGGGTCTACTGCCAAATATGGCGTTAAGCGTAAAAGTTGTCTACAAACTATATTTTTTAATACGCCAGTATTAACGAAAAAAGTAGCTCGCTTTGGAATAAATAAACCGAGTAATAAGCCATCTAAAAATGACTCATGATTTGCCACGATTAATAAACGGTCTTTGTCCGGGATATTCTCTAAGCCATGAACTTTGACCCTAAAGATTATTTTACAAATTATTTTTAATATAGTCGCAATCATTCGACATGCTACTCCAAACAACTCTTATCTTATGTAGCTTAGCAGAGTTTGGTATCGAAGTTTCGAAATCAATGTTTTATATTAAGTAGAGTGATCGAACGTTGTGTGTTTAATTAGCTAAGACTTTATCTATAAAAATTAGATATGAAAACACTAATTAAAGTTTAACTTACTATAGCCAAGTAAAGTGCCGGTCGCATAAGCGGTGTCTACTAATGAGATTTGGTAATCACCTATCGCATTTATTTCTTTAATTTGTGCTTCACCAAGCCTAGTTAAGGTTTCTAGCACTTCTGTCATGGTCCGCAAGCCTTCATTAAACTGCTTTAATTCGGCTTCATAATTAATGCCCGCAATAAGTACCTGCTGTCTTGCTGCTAGAATTCTTTGCCAGTCTTGCTCAACGTGGTCGACAGCATCATATATTTCTTTTTTCACGCTAAGCGTTTGCAACGTTCTGGTAGTAAGGCGCTGACTTCTTTGTTGCACAGCACGGGATAAACGTGCCTTACGAGCTTCATTACTAATAGGCATTTCAAACTTAAACCCTAGTGACCAATCGCTAAAGTCACTCCCTACGATATCTTGATAAGAATCACCTAAGCTGTTAAAGGTGTTTGATAATGCACCATATTGATAATCGAGTGTGAATAATGGCAAAGTTTGGTTTTCTAAATATTCGATTTTAGTTAAATCCGCAGCTAGTTTAAGTTCTTGTGCTAGAAGCTCGATACGGTCGTCCAATGCATCTTCCATGAGTTGTTTGCGATTAATGTCGAACTTAACTAAATTTGGTGCTGTACTCGGTAAGAATACAGAATCTAAAGACGCATCATCGCTTATATCATTTAACAAGAATTGTAATTGGCGATTGGCAAGTTTTAAATTAGTTTCAGCAATAATGAGTGCTTCCATTCGGTCTGCTACGCCAATTTCTGACCGACTGATTTCAACTGCAGCAGTCAGCCCCGCATCAACACGCTGCCTGACCATTTCTAAATTACGCTGGGCATATTCGTATTGTTGCCTTCTAACATCTAATGCACCCCAGCTTTCATATAGCCGCCAATAGGCTTTATCGACCATAGCGATGATGCGAATAGTTTGTAGTCGAGTTTGTAGCGTCACCGCTTGTTGTTCAAAACCTGCTATACGAATGCTAGCTTCGTTTACATCCTTACCAGCGTTTCTTAACAATGGTTGGCTGAACGAGAAACGCAAAGCACTTTGATATTCATCACTATCAAATTGACCACTATTTCTTGTTGTTCTTTTGTTAGATAAAGGCGTACTTAATCTAACAGTGCCACCAGTACGCAGTGGCACACGAATGCCGGCTTCAGCATCAAAGCCTTTAGTCTGTTGTTCTAATCTGTCTAGTTTTACTTCTTGGTTGTTTAATGTAGGGTTAGTTGATTTGAAGCCAACGTAATCAGAAGATGCTCTGGGGCTATCATTATCGTTATATTGGGCATATACATAAAAAATCTGATCAAACTTTGCTTCTTCTTCCCTAACATCGCTGCTCGCAATATCTGGGGCAATTTTAGCAACTTTAATGCCTAAATTGTTGGCTAATGCCTTTACTCTTAAATCAGCTAAAGTAAATTGAAATGCTTTGTTACCTGCTTGTAAATTTGGCTCTAAAACACTAGCCTCTTCTGGATTCGCATAGGGAATAAGTACCTTTTTAATATCTAAATCTAAGGCTGGCTTTGCTGGGGGGGTAGTAGCTTTATTTTCATTAATGGCATCTTGAAGTGATTTTGCTGGGCTATCAGAGTAGTTTTCAAGTGTTAATATTTCATCTTGTTGCAGACGCTGTTTTGATTTTTCTGTTGCTTTATCAATTTCATTTGCAGGCGTGCTAACTGAATATAACAAGACCCCACAAATATTTATGACACTGATTAACTGGCTCTTAAAGTTTAAGATGCTCATCCTATTTGCTTGAGCTCTGCATTACATTAGTAGACGCTTCTTGCGGCAAACGTGCAGGGAAGCCATTTACTAGTCGCCATAATTCATAACCAATTGAAACATCGTTTAAAAGCACCCAAGCTTTAGCACTAACACCTTGTCTTATAAATCTGGCAGATGGCCATTTTTCTTTTTCAGTTGGGATGACCATAATTCTGAAATTACCTTGCCCATTATCAGTTGAGTCAACAAAAGACACTTTACCTGCAAAAGTACCTATGCCAACGTTGGGCCAGCCTGCAACTTGAATTGCTGGCCAACCTTCAAATTCAAGTCTTACTTCACTGTCTTTCACGATCAATGGCGCATCCCTGCCGTCAACCCATAACTCAACAGCACGAGATTCAGTATCCGGTACTATTACTAATAGTGACTGGCCTTTAGAAACTACTTGAGATTGTGTGTTGATTGGTAATCTAAAGATTACGCCGTCTCGCGGTGCAATTACTTTTTGCATGTTTTGTCTTGATAGATTGATTTCTGAGCTAGTTAAACTGTTTTCGCTATCAGCTAATTCACCTCTTATTTTATTAATGACGGCGTCACTGGAATCTAGAGAGGCTTGTGTATCTGCACGTATTTCTAATATTTCCGCTTGCGCAGATTGTGCTTCAGCTTGTGCTGATCTGTAATTAGCTTGTGCACTATTTAAACCGCGTTTAGCAATAATCAGATCTCGCTCTGCTACTTCTACATTACGCTTTGATACTAAACCATCTTTAAGTAGACGCTGTAATCGTTTTTCCTGAAATTTTGCTGTATCCAATGTTGCTTCGTTTGCGCTTACTCCTTCTGAATTAGCTCGAATTTTTTGCTTGGCAACATCTAATTTAAATTCGGCAGCAGAAATTTTTGCATCTCTCGATGACATTAAATTTAGCTGCTGTATTTTATACGACTCTAGTTCATTAGTTTTTGCATCTAGTTTTGTTTTTTGATTATCACGCTGAGCTTGTAATCTATCTTTAAATAGCGGGTCAATATCGCTAATTTCGACTAATACATCACCTTTTGAGACCTTGCTACCTTCTTGCACATACCATTGACTAATTACACCACTAACAGGTGCATCAATATTTTGAATGCGCTCAGATGCAGAAAATGCAGTGACTGAACCGGTAGCAGTTACATTTTGTGTCCAAGGTAAAAACATTGCCATTACAGGCAGTATAAAAAAAGAAAAGCCTAAGAATTTAGCATATTGGCGGACAAAGTCTGGAGTTTGCGCTTCTGATAAAACTATATCTTTTGCATGGTTTACTTGACTCATTTTTTATCTCCAAAGAGATCGGCCAGTAAAATTTCTTGATCAAACTGATCAGCGATATGTTTAAAGCGAGTAGTCACTAACAGCATCCATTCTTGTTTTCTACTCAGTAAGTAATTAATCACAACTTGAGTTTGTTCTGGGTTTAAATTATCAATCATACCGTCAATAATGAGTAAGTCAGGTTTGGTCACCACAGCTCTAACTAGCATTAAGCGTTGCAATTGAGTAGTGGATAAAGGCGCCCCGAATGCAGTTAATTGTGTATCCAGTCCATTTTCTAAAATCGCAAGATCGTCTAATAAGCCTAACTTAGTGAGTACATCATTAATGTCATGCATCGATATTGCATTATTATCAAGTCTAATATTGTCTAAAACACTCCCCTCAAAAACCTCAACTTGAGCAGAAATTCCAATTTTGTTTCTTAAGCTTTGTCTATTAATTTGACGAATATCGACACCGTCGTACTCAATAAAACCTTTGTTAGGTATTCTAAGCCCAGTAATTAAAGTAACAATAGTTGATTTTCCAGTGCCCGAAACACCCCTGATAGAGAGGCTTTGACCTTTTTGGAGTTTGAAGTTTATATTTTGTACAGGATGGACACGTTCAGTATAAGCAAAACTTAGTTCATTAACACTAAGCGAGTTAATGATTTGAGGCTCAACTTGATTTGGTTTTATTTCTTCTTGTGGCAAGTCATCTAAGACGCCTATTTTGTCTACTGCCGCTAAAATATCATAGTAGTCTTCTAGCTTATTAACTACTCTAACAAACGCAGCTAAAATACCAAAGAAAATTAATTCTGCGGCGACAAACTGACCTAAGTTAATTTGGCCGTTGACCACTAAAATACCGCCAACTGCTAGCATGGCTGTGCCAATGAAGGCATAAAACATGACACCAATTAAATTTTGTAAAAGCAAGCATTGGAAATGTGACGCACGTTTGTTTAAATACTCTGACGTTAATTTATTCGTAATTTTTTCTGCGCGCTGTAGACCGTTATAAAATTTAAATAGATAAAAATTACCTGCAATTGTCTCTAGCCAAGCTGCTGTCGCATATTTAGCTTTAGACTCGTCAATCGCTGTTTTCGTGGCATTTTTGCCTAATATACTGATGATAAACCACAAGAATATTAAAACAATGACGACAATAATAGCGAAGTAAAAGCTATAGAATATTAGAATTAGGCTTCCGATTAGTCCTTGTACAGACGCAATAAGCCCAACGGTTAATAGTGTTGCTGTTGATTTTTGTATGGTTGTAATATCGAAAAATCGATTAACCAGCTCAACAGGGTTGGTAGTATCATAAATACTTGCTTCGGCACCTTGGGTATTTTGCGCTACTTGCATCGCAGTACCAACAAATAGTCGTCGTTGAATATGCTCAACCACGTAGTCTTCAAGAACAAACAGTAAGCCAGATAATACTAATAAGAAGAATAAAATTATGGAGATGACAATCAATGGTTGAATGACACCACCCATTGTGACGTTGTTGACTAATGCTTGAACGGCAACAGGTGTTGCAACACTCAACAAGCCATAACCCAATGTTAAATACACTAAAATCATAATATCGCTACTTTCGTTGCGTATCAGTTTTACTAATCTTTCCATTGGGGATAAGTTTGATTGTTTATTCATTATTATTTCTATAATTTACATTATGTAATGTGACATAGATTGTAACATTTGATTCAAAAAAACGGCTCGCAAGCGAGCCGTTTTCATTACTATATATTACGCTACTTAGTAACTATAAGCACGCTCGCCATGCACTGATGTATCAAGGCCTTCACGTTCTTCTTCTTCAGAAACACGTAAGCCGATAACCATATCCACAATTTTATATGCGATGTATGCAACAATACCAGACCATGCCATTGTGATTAAGACACCTTCACCTTGAATCATTACTTGCTCAGCAATACTAGTATCCATACCGATACCACCAAGACTAGAGTCAGTAAACACACCTGTTAATAGTGCGCCAACAATACCACCGACACCGTGTACACCAAATACATCAAGTGAGTCATCTGCGCCAAGCATTTTCTTAAGGCCAGTAACACCCCATAAGCATAAGAAACCACCAGCCAAGCCGATAATAATTGCGCCAATTGGACCAACTGAACCACAAGCAGGCGTAATAGCAACTAAACCAGCAACAGCACCTGAAGCGGCACCTAGCATAGAGGCTTTACCTCTAGTGAATGTTTCGCCCATTGTCCATGCTAGAACAGCAGCAGCAGTAGCTAATAAAGTGTTGATGAAAGCTAGAGTAGCACCACCAGTAGCTTCTAAATTAGAACCAGCATTAAAGCCGAACCAACCTACCCATAGTAGTGAAGCGCCTACCATTGTCATAGTCAGCGAGTGAGGTGTGAATGCTTCTTTACCGTAACCAATACGTTTGCCTACCATGTAAGCACCCACCAAACCAGCCATCGCTGCATTGATGTGTACCACAGTACCACCAGCAAAATCTAATGCACCTTTATCTAGTAAATAACCACCAGTACCCCAAACCATATGCGCGATAGGAATGTAGCTGAAAGTAAACCAAATTAGAGAGAATAATAATACAGCGCTGAACTTCATGCGTTCTGCAAACGAACCAACAATCAGCGCACATGTAATACCAGCAAAAGTACTTTGAAAAGCAATGAAAATCATTTCTGGAATCATTACGCCGTCAGTAAATGTCGCTGCAAGTGAGTCCATTGTTACACCTGATAAGAATACCTTGCCTAGGTCACCAACAATTAGACCTTCGCCACTACCAAAAGCCAAGCTGTAACCGTATACCGCCCACGCTACTGAAATCAGTGAGAAAACTACCAATACCTGCATAAGGACAGATAACATATTTTTACTACGGACCAAACCACCATAAAATAGCGCTAAACCGGGAACAGTCATTAAGATAACTAGTAAAGTTGCTACCATCATCCAAGTGGTGTCACCCTTATCTACAGTTGGTACTACTTCCTCAGCCATTACTTCAACTGCTTCTGTTGTTTCATCTGCGACCATTTCCATGGCAGCTTCTGCCGCTTCTGGTAAATCTTCTGCATAACTAATGCCACTACTGGCCATAGCACTCATGCCGACTAAAGCAACAAGTGAAAACATTGATAATAACTTTTTCATTTTATTTACCTCTCTTATAGCGCTTCTGCGCCAGTTTCACCTGTACGAATACGGGTGACTTGCTCTAAATTAAAGACAAAAACTTTACCATCACCAATTTTCCCAGTGGCGGCAGTTTTCTCAATTGCTTCTACAACTTGGTCTAAAATTTCATCAGAAATTGCGATTTCTAGTTTAACTTTAGGTAGAAAATCAACTACATACTCAGCGCCACGATACAGTTCGGTGTGGCCT